>CASENS010000053.1 GCA_949289345.1 uncultured Bacteroides sp.
AAATGGGGGGACGGGGGAGTAAGGGAAAGCATCAAATGATTGTTCGCTCCCGATCCGAACTTGTACAGCCAATGTGTTCTATATATAGAACGGTATAGTAGGATGTAACTCCGGCGCATGTCGTACAGGATGGCAGGCGTCCTTCCCCTTTGCTCCCGCACTTTGTCAAGTCTTTTCTTCCCTAATTCCCCTCCCAAACAAATTTGGGAAATTTGTATGTTACTTTGCACCTTGAAATCGACCTCAGAGATAGGTGTAGGCAGCATTTGGCCCAATATAAGAAATCGGTGTTTTACACCATATTATATATATACCCAAACGAGTAAGAAAGGAAAATCAAATTATTAACTAACTAAAAATTACGATTATGGAAATGGAAAAGTTTTATGTGGCTCCGGAGGTGGAAGTTCTGGAGGTAGAAGTGGAGAAAGGCTATGGTGCAAGCCTGGACCCGGGGACCGGTGGCGAAGCCGATACCGATTTTGATGGAGGAGTAATGCCTTAAAACATGAATGGTGAATTTAAAATCATAAATTATAATAACTGATATGAAAAAAGGTATATTATCGTTATTTGCCCTGCCCTTGGTGGTAGCGGCATGTACATCGGAGGAAGACCAGATCCTCTCGATGCAAGAGAATGACCAGTATGCGAATATTCCCAAGGTGGAAGCTACGTTTGACTGGGGCGCTGTGACAAGACTGAACACCCAATGGGGTCTGGAAGAAGGTGACGTCGTAGGTATGGCATGGCTGGGTGTGCCGGCTGCCTCCTCTTCGGGAAATGATGCAGGTGCGGCGTACGGAGGTGCGAAATTGGACATCACAGGTAACGCTTACCAGAACCACCCGTTGACGGCCAATGCAAACGAAATGTTGCAGCCCGCTACTTCCATCTACGTGGGTAAGTACTACACCTACCTGCCCTACGATGAAAAGACTCAGAACATTGCGCCCATCAATTTCTCCGTGGCTGAACAGACGCTGGAAGACGGAAATGTAAATGCGGTGCAGACGTGGAACGGAACGGCCAAGAACTCTATCTGGATTTCTCCGAAGTGGACGGACGTTACGCTGGAGGGTGTAGAAGATGACGGTGAGATTTATGACAATGCCGGGCTGAACAATACTTTCAGAATCTATCCGCGCAAAGTCAGCAACAATGCGAAACTGGAGTTCACTTACAAATACAACGAGTTGGAAAGCAATGCGGACTATGAAGGCCTGTTGAAGAACGTGGAGATTTTCGACATTACAGTCGGCTATAAGAACTCAAATAGTGACGTGGCTGTTACAAGCTTCACTTACGCTCCTACTACCGAACCTCTCGGAGCTGGAGAAGAGATTGACGGTGACGGACATTGGATGAATTCGAACTTGAAGAGTACGGTTGATGCGAACACCTTGGCAGGTGTGACTGCAAAGGCAGGTGTCATCACTTTGGCTCCCGCAGGTGACGCGAAGATTTCCACTACTACCGCTATGGATGGTAAAGATTACGTGGGTAATTTCTATTACAACGCGCTTCCTGCCAATACCGCATTGACAGCTAATGACGAGGTGGAGATAAAGGTGACAAGCACATATGGTGTTGTGACCATCAACAAGGATATTGATGAAATAGCCTACAGTGCCCAGTATGATGCTGACGGAGAACCTGCGACACCGCAGTATTTGGATTATGCCGACGGTGCTATGGTTGGAATAGATCTTGTTGGTACAAATATGAACGAGTCTTTCCTCAATACCCTGTACAGAAGCGGTAAGTTCGTGACGGACGTGGACTTCAGTACTGCTGTAATGGACGGAATGCACGTGGAGAACGACGATCACCTGCAGCTGTTGCTGAACTTCTACAAACTGGTGAAAGTGCCGACAAATAATATTGAGACAAAGAGCGGTACAGACATCCAGTTGTACCTGGACGGAAACAACGCAACCGACAAGGAATTCCACCTTTCTTTGGAATCCATCGCCCTGTTGCAGGAAATCAACAAGGATTGCAGTGCGAATAACATGAATATCACCATCCAGCCTTGTACGAATACGGCGGCCGGACACAATGGAACATCTGTGGTCGTGGTAACCGGAAACAGTACCGAGATGGTAAGCGATTGGACAAAAGTGTTCGAAAAAGAAACGCCTGTCACTCTGCGCGGCACATGGACATGGTCGGAGACAGAAGCGATAAACGGAGGAATGGTGAAAGTGTTCAACAACGAAGGCGAGATCAACGTTACGTCTGCGAATGTTGCTGATGACAACGCTACTCCGGCAGACATGGTGAACACGAAGGACGGTGAAATCTTTATCAATGCCGTGACCGAGTGGAAGAACATTGACCTGACCAACCTGGGCGTTATCACTATCGATGATGCCGCCGAGTTGAGAGCCTACGGCACGACTATCACGAACGACGCTACCGGCGGTGTGACAATGACAAGTGAAGGAGCTAATTACGACAATGGAGGTAAGATTTACAACTACGGTGTGCTGGGTGTGACAAGTGGTACAAGTGGTAGAATAGATAACTACGGTTACATCATGAACTTTACGAACGCTAAGACATACATCACAACCAATCAGCTGGATAGCGACTGCGCGTTTGCAGATGAATTCAACGCTTCAAGCAATAAGATCGGTACCATCGAGTTGGGTTCCGCAACGGACAACATCTCCGTAAGCAACGCGACATCCGAAGGCTTCATCAAGTATGTATGGGACGGCGGTGAGACTTACGAGACTCCGAGTCCGGACGTGAAGTACAACTATCTGATTGTGAAGAACAACTTGACATTCGCTGGTACTGCAAAACCGGAAGAAATCCAGTATATCGAAGTGAACGGAACGAATGAGGTTGTATTTACCTTCCCGACAGACTTCACAGACAGTCAGAGTCGTCTTGACGGCTTCATCCTGCCCGCAGGAACGAAAGCCAATATCAAAGAAGGGAACGCTCTGTATTGTGAGGCAGCTTATTTGAAAGGTACAATCTACGTTGGAGGTCTGTTCTATTACAAAAGCGACTTGACTACTTTCTATGGTGGTGAATCAGATGACCAAGACAATGTAGTTGAATACTAAGAGACAGTTTAGCGAATAGAAGAGCGGGCGCATCAACTTGAAAGAGGGGTGCGCCCCTCTTTTTTTTGAATTGTGACGGGAATCGAAGCCGAAATCATGGAGGTGCATCAAAATACAGGAATGTAGTCATGCTGAGTGCCCATTTCCTGCGAAAAACCCATTCAATGATGACGGGTAATTAACTCCCCTCCTTCCGGAAGGTTGCTCTCCCCCGATAACGGGGGAGCAAGGAGGGGGTAGGTGCCCACCGGGCGGGGTGGTAGGAAAAGAATGGTTTGACCTATTTATTATATAGGAATAGGAGTCGCTTACGCGGCATGTTTTTCCTACCACCTCCCCCTGCGGGTACTCCTCCTCCCGGGAGGAGGAGAGTCTTTTTGTTTTCCTTCTTCAGCTGTCATTCCCACAACTTCCCTCCTTCCCCGAAGGAGGAGAGCCGATTATTGCAATTCGACATTGGTAGCGGCGCAAAGGATTTCCCGCTTACTTGTACTGACGGAAGATGTTTCATACCCCCTCCTTGCTCCCCCGTTTGTCGGGGGAGAGTAACGTTCAACATGACAGACTGACAGCATTCCTGCATTTTGATACTGCCTCAGTTGTGGGAATGATGAATGAAGAAAAGTAACAGAATGAAAGCCGTTTCTCGATTTGACATGCCCTCTACAGGCGAATGCGAATATAAATCATAAGGACGGGGGAAGCGGCCTAAACACAGATGGCACGGAGACGTCGGGAGTTTCCGTACTCCCTGCGCAAATCAAAAAAGAAATAAAAAGTTTGCCGTTTACAGGAAAATTCGTACCTTTGCAAGCCGATTATTATCTAATAAGGATAAATGTTTCATTCATAGCGAGTTAATCCGGCCTTTGTCCGGGGCCGACAATTCACGGTGGAAGAAACGATTAGTAGTAACATTATTAAAAACATTTAAAGAGTGGATACTTTAAGTTACAAGACCATTTCTGCAAACAAAACGACGGTGAACAAAGAATGGGTCATCGTCGACGCCACGGACCAGGTGCTGGGCCGTTTGGGCGCTAAGGTTGCGAAACTGTTGAGAGGAAAGTACAAACCCAACTTTACCCCTCACGTAGATTGCGGCGACAATGTGATCATCATCAACGCCGACAAAGTGAAAATGACTGGCAACAAGTGGACAGACAAAATCTATCTGTCGTACACGGGTTACCCCGGCGGCCAGCGTGAAATGACTCCCGCCCGCCTCATGGCCAAGCCCAACGGCGAGGACCGGTTGCTGAGAAAAGTAGTAAAGGGCATGCTTCCCAAGAACAAGCTGGGCGCCAAGCTGCTGGGCAATATGTACGTATATGCCGGAAGCGAGCACAAGCATGAGGCGCAAAAGCCCAAGATGATTGATATTAACGCACTTAAATAAGAGACGATGGAAGTAGTAAACGCATTAGGAAGACGTAAAAGTGCAGTTGCACGTATTTTCGTAAGCGAAGGTACCGGCAAGATTACAATCAACAAGAGAGATATTACGGTGTATTTCCCGTCGAGCATCCTCCAGTATGTGGTAAAACAGCCGCTGAACAAGCTGGGCGTTGCCGAAAAGTATGACATCAAGGTAAATCTGAACGGCGGCGGATTCACAGGCCAGTCACAGGCTTTGCGCCTGGCCATCGCACGCGCATTGGTGAAGATCAATCCTGAAGACAAACCCGCGCTGCGCGCCGAAGGCTTCATGACCCGCGACCCGCGCTCCGTTGAGCGTAAGAAACCGGGACGTCCGAAAGCACGCCGCAGATTCCAGTTCAGCAAACGTTAAGAGTTGGAGAATGGTTGGGGCGGACAAGTTGCATGATAATTCTCGACTGTTACCTCTCAACTCTCAACTGACAGAGCGTTTAGCATCTAAACTACCGGGACTCTTCGCCCTGCGTCTTTGCGGGACAGGCTACCCGGCGGTTGGTTTAGGAAAAACAAAAAAGAAAGTAAACGATTTAAGATTAAAAGAACAATGTCAAGAACAAATTTTGATACATTATTGGAGGCCGGTTGCCACTTTGGCCACCTGAAAAGAAAATGGAATCCCGCCATGGCTCCCTACATCTTCATGGAGCGCAACGGCATTCACATCATCGACCTCAACAAGACGGTTGCTAAGATAGACGAAGCCGCCGAGGCTTTGAAGCAAATCGCCAAGTCAGGAAAGAAAGTCCTGTTTGTTGCTACTAAGAAACAAGCTAAGCAGGTTGTAGCCGAGAAGGCGCAGTCTGTAAACATGCCTTATGTAATCGAGCGCTGGCCGGGCGGTATGCTGACCAACTTCCCGACCATCCGTAAGGCTGTCAAGAAGATGGCCACCATCGACAAGCTGACCAACGACGGTACGTACGCCAACTTGTCCAAGCGTGAAATCCTGCAGATTTCGCGTCAGCGCGCCAAGTTGGACAAGACGTTAGGCTCCATCGCTGACTTGACCCGTTTGCCGTCAGCCCTGTTCGTGGTTGACGTCATGAAGGAGAACATCGCCGTCCGCGAAGCCAACCGCCTGGGTATCCCCGTATTCGGCATCGTCGACACGAACTCCGACCCGACGAACATTGATTTCGTCATTCCCGCAAACGATGACGCGACGAAGTCCGTTGAAGTGATTCTGGACGCATGCTGCGCCGCCATGCAGGAAGGTCTGGAAGAGCGCAAGGCCGAGAAGGTGGACATGGAAGCCGCCGGCGAGGCTCCCGCAAATAAAGGAGGCAAGCGCAAGGCTGCCAAAGCCCGTCTGGACAAGCAGGACGAGGAAGCCATCAACGCTTCGAAGGCTGCCGCCTTTATGAAGGACGAAGAAGAGGCTTAAACTCTCTTTACATAGTTACTAAACAAATCCAAGTAGTTAGTGGCAAGTAGCTGGTAGTGGATAACTATTGACTGCTGACTACTAACTACTTTTTTCATTTATTCACCATTTAAAATTAAGAAAGACTGTATGGCTGTAACAATGGCTGATATTACCAAGCTCCGCAAAATGACCGGAGCCGGTATGATGGACTGTAAAAACGCCTTGACCGAGGCCGAAGGCGATTTTGACAAGGCAATGGAGATTATCCGCAAGAAGGGACAGGCCGTAGCCGCCAAGCGCTCGGACCGCGAGGCTTCCGAGGGTTGCGTACTGGCCAAGAATACCGGCAACTTCGCCGCTATCATCGCCTTGAAATGCGAAACTGACTTTGTGGCTCAGAACGCCGATTTCGTAAAACTGACACAAGATATTCTGGACCTGGCCGTCGCCAACAACTGCAAGACACTGGACGAAGTGAAGGCGCTGCCCATGGGCAACGGCACCGTGCAGGACGCTGTTGTGGACCGCAGCGGCATCACAGGCGAAAAGATGGAACTGGATGGCTACATGACGGTGGAAGGTGCGTGCACCATGGTGTACAACCACATGAACCGCAACTCGCTGTGCACCATCGCCGCCTTCAACAAAGCTGTGGACGAGCAACTGGCCAAGCAGGTATGTATGCAGATAGCCGCCATGAACCCCATCGCTATTGATGAGGACGGTGTGCCCGAAGACGTAAAGCAGAAGGAAATTGACGTGGCCATCGAAAAGACCAAGGCCGAGCAGGTGCAGAAAGCCGTTGAAGCCGCTCTGAAGAAAGCCGGCATCAACCCCGCCCACGTGGACAGCGAAGACCACATGGAAAGCAACATGGCCAAAGGCTGGATTACGGCCGAGGACGTTGCCAAAGCAAAGGAAATCATCGCTACCGTATCCGCCGAGAAGGCTGCCCACCTGCCCGAACAGATGATTCAGAACATCGCCAAGGGCCGTCTGGGCAAGTTCCTGAAGGAAGTCTGCCTGCTGAACCAGGAGGACATCATGGATGCCAAGAAAACCGTACGCGAAGTGCTGAAGGAAGCCGACGCCGAGCTGAAGATTACCGACTTCAAGCGCTTCACGCTGCGTGCTGAATAAGGACAAGTTTCTTTTTTCATAATTGATTGTGATAGAGCGGCTGCACGGGAATTCCGTGCAGCCGCTCTTGTCTTTGGGGGACGGCTCCGCTTACATTGGTTATACGTCCGGGTATCCTTGCTTACTTAGCCGTTTAAGCAACGTTACTTCGCCTTTTATCCTTGGATACTTTCAGCCGAGCTGTACAGGACCCGACCGGATGCCAATCCACACATCCGCCGGATGCGGTCAAAGCCCAGACTTTTCCGCTTCTTCCGGCGTGATGTACACGCCGACATGGCGCAAGCGCCCGCTTGTCCTGCCGCTCGGGTCTATGTACAGCTGCATCAGTCCCAAGCTGTCACCATTTCCGTCACTTGCATTCCCTTCAAACACCTGCATAAGGTGACTGTTCGTCAGTTCAATGACTGAGCCGTCCTTGCGCCGCAGACGGAACGCCTTTGTCGGGAATTGTCCGTCTTCCACGTTTTCCCCTTCCACGATTACCTGTTCTTCTATTGTCATTATCTTATGTATTAAAAAAGAAATCCCGACGGGTGAAACCCGCCGGGATTTACTTATCGGTTCACTTTATCTTTCTTTTCAACCTTATCAGTTCTGGCCGCTAGCGCCACCGTTCCAAGTAGCGCTGATACCGTCGGCAATTACCTTACCGGTAGTAGCCTGTACGGAAGCGTTGGCTACGGCAACAGTCTGGAGTGTCAAGTTGTTCGCACCAAGAACTACTTTCACACCGTTGATGGTCGTGCTGGTCACGCCTGCACCGGTCAAGGTTACAGCACTGCCAATCTCAATAGTGAAGCCGCTCATGTCGTACGTACCTGCACCGAACGTCATAGCGCTGCTGGTAATAATCTTCTTGATGTTACCAAACTTAGCCATATCCGTAGCGGCCAATGCCGTTGCACCGTTAGCCTGGATAGCGTTCACTGCCGGAATAGTCACAGCCTTAGTAATCTGTTCAGTGCCCAATGTGCTTGTACAGCTGTAAATCACATCCTGCTTAGCAGCAGTAGCCACTACGATAGCAGTTGCAGTATTAGCTTCGTTAACAACCACCTTACCGGTACCGGCATTGATTGTCACAGATGCGGTATTAGCCTGCGTGTTGATAGTACCGTCGTTGGTCACCGTAGCATCCTTGCTGTTTACCACCTTAGTGATGTTCATTGTACCCGCATTGTAGAGTTCCTTAGCCGTTACGTTATCGCTTGCAGTCAATGTACCGTCGATGCGGATGTTGTTAGCAGCGAATGCTGCGCTCAAGGTAGCAGTTCCAGTACTCATTACGTGAAGTGACTTCACGGCTGCTGCACTTGAGTTCAATGTACCTTTTACAATCACTACCGAAGAAGCGTCATAAGCACTCGGAGTATTGCTGTCAACAATTACGTACTTGCCGGCACCAGTACCTGTACTTGTTTCTGCGCCACTCAGCGTGATGTCATACGTCTTACCGGTGTTGCTTTGCAATGTAACCTTGGTATTGTCTACATTAGTTACCTTCACGTCGTTGCTGATAGGAACAACCGTTTCGATAGTAAAGGCACCACCTTCATTCTGGTTGTTCGTAGCCAGAACGTCAATCAGTTCGCTGTTGATTTCAACCGTATTAATCGGAGCGATTGTGAAGCCCTTCTGAGTAGCGTCGCTTGTAGAACCTTCTACCCAGTTCGTACCGTTGGCGGCGTTTTTAATCATATTGATCAAGTCATCCGTTGTAGCGGCACCTTCGTTGGAAGCGCCCTTGCGTACGGCAATCTGAACATTCTTAGCGGAAGTTCCCGGAACACCACCCATCAAGTTAATGGTGAGCAGGTCTTTCACATCCGTTTTCTGCTGGTACTCGTCGCCTTCCACACGCAGAGCTTCAGCAGGCAGACGCTGTCCGGCCATCAAGCTCAACGAACTCAAGCCGTTGTTGTTCTTAGCGTCGAACAGGTAGCCGAGGTCTGCATTAGCCGACAAAGTGGCTGTTGTAGGAGCAGGAGTGCCACCATTGAATTTAGCGTCGTAAATCTCATACTGCACGCCATTGATGGTCACGAACAGTTTAGCCATCAACTGGTCATCATTGAAGTTGAACTTGTAAGCAGGCATTACGCAGTACAGGTCGATGCTTTTGCCATAATCAACCGTCTGATTTACAACCAAAGTAGTGATGACATCGGTCTGACCATGTCTGCCGGCTGTGATTGTATTTGATGAGCTCAGCAAGTCTGTAGTCTTCACTTCGTTCAGCATCTTGTCGAGGCTCCACCAGTCACCGTCAGCTGCGAAACCGTTGGCCTTTTGCTTCATTTCATTAATCACACCAACAGTTGCAGTCGTGGCGTTTTTAGTTCCAGAGCTTGCACCAACATTGTCAGAGTGGTTCAACTGTCCGCCCACTACCAAAGCGTTGCTCTTGGTTGCTCTGCTTGCGCCTACATTCAAGAACTGAACAGAGTCCACGCGAATGGCTCCATTGTACTTAGTGGTAGAAGTAGCACCGGATGCACCTGTCTCGAACAGATAACCGTTGAAGTTATTTGTAATGGTGAATTGCGGGTAAGCGAAGATGTTGTAGAGGGTAACAGTCGGTTTCTGTCTTTCGTCGTTCGTAATGAACTTGTAGCCCACCTGTACCACATGTTCACCGTTATAGAACTCTTCCAATGCTGACTTCTCGCTTGTAGCGTCCTGCACGCGCGGAACCTCTACCACCAGCGGAGTACGCAGTGACAGTCCTTCCTGATAGGGTGCATAGAACAGGTAGTTACCTTCCACCATGGGGTGTTCGGCCTGCCAGGTTGTACCGCCGTCGCTCGTCGTGAAAGCGTTGTTGCAGCCATAAGAGTTCAGGATGTCGTAAAGCTGAATAGCCTTACTTCCGCCCTTAATTTTAGTTGCATAATCTTCCTCCGACGTATATGCAGGTACGTCGATGATGGCCGCACCCACCTGGTCAGTCTCGCCCCATGCCGGACGGTACTTTGAACCTAAAGCCAATCTTGTGGCAGCTTCGTCACCACCGAAAATCAGTTCTGAGCCGACCACGGGTCGGATTGACAACATTGCATCTGTGCCGTCGTTGCCGGGAGCCACCTGAAAGTTCTCTTCCGAAGTACAAGCGGCGAATGCCGTGCCCAGTGCAAGAGTGAATAAAATGTGTTTCGTTTTCATTTTTAAATAATTTAATATTAAATTGTTCTTAATTACTTATTCCTCAAAGGGTGTGTCATACTTCGTTTCCGCCACCCGTTTCAAATTCGCCGTCTGTGTCCAGGCTCGCACCGAACCCCTTTTCCACAGCAACCTCCAGAACTTCCACTTCCGGAGCCACATAAAACTTTTCCATTTCCATAATCGTAATTTTTAGTTGTTAGTTAATAATTTGATTTTCTTTTCTTACTCGTTTGGGTATATATATAATATGGTGTAAAACACCGTTCTTCAGTATTTGGTAGAATGCCCGTTACACATACGTCTGAGGTCGATTTCAGGGTGCAAAGTAACATACAAATTTCCCAAATTTGTTTGGGAGGGGAATTAGGGAAGAAAAGACTTGACAAAGTGCGGGAGCAAAGGGGAAGGACGCCTGCCATCCTGTACGACATGCGCC
>CASENS010000054.1 GCA_949289345.1 uncultured Bacteroides sp.
GCAAACAAGCAAAAACTTGTCAGCAAACTCAATGCTAATAAAAACTTTCTTCTCATAATTGCACAATAATTTGGTTGTAAATTAGATTGGCTACAAAGATATATATATATATTTACAATTTTCAAAATTAAAAAACAAAAAATCTTATATTTTACCTTCAAAACAAGCAATAATATGCAAGAACAAAAGCAATTACATATGAGAGAGTATTTATAGCTGATTATCAGTGATATAAGAAAATATCGGTACAAAAATAATCGCTGTGAGAAGCAGGGTGAAAAAGCCGTTTTTGGGAGAAGCAAAGAGGGAAAGGAAAAGGTTGATTTAAGATGAAAATTTAACAAAAACTTAACAAACGGCAGGCATTTTTATACTTTCCCGATGACCGCTCGGAATGAGGTCAAAACCGCAAAGGAATTGTCGGGGAATTGATTACAACTATTGATTTTCAATATCTTCTATATTTTGAGACCCAACAGGGGTACAAATTATGAAATTAATCTTAAAACTCTGATTTTCGTTCTGCTAAGAAATTCATTTAATAGGGAATTCACTACTTTTGTATTTGAAATTACGTTAAATATAACATCATTAATTATTATGAATAACCTTTTATACATAAATTGGGATATAGACCCTGTAATATTTAGTCTTGGGCCAGTTAAGATTCAATATTATGGTTTGATTTTTGTCACTGGGCTTGCTTTGTGTTACTACATAATTGGCCATATATACAAGAAGGAGAAAATTTATACTCCTGATGCAATGGAGAAGCTTTTTATATACGCAGTTATTGGTATTTTCGGAGGGGCAAGACTCGGGCACTGCCTGTTTTATGATTTTGAATATTTTTCTTCTCATATAATTGAAATATTCATACCATTTAGAGAAAATGTTAATGGTGTTTACGAGTTTATAGGATACAAAGGCTTGGCAAGCCACGGAGGTGCAATAGGTTTGTTCATTGCCATGTTATTATACTCACGGAAAGTTCATATTCCATTCCCGAAAATAATAGACATCATAGCTATCTTGGCCCCATTAGGTGGAGCTTTTATAAGAATCTCTAATTTAATGAACTCTGAAATTATTGGACGTCCGACAGATTTGCCGTGGGCTTTTATTTTCAGGTACGTTGATGACTTACCCAGACATCCATCACAACTTTATGAGTCAATAAGTTATTTTATTATTTTCCTGATTATTTATTCTTTATACAAATATAAAAGACAGTTGTTGAAAGTCGGAAGTTATTTCTATTTTGGCTTTAGTATTTTTGCGATTTTTCTCATGCGATTCCTTTTAGAATACACTAAGGAAAATCAAGAAGGTTTCGAAGATTCGATGTTTTTCAATATGGGACAAATTTTGAGTATTCCATTTATTTTGGCTGGTATTATCTTAATAATAAAGAATGTAATAATTGTTCGCATGAAGTGCAATAAATAAGAATATTCATCGAATGCCAGATATATTGATAAACTCAACGAGTATTCTTCTATTGAGTCATATTATACTGAAATAGCTGACTTCTTCAACAATTATGCAAATAGTTGTTCGGCAAAAGTTGATGCAATATTTTTACATTAAATGTATATAACAATGAAAACTAAAGTTTTTCTTAAAATGCTGTTTATGGTATTCCTTTCTGTGGTAGGACTAACAGCTTGTAGCGATGATGAACCTAAAGATTCAGTCAAAGAGATTAGAATGCAGGTTTCAGCAGAAACAGGCGTGATGTATGCATGGGGCGACGACAAGAAGGAGAATCCCATCGAGTGTATGCTTGTCATGTCGGAAGATAATCCCGGAGTATGGGAACCTCTCGGATTCAACAGCATCGAGGGCTTTACCTATGTAAGAGGACATGAGTATTATCTCTCGGTAAGGCGGACAATCCTTGCAAATCCACCTGCGGATGCTTCCGACCGTACTTATTCGCTTATCCGTATTCTTGAGGACAGAGTTGTCACGGAACCGGAAGTTCCGGTTGATGAAGAGATAACATCGGAAGAAGATATCGAATACCATGATTTGTGTCCTTTCGAGAAGTACGCAATCAGCAAGGAGTTCGTTGTTGATAAGGATGGTAATATATATTACGGCGATGGCTCATCGTTGCCGTCATACGACAACGCCCGTATTTGGTTGGAAGATGTCCTTGACAAAGAAGACCCGAATTGGGTTAAATTTCAGACGGTGTCATATCAGGCGACTTATTCGTATGTCTTTTCACCGTTTACCGATGACATTCGTTTGATACGCAACGATTCACATGGCCCGATGTTCAAAAGCGTCATTCCCGAAGATGAGTTTACCCGTATTCAATCCATGCAGTCCGGCGAAGAAGTCCGTTACGCACTCATCCTTGCCAATGTTTATAAAAAGGGACTTCAAAAGTTGGAATTTACAATAAAAAAGCAATAACCATTATAGGGTGACTCCACCTCGCCCTCTTTCAATTTTCCAATCATACCGCCCCTCTGCGACATCGCCAACCTCTTTGAGTGTGTGGCGATGTTTTATTTCGTCAAACGGCTGGCGGCTCTCCGCATAGTCACAGAGCCATGCTCCGACCGCATTTTGCTGTTCGGTCGTTTCCCCGTACTCCTGCATCACGCTCTTGATGTCGGCGGCTTCTGACGGGGCAAAGAAAGATTTGTACTGCTCCGTACCGAAATGAACAATCGCATCAATGGCTCGCTTAAAGACCTCGTTTGCCTTGTAAAGAATATCAGCAAGCACGTTCAGAATATGCCTGCTCGCTTTCAGCGCACTTTGCAGCAAGCGGATGGTCTTGTCTTTCTCCGCCGTGGCTTGGCTCACCGCTTGGCGGATATGCTGCTGCTCGCCGTCCTTTTGCTCCTGAAACTGCCGTACCGCCTTGTCCCTTTCAATGGCAAGTGAACGGCTTTGTACCAAAGCCCGGTCACGCTCGGCTTCGGCTTTCAGCTTCTCTGCAGCCAATACCTTTGTACGTTCCTCCGCCTTGTCCTTTACTGCTTCGGCAAAGGCTTTCTTCATGCGCTCGTTCTCAGCTTTCAGCTTGGCGTTTTCCTTTTCGACCGCTGCGGATTTGCCGACCCCCACAAGACTGCCGACGCTATCCAGTATGCTGTCCACTTTCGCCTTACGTTCGTCTTTGAGTTGCTGCTCCTTTTCGGCAATCTCGCTGTCGAGGGAACGGCGGTATTGCTCTTTTGCCTTATTCTCGCCCTCGATGGTCTGCCGTTCCTTTTCGGCTTCCTCCTTGGCGGCAAGGGCTGCTTCCTTTTCGGCTTTAGCCCGTTCCACTTCCTGCTTCTGCTTGGCAAGAATGAAGTCCGTGCGCTCCAAATGCTCCCTGCCTGTAATCTCCTTTGAGATGCCCCTTTCCATCTCCAGGCACTCAGCCAAAACCGTCTGCATCTCGCTCATGGCTTTTTCGTCCAGCTTGCAGGACTTGCCCGTATCGTGGTTCATCCAATCCCATACGATGTGGGCGTGCAGGTTGGGCTTCCATGTGGCATTGTCGCCGGGTATTCCGTAATGCCCCTCGTCACGGTGGATGAACACTTGCAGGGCTGTGACACCCCAACGCTCGTTACACACCTTGCAGAACTTGCATAATTGTTCCATCGTGGTATCTTCCTTGATTACCACCACACCCTCTTTGAGCGGAGTGCTGCCACGGACAATGGTCACCTTGCCTGTCTTTTTGTTCACCCGTTCACGGTCTTTGGTCTGCATCGCACGGCCTGTCTTTTCCTTGACCATTGCGGCTATCTGATTGTAGTAGTCGGTCAGTGAGGTATCGCCTAATTGTGATGATACCCACATTTCGTTTCTTTCCATAAGGTCGGTGCGGATATAGAATTTCTCCTTGCGGATATTGGCGAGATATTCTGCCGACCGTTTGTTATGCGGGCTGCTGCTTCCAAGGTTGCAGGGCTTTATGTTGATGGATGTCTTCTGTGCCATAGGGCTTGTTTGTTTTTGAGTTTCACTTTGGGTTATTAGGGCAGAGCCATAATCGGAGGGTGCAGGGAGAGGGTCACTTCCTGCTCCGGGTTCTTAGGGGTGGAAGCCACTAAGCGGAGTTTCCAAAGAGGGGGTCACTCTTTGGTCGGGTTGCACAGGGCTGAAAGTCCTTGCCGGGTTCTTAGGGCAGCGTCCTAAGTGGGACGGGGCAACGCCCAGCCCCTCGGGAGAGCCCACAACTTTGGAGCGAAGCGGAGAAGTTATAGTGGGCTATA
>CASENS010000055.1 GCA_949289345.1 uncultured Bacteroides sp.
AGCCATCTATGACACAACGCCTTGGAAGGTGTTCGGTGAAGGTCCGATTGCCAATGCGGACATTGAAATCAATGCGCAAGGCTTCAACGAAGGCTCCTATACGAACGCTACTGCCGAGGAAATCCGCTTCACGCAGAAAGGTGAAGATTTGTACGTGACGGCTTTGGCGTGGCCGGAAAACAAGAAAGTGGTTGTAAAATCGCTTGCACAAGGCAATGAACTCTATCCCGAAGAAATAAAGGAAGTGGAACTGTTAGGCTACGGAAAGGTAAACTTCAATCGTACGGCTGATGGACTCACGATAGAGCTTCCCGGTAAACAACTGAATAAGATCGCTCCAGTTTTCAAGGTAAGGTAATAATTTGTGTATAGTAAATGGACGGTTTGCCGGCTTTTGCAGGTCGGCAAGCCCCCTTTATATCCTTTATTAACATTAAAAATACGTGTATGAAAGATTCTTATTGTAAAAGAATTGGGCGGGTTGCGCAAATGCTCTTCCTGCTAATGACATGCTTTGTCGGTAGTGTCACTGCACAAGGGCAGAGTATGGTGAAAGGTACTGTTACGGACAGTAATGGCGAACCTTTAATCGGTGTAAGTATCTTGGTGAAAGGTACAACAAATGGTGTGGTAAGTGACATCAATGGCGGATACTCCATCTCGGCCGGAGCCAGTGATGTCATCCAGTTCAGCTATGTGGGCTATACAACCCGGGAAATCCAAGTCGGTAATAACAAAATATTGAATGTAACCCTCGAAGAAGACACCAAGCGCTTGGACGAAGTGGTGGTCGTAGGTTACGGTACGCAGAAGAAGGTGAACCTGACGGGTGCCGTGTCGTCCATTGACTCGGAAGAGTTGATTAACAAGCCTGTCATGAGTACCGCGCAGGCCATTGCCGGTCTGGCTCCCGGTTTGAGCGTCGTATCGAACTCCGGTCGTCCCGGTGCGGGTGCCAGTGTGAAGATCCGTGGTACAGGTACTTTCTCCAGCGCGGGAACTGACCCGTTGGTGCTGATTGACGGTCTGTCCGGAAGCATGGACGATGTAGACCCCAATGACATCCAGAGCATCTCTTTCCTGAAGGACGCCGCTTCCGCTTCCATCTACGGTAACCGTGCCGCTAACGGCGTTATCCTGATTGAGACGAAGAAAGGACAGAAGGGCAAAACGCAAATCAGTTACAACGCCACTTTCGGCTGGCAGACGCCGACGGAATTGCCTGATATCCTCGACTCGTGGGAATATGCCGAATACTACAACATGGCGATGCGCAACATGGGCTTGGCTGAGGCTTATTCCGCAGAGGATATTCAGAAGTATCGTGACGGTTCCGATCCCGATAATTATCCTAACGTGAACCACTTGAAGTGGCTGCTTGAAACGGGTTCGGGCTTCCAGCACCAGCACAACATTAGTGTGAGAGGCGGTAACGACCGTACGAACTACAACCTGTCCATCGGTTATCGCAAGCAGAACGGTCTGACGGAGAAGACTTCCAACGAGCGTATGACCGCCATCTTCTCTCTGCAAACCAAGTTGACCAACCGTTTGTCGTTGAACTTGAACATCAACGCCTATAATAACAACTATGACGCTCCTTACAGCGGGCAGACTATTGATCAGATGATTGGTTACTCCGTGCGTGAGCCGAATAACATTCCCGGACAGAAAACAGACGGAAGTTTTGGTTATCAAGACAACTACAGTCCGGAGGCTTGGTTAGCGGGTGAATCCTTTATTCAGTACATCAACCGAAACGTCAGCGCTTCCGGTCAGTTGAAGTGGGATACGCCGATTGACGGACTTTCCATTTCGGGTAAAGCCGGTGTGAATTACTGGACCAAACACGATAAAGAGTTTATGGCAGAGACTTATTTTGATGATACCAAGACGGTAGGTCCCGCTTCGTTGAGCGTTCACTCGGCCAACAATACGTACACTACGTTCGAAGCTCTGGTGAACTACGAAAAGGTATTTAAAGAGGCTCATTCATTAAAGGTGCTGGCCGGTACTTCCGTGGAGCAGACTGCCAACCGTTGGCTGGACGGATACCGCAACACGTTCCCCAACAACTTCCTGTATGAACTGGGGGCGGGCGACGCTTCTACTTCGACCAACGGCAGTGGTTTGGACGAATACGCCTTGGTATCTTTCTTCGGTCGTGTCAACTATTCGTTCAAGGACCGCTATCTGTTGGAAGGCAACTTGCGTTACGATGGTTCTTCCCGTTTTGCCGAAGATAACCGCTGGGGTCTCTTCCCCTCCGTATCCGCCGGTTGGAGAATTTCGGAAGAAGACTTCTGGAAGAACAGCAAAGCCGCTGATATCTTCGACAACCTGAAGCTCCGTCTCTCTTACGGTGTACTGGGTAACCAGAACATCGGTACCTATCCTTACCAGCAGGTGTACGACTTAGGGCATAACTATCCGTTGGGAAATCCGGCGACGCTTGTGTCGGGTACTTACGTGTCTTCTTATAAGAACCAGGACATCACTTGGGAAAAGACGGCCATTACGAATGTGGGTCTGGACTTCGGTATGTTCAACGGCGTTGTCAACGGTTCGGTGGAATACTTCTATAAATATACTTCGGACATCCTGGCTCCGGTGGAAGTAACCGGCATCATGGGACGTGGCGTAGGCGAGTCCAACGTGGGTGCCGTATCCAATAAAGGTATTGAGGTGAACCTGTCGTTCAACGGTCGTATCGGCAGAGACTTCCGTTTCAGCATCGCTCCCAACTTCACGTGGGTAAAGAACGCGGTGGAGGAACTGGCCAACGGCGCAACGGAGGAAATCAACAACAACCGTATCGTGGGTCAGCCGCTCGGCATCATCTACGGTTATGAGACGGACGGTCTGTTCGTTGACCAGGCTGAGATTGACGCCGCTCCCGAACAGCTTGTCGGTAAGAGCGACCTGAAGCCCGGTTACGTGAAGTACAAAGACATCAGCGGTCCGGACGGTGTGCCCGATGGTAAGGTGGACGCCGAGTATGACCGCACCGTGCTGGGCAGCACTACGCCTAAGTTCTACTATGGCTTGAACCTGTCCGCTTCCTACAAAGGCTTCGACTTCTCGGCATTGTTCCAAGGTTTGGGCGGTTACCAGCGTCTGATCGGTTCGTACATGGCATACGCTTTCTACAACAACGGTAACATCCAGCGTTGGCAGGCCGAAAACTGCTGGACGGAGGAAAACCCGAACAAGTGGGCGGAATATCCGCGTATCGAGACCTTGAACATGAACAGCCCCAACCTGCAGACTTCGGACTACTGGATGCGCAACGCCAGCTTCCTGCGTATCAAGAACGTACAGTTGGGCTACACGTTCCCCAAGGAAATGACCAAGAAAATCGGTATCGAGAAACTGCGTCTGTACGTCAGCGGCCAGAACCTGTACAGCTTCAACGGTTTCTACAAAGGATGGGATCCTGAAAACGAAATCGGTACGGGCGACGCTCCTTCGTACTACCCGATTACGGCCATCTATTCTTTTGGTATCAATCTTAATTTCTAATCAACTTAAAACGAAGAATATATGAAAGCATTCTATAAACGCGTGACCCACGTGGTTAAATTGGGTTTGTGCCTTCTGCCTTTAGTGGGAGGAGCATACGGATGTTCTGATTTGCTGGACAAGAGTCCCAACTCGTCCATTGCCGACGGAAACTTCTGGAACAACGAAAAGGACGCTTACATGGCGCTGGTTGGCTGTTACGTATTCCAAAGCGGATGGACGAACGATGATTTCGCCACGCCTTGCGGACAGATATACTTGGATTGTTGTGGAGGCCATGGTACGGAGAAGGAGAATTTCACCAGCCTGATGGCGGGTACCAACTGTATGGCCACCAACAGCAACATCGAGCGTTACTGGGACAATGCCTATTGGATGATAGCCAAGCAGAACAACTTCCTGGACAATGTGGTGAACTGCCCCATGGAAGACGAGACGCTCCGCGCCCAATACATGTCCGAGGCGAAGTGCCTGCGGGCTTACTACCTGTTCTATCTGGCATTCCACTTCAAGGACGTGCCCATGCCGCTCAATAACCTGACGTTAGAAGAAGCCAACACCATCGGTCAGACTCCCCAGCAAGATGTGTACGACCAGATTGAAGCGGACTTGTTGGAGGCCATTCAGGTGTTGCCCGACCAGTATGACGCTACAAACTACGGACGCATCACCAAGAACGCTGCCCGTGTGTTGCTGAGCCGTGTCTACCTGGCACAGGACAGATGGAGTGAAGCCGCTTCCGTGCTGAAAGCCGTCATCGACTCCGGCTTGTACGAACTGGACCGCCGCAACGGGGACGACAGCTACGAGAAACTGTTCTGGATTGGCGGAGAATACAGTCCTGAGACCATCTTCTGCATCATGACCTTGGCGGACAAGTACACCACCGTGCGCTATCAATACCAATATCCGGAGTGCGCTTACGGAGGCTGGCACCAGTTTGCCGTCTACAACGAGTTGGTGAAGGAATATTTCTGCACGGATGGAAAGGATATCGAGACATCGGCCGTGTATGACGACGACGACCCCTACGTGAACCGTGACCTCCGTCTCTACGCCACCGTCTTCCTGCCCCCGTTGGGAAGCTATCCCGGCACGAAGTACAACGACCTGACTTACGATTGCTTCAACGGACCGAACACCGCGGACAGCTACAACCGCTACCCCTTGTTCAACGGTTATAGCCCCAAGAAGGGATGCGATCCTTCTGTGACGAGCAATATTGGTTCTACGCCTACCTACACGCCGCTCATGCGTTATGCCGAAGTGTTGCTGAGCTACCTGGAAGCCTTGAACGAATCGGCTCCGGGCGATGTAACCCAATCTGTTTTGGACGCGACCATCAACGACATCCGCGACCGTGTGAACCTGCCGGGCTACACCAAGGCTGAACTCGCTTCGCAAGAAGCCGTACGCCAGGCCGTCCGCAAGGAGAGAAGAGTGGAACTGGCATTCGAAGGCTTCCGCTATTTCGACATCCTGCGTTGGGGCATTGCCGAGCAGGAACTGAACCACACGTTTACGGGCGTAAAACTCTCTGATAATCCTGCCGACCGCAACTATCGGGGCGAAGGCTCGACGGCTTCTCCCGTGGACGAGGATATGTACTATCAGTTCGAGACCCGTTCGTGGGCGGCTCACAACCGCTACTTCCCCATTCCGCAGGCCGAGAGAAACGTCAATGGAAACCTGAAGCAGAATGACGGGTATTGATAAACGTAATACAGATTAATTTGTAGCGGACTTGTGACGAGCCTGCCCTTATTCATAACAGAAAATGTATACATCGGATAGGGGCAGGCTTTTTTTGACAAGGCATCCACTTCCCGATACATTGGCAAAATCTTCTCCAAAGAGAGGTGGCGTCTTTCCTTAGTATCGTGGGGGAAGTTAAATTCTTTTCATTATCTTTGTCCTTGAATGTTATCATATTTAGTTAATACCTTAAGCTTCCGGCCTAAGGCGGGAAACCGGACAGGGAAAGTTTTCTATGTGGCATTATTGACGGAATGAGTTTAAAGAACAATAGTATAATGGTATAATTATGAGGCAAAAAGAAGGATATCCAGAGAAAAAATATTCGGTGCCGACAAAACGTTATTGTCAGACATTGAACCTGAAAGACAATCCGGAACTGATAGCCGAATACCGGAGAATACATAGCAAGGAAGAGTCGTGGCCGGAAATTCGGGAAGGAATACGTTCGGTAGGGATTTGGGAGATGGAGATATACATATCCGGTTCCCAAGCGTTTATGATTGTGGAGACACCCATGGATTTCGACTGGGACCAGGCTATGGAGCGACTGGCTCATTTGCCACGTCAGCAGGAATGGGAGGATTATGTGGCTCGCTTTCAACAATGTGTGCCGGGAAGCACTTCCTCTCAAAAGTGGAGACTGATGGAACGGATGTTTTACCTATATGAATGATGTGTATGAAAAAGTTTTTCGTAGCGGTCCTCTTGGGCGGATGCTTCGCCTTGGAACCTGTGATGGCTCAAGTGACCAATCCGTTTGGCAATGCCTTGATACCGGACATGGTGGCGGATGCCAGTATTGTGGACATTGATGGAACGTTTTATTGTTATGCCACTACGGACGGATATGGCCGGGGGCTGGAGACTTCCGGCCCTCCGGTCGTATGGAAATCCAAAGACTTTGTCCATTGGAGTTTTAATGGCATTTATTTTCCTTCGGCCGCAAAGGAAAAATATTGGGCGCCAAGCAAGGTGGTGCAGGCCAATGGCAAGTATTACATTTACCCCACCATCAACGGATACATGTATCCCGCTGTGGCGGATAGTCCGGAAGGACCTTTCAAACTGGCTCGTGGGAAAGATGAGTTCCACCTTCCTTATACGTCATCCACATTGTTGCAGACGGAAGATCCGGGAGGCATTGACGCGGAAGTATTCATTGACGATGACGGGCAGGCTTACCTGTTTTGGGGACGCAGGCATGTGGCCAAACTGGCTAAGGACATGATAACTGTCGATTCTGTAGTGCATGTCCTTTCCACTCCTCATAAGCAATACTCCGAAGGACCTGTCTTTTTCAAGCGGAAAGGCATTTATTATTATCTGTACACAATTGGGGGAGATGAGAAGTACCAGTATGCTTACGGCATGAGCCGCGTTTCTCCGCTGGGACCGTATGAGTTTCCCGAACAGGACATTATTTCGACTACCGATTATGAGAAAGGAGTCTTCGGACCGGGACACGGATGCGTTTTCCGTCCGGAAGGAACGGATGACTACTATTTCGTCTATCTGGAGTTCGGGCGGCGTAGTACGAATCGGCAAACATACGTGAACCGTTTGGAGTTTAACGAAGACGGCACTATCCGTCCGGTTGAATTGGATTTGAACGGGGTAGGGGCTTTGCGTGAAGTGGAGCGTGAGAAACCGTTAAGGATAGATACGGTGTGGGCCTCCAGCGTGGCGGAACCATTGCGCATCCGACCGATAAAGGATTCGTTATGTTGTCGGACGGAATATTTTGTACCAGCCTTTGCCATAGACGGTGCCAATGGTTCGCGTTGGATGGCTCATAACGAGGATAAGGAGGCTTGGATGGTGGCCGATTTAGGCAAGGAGAGGAGCATACACCGGAGCGAGGTGTACTTTGTACGTCCTACGGCAGGGCACGCTTATGTACTGGAAGGTTCAACCGACGGAAAACTTTGGGAGGTTTGCGGCGGACATGAGGACCTGCGCGTCCAGTCGCCTCATACGGATGTGGTGGAGCGGACCTATCGGTATTTGCGGATAAAAATCTCAAAAGGAATTAGGGGTATTTGGGAATGGAATATTTATTGAAACAAGCAGAAACGGTCAGAATGAAATATGTGTGGGCATTAATAGGGTGCTTGTGTTTGAGTGTCAGCCTTATGGCTCAACAACCGGATGAATGGGGTAATTGGAAAATATGGGGTGACCAGGGGAATGGCATGTATGTAAATCCCGTTATTCCATCGGATTATAGTGATATTGATTGCATTCGGGTGGGAGAGGATTATTATGCCATATCTTCTACTTTCCAGTTCTCACCGGGCATGACGTTGCTGCATTCTAAAGACCTGGTCAATTGGGAAATTTGTTGCAACATCGTGGAGGACTTGACACAAATAGGCGAGGCGTTGAACTGGACGGTGATGGACCGTTATGCCCGTGGAATATGGGCAGGTACGTTGCGTTATCATGACGGACGGTTTTACTTGTACTTCGGAACGCCGGACGAAGGTTTCTTCATGACATCCTCTATCCGTCCCGAAGGCCCATGGGAACCGTTAACGCCTTTGATGCGTGAAGCCGGATGGGATGATTGTACGGTGATGTGGGATGAGGACGGGAAGGCCTATTTCGTAGGCACCCATTTTGCCGATGGCTATAAGACTTATCTCTTTGAAATGTCATCCGACGGGAAAAGCATTGACCGGGAGTCGGCCGTGCTTATCAATGAGGGCAATGGCAGGGAAGCCAGCAAGTTGATAAAGATGGGTGAGTGGTATTACTTAGTGTTCAGCGAGCATAAGCCGGGAATAGGGCGGTATGTCATGGCCAAGCGTTCCCGCAAAGTGACCGGACCTTATAAAGAGGAAAAGCAGTTGGCTTTGCCTAATTGCGAGGCCATGGAACCCAATCAAGGTGGTATTGTGGAGGGCAAGGATGGCAATTGGTACTTCTTTACGCATCATGGTTCCGGCGATTGGAGTGGACGGATTGTCAGTTTGTTGCCTGTTACGTGGGTGGATGGATGGCCCATTATCGGCGAAGTGCTTCCCCAGCATGTCGGCACGATGGTATGGAGCGGGAAAATGCCTTATGAGTGTGCGGAGAAACTGACTGTCAAACGGAGCGATGATTTCGATGAGGTCCGTCTGGCTCCGCAATGGCAATGGAATTATCAGCCCAGAAACGACTTCTTTTCGTTGACCGAACGTCCGGGCTGGTTGCGCTTGAAAGCTTATCGGCCTTTGGCACCCGACAACTTGATGAAAGCCGGAAATACGTTGACCCAGCGCACCTTTAGGAAACAGACGAACGAGGTGGTGATAAAACTGGACATTTCGGGTATGGAGGATGGCCAGAAATGTGGCCTTTGCCATTTTTCTTCCCAGCATTCGGGCATTGGTGTGGTGAAGGAGAACGGAACATGTTATTTGGAATATCGGAAAAACGGGAAGACGATGAAAGGCGGGTCTGTACGTTCGCGTTACGTATGGTTCAGTTCCAGTTGGGGATTGGACGGAATGTCACGGTATGCTTATAGTGTGGACGGAGACAATTTCCTTACTTTCGGCGATTTTTATCAGTTGGTTTGGGGTAACTATCGGGGCGACCGCATCGGCATTTACTGTTTTAACGATAGAGGTGAAAAAGGTTTTGTTGATGTGGATTATTTCCATTATCGATAAACGATGGCTGTCATTTCAAAGACCTTAATATGGTTCACCCGACAGATGCATAGGTAGAAGACAAGGAACAAGCCGTCCTTTTAGGTTTGATGATATTGTTTGGTCGGTATTATTCCTTACAAAAAAGAATAGGAAAGCTGTTGTGCTTGTCCTTATTTTTGATTTTTGCTGATTTGATATTCATAAAACTTGCCAGAAGCGCTTCTTGCGAGTGTTCGGGAATGTTAGAAACCTAAAGGGTGAATGTTTCTAACATTCACCTTCTATGTTAGAAACATACCCCCCCTCAGGTTAGTAACCTAAAATGGGATGCCTATAAAGACAACCGTTTTCTTATATATGCTTTTTACTTTACAGACCAAGACGTTTTAATTTATTAATCATGACGTATTGACGGACACGTCCTCACAGATGAAAAGACTTCCCTGTAGTCATAGCTACGTATTTGCCGGATGCCCCCTTATTATACCTACTTATGGCTATTGACGGATATGGAAGAGGAGCGGGAGGCGGGAGCCGCCATACATAAATACCAAAAACAGGCGATTGTGGGGATGCGCTATTATTCAGACCTTTGCGGCAGAAAAATAAGCACATAGAGAATGAAGACAATCGCACGTATATTATTGGTAGGACTGATGTTTGTGACCGGCATCGGAAGCTTGTATGCCCAAGGACATCGCGGAGGTCACCGCACCATTGTCCACGGGAAAGTGACATCGGTCGAGGGTGAGGTGATAGACTTCGCCACCATTTACCTGAAAGGGACTTCTTATGGAGCCACAACCAACGCTGAGGGACGTTATGCGCTGAAAGCGCCGGCGGGCGAATATACCTTGGTGGTATCAGCCATTGGATATAAGGCCGTGGAGCAGCGCTTAATCCTTCGCAGAGGGGCGGACTTGACGAAAGATTGTGTCCTCCTTCCCGATGTGCGGCAACTGGAGGAGGTTGTGGTCGTCTCCAGCGGAGTGAGCCGCGTGAAGCGCAGTGCCTTCAACGCCGTGGCCGTAGATGCCACCGAGATGCAGAACACGGCCAAGAGCTTGAGCGATGTGCTGGCCAAGGCGCCGGGCATGAAGCTGCGTGAGAGTGGGGGAGTAGGTTCGGACATGCAGCTGATGCTGGACGGATTCAGCGGCAAGCACGTGAAGATATTCATCGACGGTGTGCCGCAGGAAGGTGCGGGCAAGGCGCTCGACCTCAACAACCTGCCCGTGAACTTTGCCGAACGTATCGAGGTGTATAAGGGCGTGGTGCCCGTTGGCTTCGGCACGGACGCATTGGGCGGTGTGGTGAACATCGTCACCAACAAACAACGCCGCCGCTGGCACGTGGACGCCTCCTACAGTTACGGCTCGTTCAACACGCACAAGTCGTACGTCAACTTCGGGCAGACGTTGAAGAACGGCTTCATGTACGAGGTGAACGCCTTTCAAAACTATTCGGACAACGATTATTACATTGACAACTATATCACCGAGTTTGGTGAGGACGGGAGCGAAAGCACTGACACCAAGAAAATCTATCACGTTAAGCGATTCAACGACACCTTCCACAACGAGGCTGTCATCGGCAAGATAGGTGTGGTGGACAAGTCGTGGGCCGACCGCCTGGCCTTGGGCTTCAATTACTCCAATTATTACAAGGAGATACAGACGGGCGTGTACCAGTATATCGTCTTCGGGCAAAAGCACCGCAAGGGGCATTCTTTCACGCCTTCGTTGGAGTACACCAAGCGCAACCTCTTCACCCGCGGGTTGGACGTGGTGGCCACCGCCAACTACAACCACAATATCACTCAGAACATCGACACCGCTACCTACAAATACAACTGGCTGGGCGATTGCAAATACACCGGTACGCCCGGCGAGCAGTCGTATCAGAACAGCGAGTCGAAGAATCTGAACTGGAACGCTACCTTCACCGCCAATTACCGCATCAGCCAGGCGCATACGCTGACGCTGAATCACGTGCTGAGCACCTTCAAGCGCACCAGCCGCAGTTACGTGGAAGGCAGCAACAAACTGTCGGACTTCAGCATCCCCAAGGTGACCCGTAAGAATATCACCGGCCTGTCCTACCGCCTGATGC
>CASENS010000056.1 GCA_949289345.1 uncultured Bacteroides sp.
CATTAAAGGAAAACTATGCGCAGACAAAGGATATATAGGTCAGGCTCTGTTTGAGAACCTTTTCCTTAATGGCATACAGCTTGTCACTAAAGTTAAAAACAATATGAAGAACTCATTGATGAGTATTGCCGACAAAATCCTGCTCCGAAAAAGAGCCTTGATTGAAACGGTCAATGATGAGTTGAAGAACATCGCACAGATAGAACATTCCAGACATCGTTCATTCAATAACTTTATTGCCAATTCTTTGTCGGCTATAGCAGCATACTGCTTTTTTGAAAAGAAGCCCGCCATTGACGTTAACTTTGTCAATGACGGACAACTGGCTATTTTCTAATTTTATTTCGAACTCAATTATACTTTTGTAATGATAGAACTATGCTTCAACAGCTATAGAAGCAATGATAAAAGGCAAAGTATCTAATAATACCTGACCATAGGAGCTTGCTTCATGCTTCTTAGTCTCTGTTTAGGTAATTTGCGGATATTCATTTTTAGTATTAACCTCAAATTACATTCTGCTGAAATTGAATAATTCAGACTCCGTACGTGCCTCTTTCATGATATTCTCAAGTTTTTCCACAATCTCCGGATTTTCTGATGCGACATTATGGTCTTCATGAATATCTTTGGACAAATCATACAATTCAAAGACGGTTTCTTCCGGACAGCATACACGCAAACGAACTCCCTTCCAGTTCCCATAGCGTACCGCTTGCTTACCGCCTTTTTCATGAAATTCCCAATAAAGGTATTCGTGTTCTTCCTGTTTATCTTTGCCAAGCAATGTGGGAACAAACGAAATTCCATCAGTCTGAAAATCCTTATTGCCATCTATCAACTCCGCAAAAGTCGGCATCATATCCCAAAAGGCGGTCAAATGATCACTTGTACTTCCCGCTTTCACATGTCCCGGCCAATAAGCAATCATTGGTGTGCGAATACCTCCTTCGTACAAATCCCGTTTAATACCGCGATACGGTCCTGAACTTTTAAAATAAGCGGGATTGGCACCGCCTTCATCATGAGGTCCATTATCCGATGCAAATATAATCAGTGTGTTATCATCAATATCAAGTTCTTCGAGCAAGCTCATAACGTCACCTACGTACTTATCCAAACGAGTCACCATGGATGCAAAAGTTGCCAAAGGTCGTTCTACCGCTCCATAGGCGCCGCGCCGGTTAGGCCTTTCCTCTTTCCATGGATGCTCATCTTCTTGAGGTATCAAATTGCAATATGCCTGATATACGGAATCCTTTGGCAAAACTAATTCAGCATGAGGCAATGTATAAGAAAGGTAAGCAAAGAAAGGCTTGTCAGCATGATTCCGGATATATTGCAAAGCTCGTTGGTGAATTAAGTCGGCCGAATAAGTACCTTCTGCCTGTTTATAATTGTCCGGGAATTCTACTCGTTGGGTACCATCCCACAAATGATCCGGATAGTAATCATGAGCTAATGTCTGGCAATTATAACCGAAAAATTCGTCAAAACCTGCTTTCACCGGATCTGACTTAGACCCCGGATATCCGAGTCCCCATTTTCCAAAGCAGCCAGTCGCGTATCCGGCCTCTTGAAACATATGCGCCATTGTATAAGTACCTTCCGGCATATCCTGTTGACCTTCCGGCTCCATGCGCATATTACCCCGAATAAAAGTATGTCCCGTATGAAGTCCTGTCATTAAGGAGGCTCTCGAAGGAGCCGATACGGAAGTCCCTGTATAACATTGTGTGAAACGCATACCTTCATTGGCCATTCGTTCGAGGTTCGGTGTGCGAATTAACTGCTGCCCATAAGGCGATGTATCGCCGATGCCAAGATCGTCTGCTAAGATATAAATAATGTTTGGAGCTTGTTTTTCATTCTTGGAAGAGGCTTGCGTGCAACCGGCTGTTGCAAGTGCTCCCATCAAGCCGCAAGACAGTTGGAATAAAGTTTTTCTGTTCATATACATATTTTTTATTGAGGTTAATCAATGATAATTATACTTCCTGAAGCCAGCGGTGTCGTATGTACATTCTGTCGGCTGATGTTTTCACCTTCCACCTGTATGTTCCGGTTCCGGCTTCCCGATACACTAATACCGGATTGTTTACGTGCCTTAAGCTGATGAATATGTACATCTTTCACGTTATTAAACGTCGCCAGGTCTCCATCTGAAATTGCAAGTACAATTCTGTCCATCCGCAAATTACTTGTCTCGTTCACTCTAATACCTTTTTGGGCGGATATGTAGCAATCGGTTATTTGTATATCTTGCACATTCATTTCCGGTAATCCATTCAGAAACATCGCTTGGTCTGCATCTGTGCACGTAATGTTTGACATGCATATATTCCGGAAACAAGGCGTATCAGCATTGACAGCCATCCAAGGCGCATCTGTTTTTTCACTTCCCTCCGGTACTGTCTCCAAAACGGGCGTTTCTTTCTGATAGAAAAGTTCGAACCAAATAGCATAATTGGCTATATCATTCATCCGGATATTTTCCACGTAGATATTCTCAACGAGTCCACCGCGGCTACGCAGGCTTTTCAAACGAATTCCTGTATCTGTATTCATAAAACGGCAATTTCTCACCACGACATTACTTATGCCGCCTCCCGTATCGCTGCCTATGACAAAACCGCCATGCCCATGAAACACAGTACAACCGTCAATTAAAACATTGCGGCAAGGACCTCTACGGCGCCCTGTCTCGCCGATACCGCTTTTCAAACATATGGCATCGTCGCCAACATCTACAGACGCGTTTGTTACCAGCACATTCTCGCAGGAACTGAAATCTATCCCGTCCCCATTTTGAGCGTTCCATGGACAACGTACGGTCACTTGGTCAACAATGATATCCTTGCACAAGATAAAATTGACATGAAAGCTTGGTGAGTTCTGAAACACGACCCCTTGTAATAGGACTTGCTCGCAACCTACTATGCGGAACAATCGGGGACGTACCTTAGATAACTTTTCCGGACTATCGGCTACACAACTGTCTCCCGGACTATTCCACAAATTCCAAGGATACCATATCTTTCCTCCTTTTCCGGCAATGCCACCACGGGACAAGAACCTGTCCCATTCTATTTCACTCACCTTACTCCGTTTTACCGGTCTCCAATATTCTCCATTTCCATCAAAGACGCCTTCACCTGTAATGGAAAAATTACGCTCATGATAAGCATTGACAGGGGATTGACAACGAAACGCAGAAGTCCCTTCATCCGGAGGCAATACCGGATATTGTGATTTATCTGATGTGAAAAGTACAATGGCATTCTTGACTACATGCAAGTCTATATTGCTTTTCATGACAATAGGCCCTGTAACCCAAACTCCTTCTGGAACGATTAAATGCCCTCCTCCCCGTTGTGATAAGTCCGAAATAGCCTTTTCGAAGGCGTGCGTGTTTAACGTTTCCCCGTCTCCCTTACCTCCATATTCGGTCAATGACACTGTTAAGTCAGGAATAACAGGCATCATAGGCTTTTCCATCGGGAATGGTAACTGTGTATAGACACTGTCATAATTAGCCGCCCAAATGGGGCGTGAGCATACCCAAATCAACACTATCCAGACAATAAAACATTTTTCTTTCATACTTATCATTTTCAATTAGGTGAATAATTAAAAAACTATCTCTTTACAAAAATAACTCAATACTGCCACGTGAACCTGTAAAAATCCTCATTTTACCGGTATATTTTGTCACAGCATTGTCCTTTAGGCGGCCATGTTCAATTTTCATCTTTTTTGTCCGCTGAATTATACCGACGCATATATTCTTTGGGAGAGACTTTATACCGTTCTTTGAAACAGCGGCTGAAATAGCTCGGATCTGAAAACCCTAATTGATAAGCCAATTCTGATACGGAACATTCGCCCTTTTTCATAAGCATCTCGGCTTTGGTTACCCGATACTCCCGAATCAATTCTACAGGCGATTTTCCTGTCAACGATTTTACTTTATTGTACATTGTGGTACGTCCCAAATTCAAATGTGCGGCCAAGTCATTTATGGTCAGCTCAGAATTCTGAATATTCTCTTCAATGTAAGCCATCAATGTCTCCATAAATTCTTGGTCACGATTGGTTACCACCAAATCCTGCTGGGGAATAAAATCACTGATGGAGTGCGTAGCCGATTGAGATGAAAAGCGTTCAAAAAGCAAACGCCTTTGCACCAATAAATTGTCAATGTATGCCAATAGCAGTTCCATGCTGAAAGGTTTGGTCAGATAGCTGTCCGCTCCATATTTAAGTGCTTTTAATCTATCTTCCGGTCCTTGTTTGGCTGTCAACATGATAATAGGAATATGGCTTGTTTCAAAATCTTTGCGGATTTTATCAACCAACGCAATGCCGTCCATGCGAGGCATCAACAGGTCTGTAATGATAATATCCGGCGCACGTTGACTAAGTTTCTCCAAAGCGTCTATTCCATCATCGGCTTCCATTAAGTGGTAACTGTCTTGCAGACTGTTGCTGATAAGTTTTCGTATCTCTGCATTGTCGTCTACTACCAGAATCCAAGGAGCGTCATCGGGCAATTCTGGTTTAGCGAAGTCTGGCTGACTTTTCTTCGTGAACTCTTCATTCATTGGTAACATTTCCGGAGAAGTTTCATGTACTTTGGTATCATGTTCATTATGCTGGAAATTTTGTTTTCCTAATGGAAGAGTTACTGTGAAAGTGGAACCTTTCCCGACTTTGCTTTCTACCGTGATGTTGCCATGATGAGTTTCTATTATCTCTTTACACAAAGCCAGTCCGATGCCGCTTCCATAAACCTTACCATTCAAGAACTTTTGGAATTGAGCAAAGCGGGCGAATATTAGTTCCTGCTGCTCCTTAGGTATGCCTGCTCCGGAGTCTGTGACGGAAATACACACCTTATCTTCCGATTTGATTACAGACAAAGAGATACGTCCTCCTTTTGGAGTAAACTTAAAGGCATTGGATAACAAATTATAAAGTACACTTTCAATGCGTTCACAGTCAATCCATAAAAAAATGTCCTCGTGTGATGTCGTCAGCAGAAGCGAAATGCCTTTACTGTCAGCCATATCTCTAAAGTCCTGCACCGTGCTTCGGACTAAAGGTATTATGTTAGCCTCCCTAACCCTAAGTTCAAGCTTGTCTTTCACTATCTTCCGAAAGTCCAATAACTGATTGATAAGCATCAACATCCGTTTGGAATTTTTATAAGACATGTTTAGACTTGCTTTCCCTCGGTCGGATAAGGCTTCTTTATGTTGCAAATCTTCCAAGCCTCCCATAATCAAAGTCAGCGGAGTGCGCAATTCATGGGAGACATTTGTAAAAAATCTGATTTTAACATCTGAAAGACGCTGTTCCATCTTGGCTTCCGTACGGAGCTTGGTTACCGTATAAAAGTGCTTTCCGATGATCCATAAAATGAACGCCGTCAATGCGGTGTATAGCAGATAAGCATACCAACTCAACCAAGGTGGAGTGGCAATATGTATTACAAGCGTTTGTTCGGGGCTTGCCATAAAAGCATTACCCACATAAGCTTTTACTCGGAAGACATAACGACCGGGAGGTACCTTAGAATAATAAGCGCTGTTTATTCCTTTAGCGGTAGCCCAACTGTTGTCAAAGCCGTCAAGTTGGAACATATAATTTACTTTATCTTGAGCGCGGAAATTCAAAGAGGCGAATTCTATCCGAAAATGAGAATAGTCGTAAGGCAAATAAAGTTCATTCCCTTTATCATCAAAGTTGTTCTTATCTTTTTTCCCATTCCGATAAGGTTGGTTTTGTATTTCAAATCCGGTAAACTCCAATTGGTAATCATACGAAACCATTTGCGCTTCCGATGGATTGATGACATGCAGTTTATTCATTCCCCCAAAAATTATATTTCCTTCTGCGTCAGTAACGGATGCCGCTTCATCATAAGATACAGGTTCCTCATAATTCCATTGGGTATAATCCGTAAAGACTTCTTTTTGTGTCTCCCATTTTACCACACCTTTTTCAGTTGAAAACCAAATATTCCCTTCAGCGTCTTCCGTCGCAGCTAATATAATATTGCTGGGCAATCCATCAGCCGTTGTATAGTTAATAAAGACAGGAACATCATTATCCTGATATCCTTTTATCATACTGACGCCGCCACCATACGTAGAAAGCCAGATCCGGTTTGAAGAATCTTTCAAGATATGAATAATGTCATTGCTACTTATTGAGTTTCTGCTTCCCGGATAACGTTGGCATACCGTGAATTGCATCTTATCAACACTCATAGAAGGATTAAAAAACAATAATCCTTCCGTAGTTGCCGCAAACATTCTGTCCGGTGTATCACTCAGAAGATAGCGGACCCGTTCATTCTTCCCATGCGGATAATTCGGGAAACTATTACTACAATTCAAAAAGGAATCACCGTCCAAGTTTTCCAAAAGATTAAGACCGCCTTCAAAAGTTGCAAGCCATAAACGTCCTTGATAATCTTGAGTGATGGAATAAATGTTATTGTCTGAAATTGAAGTCCTTTTTCCCGGATCATGAAGATAGTGTTTAAATGCAGGAGAATGTCCATCAAAAGTTAAGCGCCACAAACCATTACCTTTAGTTCCTATCCATAAACGATGTGAATCGTCTTCATAGATGGCATAAATTCGCCCTAAAGGTTCTCCGCTATCGGCATGCGAATAAACATGTACCAATTTATGATTGACATCATAACGATACAGATTCCCGTTTTTGGTCCCAATCCACAGATTACCACTACGGTCGTTCAGCAACGCTCTTATGTCATCAACATGTGTGGTAGAGAATATCTTCTCAAAATGATAAGCGTCTTGGTGAGAGTTTGTGACAACTCCTTTTATCAGTCCTTTCTCATAATAAGGGGATATCCATATTACATTATTAGGGTCAATCTCAAAGGCGGTTATTCCATTTGTCATTCGATAATTTGAAGAAGCGGCGTCATTGTAGAAAGCTTCTACACGGTCTTTCTCACGATTGTAATAACCAAAACCCGCCTGTTTCATCTTTAACCAGACAATTCCATTACGTTCCTGGACTACACTCAATGTATCTGGAAAATAATCCACCGTATTTAGTTTTTGTCCAAAATGTTTATAATTTCCGTCTGTCAAATTTAAACGGATAATGCCGGGACGTGCATCCGTAATCCATAATGTATTGTGGGTATCTGCTACTATTTTCTCAACATTGCAAGGGGATGGGCCTGTGAAATGCCGTTGCATATCAACGAATCCGTTTTCTGTTACTTTCAAGACCTTAACGCCATTCCGCATGCCAACATAAAGTTCGTCAGGAATCGTTCCGCTTGCTAATGTAGATATCCCACTCTCATGTAGATTAATGATATGCTGCGTGAATTGATTGATGTAAATCACGGAATGTCGCGTTGCATAAGCCATCCCTTCTCTCATAACACAACTTGCGATAATAGGTTCATGGGTCGTATACCTTAACTCTTTTTTCCGTTCTTTTGACATGGTTACGATTTTGTCCACGCCACATACGACCCATATCGTGCCATCCGGACCTTCATTCAAACAGGTAATATCCGGACCTATCAGCGAATCAGCAATATAACTGTCCGGCTTCAAACTTTCTTCATTCCGCTCTCCTTTGAAACACACTAACCCATAACCTTGAAACTCAACCCATACATTGGGAGTTTGATTGCAAAATAAAATATGTCCGACTCGCCACGTCCTTCCTAATAAAGGCTCTACTAATCCGTCCAATGCCTCGAATTCTTCAGTAAATCGATTGAAACGATAAATCCGCCCGTCATAAGTCTTAAACCATAAATGGGTATTGGAGTCTTCTTCCACTTCAATAAAACGATTGTGCAATACAGGAGAATTATCCGGTTCATTGCAATAGTTTTTGAAATGATAACCATCAAAACGACTGACTCCATTCCACGTACATAGCCACACAAAGCCTTTTGAATCCGTATAAATATCAAGGATATTATTATGTACCAAACCATCTAATGAGGTATAAGTGGCAAAGGTTGCCTGTAAGCTTTGCGCATGGGTAAGTAGTGAACAGCATATCCCAAAAACTATTAACAATAAACGATTTATCATGGTATATACAATTAAAACTGCTCCAAAATTAACAAGTTTTTATTCATCATAGACATTTTCGCACGTATATATTTCCGCTTCCTGTGAAGACAAACGCTTGCTCCATGACACCCGTTGTCCCAAAGCTCCCGGTCCATAGTTATTATATTCGGCATAGAATGTGGTGCCATTCCTTACTTGTGGCTTATGCCAGTCATGCCAGCCTTCAGGTCGGATATGATCGCCCATTTCCGAATTTAATACAACCGTTTGAGCATATATACGCCACGGGCGACCCAAATAAACTCGTGAAACTCCTTCAGCCGCTACAAAACGACAATGGTTAAAAACGAATCCGAAACGTTGTCCTTTATAGGTCGAAGCGGCTGTAATGAATGAATTCTTCTTACTCAAAATGGTACAACGGGAAAAATAAGCTGTAGCGCTTCCGAATATAAAGTCCGTTGTTCCTTCTATCATACAGTCTTCAAACAGGTAATGCCCATTCTGTTGACAGGTTTCAGTTTCCGGTCGGTTACCTCCACCGTATAAAAACAAAGTGTCGTGATTCCCTTTAATATGACAATGTATGTAACGCTGTTTATCGCCCATGCAAAGTAGAGCCACAGCCTGTCCCGCATTGCGGTCCGCTGTATTTTCAAACGTAATGTTTTCAGCTGTAAAACCTATTGCTGCATTAATAACAGTAGCCGTCCCAGAAGTTCCGACAGGCATTCCTGTAATGCCTATCAACCTTGCGGAACAATTGCCGGAAATAACGGTTTTACCTATGCCTCTGCCGACCAATTTCAAATTTCGCTTCGAAGGCGGAATATTGATACGCTCCCGGTAAATGCCCTCCGCCAAATAAATGACAGTTTCACGACTACAGAAATCGGGTACGGCAGCAATTGCTTCAGTTAATGTATGAAAAGCTGTTACCGAATTAGGATCTACAATCAAATCTGCTTGAACGGATAACTTCTCTCCATGTACGTCAGTTAATACGGACAAGAACAATGTCGCGGCAATTATATTCTTAAATATATTCAACATAAATTATCTATTAGAATTCTATTCCCATTGCTCCGAAAGTATTTCCCCGTTTATTAGAATATCTCGGTTCGTATGACCTGAAATTTTTAAGTTTCCTTCCAATTCGGTGGATGGGGAAAATTCTTCCACTACAGCTCCCTTCACATTATGAAAAGACAAGGCGGGCTTCTCTTCTGCTACTAACGTCACATTGCGCAGTTCTACATCTTTGGTTTCACATATTTCTATTCCTTTTTTAGACACAATGTAGCTATCTTCTACTAACACTTTGTCAATGTTCATTTCCGGTAATCCGTTAAAGAACATCGCTCTCCTGGCTCCATGACAAACGATACGTGACACAAAAACATTGCGGAACTGTGGTGTGGTTTCGTCAGCCTCCGGAACTGTTTCATTAGGCATATCGGCACTGTTCTTGTTAGCTAACAGTTCTGAGGCTGATTGCTGGGCATAAAACAAATCAAAAAGCAACGCTTCTGTTACAATGTCATTCATCATGATATCTCTAATATATATATTTTCTACCACGCCCCCTCGTCCTCGTTTGCTTTTAAATCGCAATCCAACGTCAGTTCCGGAGAAACGACAGTTGGAAACCGATATATTTTTCACACCTCCACTCATTTCACTGCCTACCACAAATCCACCATGCCCATGAAAGCACACGCAATTGTCCACAATGATGTTAGCCGCTGGAATACCTCGTGCACGTCCCTCTGCATCCTTCCCGCTTTTTATACAGATGGCATCATCTCCCACATCAAATTTACTATTTACGAGAAGCATGTTTATGCATGACTCTATGTCAATTCCATCCCCATTCTTGGCATACCAAGGACAACGGACGACAATTCCGTCTACCACCAGATTTCTGCATAATGCCAGATGTACATTCCAACAAGGAGAGTTCTGAAAAGTAACACCTTCCAGCAGAACACCCTCACAGCCACGGATATGAATCATCACCGGACGTAAGAAGTCACGAATGCTCTCAAAGTCCGCCATAGTCTTAGCCCAAGGCACAATGTTCTGGGTTGCGTCTTTCGCTCCACGATAATAACTTTCGCTGGGATACCATTGCTCACCATCCTCACTCAAGATCCCGCCACTCTGTACATGCTGCTGCCAGACACTTGGCGGCATTTCCGCTTTCCGTCCCAATCGCCATATGTCACCAGCTCCATCAATAATGCCTGCTCCCGTAATGGCAATGTTACGTTTGCCTACTGCTGAAATCTGAGGTTGGCATCGAAAAGTTTCACTACCTTCAAACACAGTTTTCACGATGGGATAGAGTGATTTATCTTGAGTAAAAAGGATAATAGAATTATCTGAAAGATGCAAATCAATGTTATCTTCCAACACGATAGGTCCCGTAAGCCACACTCCTTGCGGAACAACCAACCGCCCTCCTCCACGCGAAGCTAAACTATGAATTGCCATTTTAAAGGCTTTTGTATTAAGATGTTGTCCATCACCTTTCCCCCCAAAGTCTGTAAGACAAACTGACAAAGCAGGAAACTGTGGGCGATTAACCATTGGCATATCAAAAGGCAAATCATGATACAAATCACTATATCGTTCACTGCTCCAAGTACATGTTAAGCATATTGCCATAAAGCAAAACAAAAAAATTTTTCTCATTGTATATTATGTATTATTGGATGATACAATTCTGAGCTATGCAAATACGGATAAGTACCGCCCTTGCATATCCTCAGACAAGATATGCAAGGTACATAGTACTATAAAATCGAAACCTGAAAACAATCTCAGCCTTTTGTCACCAGCCTTCGTTTTGATGACCGGCTAAAGCCGGATTCAGTTCTATGGCTGATAGCGGAATTGGACGTAAGTAGAATTTTGAGGTAATTCTTCCCGCAGGAATATCCGGATTATGTGCTTCCACATATTCAGCCAACTTCCCGGTACGTACCAGGTCCGGCCACCGAAGATATTCACCAGCCAATTCGCGGGCCCGTTCGTTCAATATGTAATCAATACTCATCTCATCCGCAGTAGCAGGTGTAGCCTTTGCCCGATTACGTACAATATTCACATAAGTCACAGCCTCTTCCGGCTTATTCAACTGAATACAGGCTTCTGCGGCAATTAAATTCGTTTCCGCCAAACGGGCTAAATAGATGTCACGCATCGAAGAGGTCGTACTATAATATTTCTTTCCATTATCTACATCATCGAATTTCCTAAATGGAGCTACTCCACAAATATCAGCCGACATCTTGGCTACATAAGTAGTGTGTTGGTCGCTGATGTTATTTCCTTCAGGCAACATCTCTACAATGGTAGCATTGGCACGACTGGGAAAAGCGGCACGCCATTCATCTATTTCATCAATTTTCCACGAAGGACAATAATAATAAATCACTTCACTTGTATTTTTCTTATCTTCATCGTAATAATCCCAATAGCTTTGACGTAATTCGGTCATAAATGTACCTTCATAACGTTCGTCTTGGGCAGGATTATTCGTGTCCGTATTAAATACTTCATGCATCCACAATGTGGGAGTCAATGTGGAGGTAGTATTTTTATGGCCTGCTTCCGCACCTTTCAAGTAAGGACAATAGTCTGCTTGTTGACGATTTCCATCTTTTTGTATATTCTCTACGGTTTCAGTGCTATAACCAACATAGAACAATACTTCTTCATTACCCTCACCAGCGTTGCTAAACAGTATGGTAAACGGTGTAGTCAAGGATTGACCGGCACCTGCTGCTTTAGCAGAAGCTATAGCCTGTTCAAAATCATTGCTATCTCCTGTTATGTATCCACGACATAGATAAGCTTTAGCCAAATAATGCCAAGTGGCTGCCTTGTTAAAACGTCCGTCAGTCGCTTTGGTTACCAAAGCTGAGGCATCGTCTGCCAAATTACTTAATTCGTTAATAATAAACTGATAGACCTCCTCTGCACTTGCACGTGCAACCTCTATGATAGGTGATGAGGCACGTTCCATTATCAAAGGTATTCCACCGAACTGCTGCACCATATTCAAATAATAAAAAGCACGCAAACCTCGGGCTTCCGCTACACGCTCCGCTCTATCCGGATTATCACCACCCCAATAGATTACTTCATTGGCCAACGAGATACCTTTATAATGTTCTGTGTAAAATGTTTCAACATCAGCATCCGCACTAGAATAGTTTTGACCGTATAAATTACATACATTTACAGGAGTACGTCCACTGGCGAAAAGATCTGTTCCACCTTCAAACAGCCAAGGTGATTCACTATAAATACTTCGTAATGCGCTGTAAGCAGCATTACATAAACTTTCAAATCCCGTAGAGGTCTCATAATATTCAGCTCCCGGCACATTAGACTTATTATCCTGCTCCAAAAAATCAGAACATCCAGTCAGTAAGAGACATACTATAGACAACAATATGTATTTCTTCTTCATATGAATTAAAATTTAAGATTTAAACCTATTTGATAAGTGATGGAACTGGGACCTCCTGTACCATCTGATATTTTAGCATCCGCCCATTCTGGGTCAAAGCCCTTGTAGCTAGTAAAAGTAAACGGATTAAGCACATTGCAATAAATACGCAGATTTTCTACTCCGATTTTACTTAATAGTTTTTTGTCAAACGTATAGCCTAATGTAATATTCTTTATTTTCCAATACGAAGCATCTACGTAATTATTCGATGCGAATTCATCCGTTTTGTTTGTATACCATCCATTACCTCCACCATGATTGTATGCCGCATCATGAAACGGGTGAGGATAAGTCCCAACAATAGTTTTATCCGAAACACATGTAGGATCAGACGTTAATGATGTATAGTCCTTTCCATCCCAGCTATAGTTGAATATTGGTGATCCAGCCGGAATATAAAAGTCCATATCTAATTTCAAACGTCCTCGATCGCCATAATCTGTAAATTCTTCCATAAACGGACTATATACCATTTGTCCTTGCTTTGTGTTTACAGTCATGGAAAAATCCCAGTTCTTATATTGCAAGGTGGTAGAAATGGTTCCGGTCCATTTGGGCATCGATTGCCCCAATATCTGCCGGTCCGAATCGTTTATCTTGCCATCCATATTGATATCCTCATACGTCATACATCCTTCGAAATAGCCATACCATTCGCTTTTGGTCTTAGTCACGCCATCTATTGTCAATAATTCATTGGCTGTTGCCTGCGTACAAATGCCGGTTTGCTTCAAATCGTACACAACGTCAATGGGCTGGCCGATAAACCAGCGTTCGGCACGCATATCTTCCTTCTTTCCCTGCAATTCCAGTATCTCGTTTTTGTTTTTAGCAAACGAAGCACTTACATCCCAATAAAAATCCTTGGTTTGCAGCAACACGCCTTTCAGCATCAATTCCACACCTTGGTTACGCACCTTACCTACATTGCTGGTCATACTGCCATTGTATGTTCCTTGTTCCAATAGCAACTTCATGTCCATCAACAAATCGCGTGAAGTCTTCGTGTACCAGTCAAAACTACCGGAAATTCGTCCGTTGAGAAAAGCAAAGTCCAGACCGGCATTGAATTCTGTCGTTTTTTCCCAACTCAGCAGTTCATTGGCGACACTGGGGCCAAAACCTTTGCCAAACGAAGAGTAGTAGAGTTGGTTGGCTAAAAACATTGTCTCGTAACTTCCTACTGAAGCGTTGTTTCCCGTAGCGCCATAGCTCAAACGAAGTTTCAGATTATTGATCCAAGACAAGTTTTCCTTTACGAAATCCTCTTCCGCAATACGCCAAGCCAAGGCCACAGAAGGGAACATACCCCAACGATTGTCCTTACTGAATTTGGAAGAACCATCCCAACGTGTGGAAACCGTAGCCAAATATTTATCCTTGTAACTGTAATTGACGCGCAAGGCATAGGAGAGCATGGTCTGTTTGTCAAACGAACTGCTCACATTGCTATAGCCCGAAGCCGCAGACCCCAGATTATACCACAAAGTTTCCGGCGTCACATTTTGTCCCGTCAATGCATACTTTTCAGTTTCTGTGCTATAAACGCTCAATAACGCCATTGCATTCAAAGAGTGAGTTTCATTGAATGTCTTGACATAATTCACCTGCGTATCCCATGTATACGAAAAACGTTCATCTTTTGTAACCGAAGCCTTTGCATCTCCTGTCGGATTATCCTTAGCATTATATGTTCCGGATTGTTCGTCAGACAAACCGCCATAATATTCACCACGGCGCGAAGTCGACATACTGGGCGAGAAAGTTGTTTTAATAATGACTTCCTCAATGGGACGATATTGGGCATACATGGTAGCCAAGACACGATATCCTTTCGTCTTATCACTGGAATTCATCGCATCCATCAATGGGGAAACTGTTGATGAAAAACCCGCAGGATATGCTTCGCTTTTTTCTTGTCCCGGAGCTAAATCTTTGCCCGGAATATAGTTAAGCTCACCTGTTTCTGTATTATAAGGCAACCAAAATCCATTAGAACGGAATGTAGTCTGAACAGCTTTTCTCGAACCATAATCATAATTATAAGAAACTAAATTAGCGGTTGTACCTACTGAAATCCATTTGTTGACTTTTCCATCTACGGAAACTTTCAAGTTGTATCGATTGAGTCCATCCCCCATGACACCATCTTCTTTTTGATAGCCCATGCCAATATTATAAGATACATTCTCACCGGCTCCCGACACCTGGACAAAATGATTTTGTTGGGTGCCATCTTTCATCATCAAATCAATCCAATCAGTAAAGTTCTTCGTTAAAAATTGCTCTTTCATCATTGGAGCATTTTTACACCAAAAAGCCTCCATATTCGTTTTAGTCATTTCAAGCGGTAAGCGTCCATCCACAATAGCCGCTCCCTCCACCGGTGTGGCATAGCGCATGTAACGGTACTCTAACCATTCTACCGGATCCATAAAATCGGGCATACGAGCCACTTTCTTATAACCTACATAACCATCGTAAGAAACTGATACTTTGGAAGCCCTTCCGGTTTTTGCTTGCTTAGTAGTTACAATTACAACACCATTTGTAGCGCGTGAACCATAAATTGCAGTAGAAGAAGCATCTTTCAATACATCAATCTTTTCAATGTCCGATGGATTTAAAAAGTTGATATCATCGCAAATAATACCATCTACTACAAACAAAGGTTGCGTACTGCTGCCTAAAGTACTTTTTCCACGAATAGAAATGTTGAAACTTTCACCTACACGACTGGAGGATTGGCTAATATCCACACCAGCCACTTGTCCTTGCAAGGCTTCCATAACGGTTGTCGCACCTTTAGAAATCAGTGTTTCATTATTCACACTACCGATAGCACCGGTCAAATCCGATTTCTTTTGCACTCCGTAGCCCACTACTACCACTTCATCCAACGATTGGGCATCTTCTTTTAATACCACATTGATTTCGTTCTGATTATTCACAGAGATTACCTGTGAGACATAACCAATAAAAGAAACCTGCAATTTGGCATCCGAAGCAACACTCTGAAGATTAAATAAACCATCCAAATCAGTAATTACCCCATTGCCTGTCCCTAAAACAACGACATTTGCACCAATAATCGGTTCACCCATTACATCTACTACCCGGCCTTTCACCGAATGCATCTGTGCGAAAGCTCCTATGCATGCCATGCTCATCAGCAAAGCGATGCACATTTTTTTGAAATTCATGTGTTTTTCCATAAGGATGTTTTTATTAATTAAAATAGTCTTATACAAAAGATATCTTTTTTGTTGGTAGGCAAAAGTAGTGAAATGACAACTTATGGGCATGGATTAATTATCAATAACCTTGTAAAAATTGACATTACAAAAAATCTAAGTATTAATAGAAAATAAGCAATATTTGGTTGATAAGATTTCTAAATCTGTTTAATCATACTTTGAACAGAATGAATTTGTGCATCCAGTTTCATAAATGTGAATTTAAATAGAGCCCAGATGGAACATAAAATTTGTGCAAATTTGTCCGTTCCAATTATTAGTGTTACCTTAGTATCGGATTTCCCGACTTGCGAGTAAGCCTGCAAAGCGAGAACTAAAACAAAAAGGAAAAGTGAAAAGTGTATCAAGAATAAAAATAGGTATCGGATTTGCCCTTATGTTAGGTATATTGCTGTTCACCCTGTTCTTTGTCAACAGAGAGATGGACAGATTAACTCGTACCGAAACGGAAAGTTCTGCTGTGTGGGATAGCTTAGCGATGCTACTGAAAGATAAAGACGAAAATACCTTGCGTCTGCTACGAATGGTAGGTCAGGCAAGCGACAGTTTGTTGAGTGCTACGGACATTGCCCGGATTATAGAACGGCACGATACGGTAGTCATCAGGCAACAAATAAGCCGCCACGTAGTAACCCGACGCGATACACTGCGCACGCCGCCAACCCCTAAAAAAGGTTTTTTCAAACGATTAGGAGAAGCTTTTTCACCACCCAAGGAGGACACAGCCATACAGGTACGTGTCACTACAGAGGTAGCTACGGACACGGTAGTATATGACACGTTCAATCCGGTGGACTCACTGAAAGAAGAATTGGAAGCCGCCGCCCGTAAACGTCAGGAGTTAGACAAGCGCAATACACATAAAAGACAATACCTGCAACGGTTAGACCGTTTGTTGAACAACCGCATAGACAGTCTGCTGAAGGGTCATGAACAACAAGTGTTTGAACAGGCGCGTTACGAACAGGCCCAAAAGGAACAGGATCGCCTGCGTGCAGCACGAACAGTAGGAGGTATAGCTGTAGGCGGCGTAGTGCTGTCCACCGTATTTCTGATACTGATAGGTAGGGATGTAGCACGCAGCAACCGCTATCGGCTACAAATAGAAGAGGCAAGAGAGAAAGCGGAACAGTTGCTTGCCACTCGTGAAAGGATGATGATGGCCATCACACACGATTTCAAAGCACCATTAGGTACCATCAAAGGATACATCGGACTGTTGGAACGGCTGACAGAAGACCCCCGACAACGTTTCTACTTGAAGGCGATGACTGACTCGGCAGACCATTTGCTGAAATTAGTGACCGACTTATTGGAGTTTCACCGGCTGGAACGCGGACATGCGAAAGCAGAACGGGTAGCCTTTAGCCCGGCAGAACTCATAAAAGAAATAGCGGATAGCTTTCGTCCCCAAACAAAAGCGAAAGGGCTGGAGTTACATACGGATACGTCGCCAGAACTGAAGGGGAACTTCATTGGTGACCCTTTGCGCATCCGCCAGATAGTAACTAACCTGATGGGTAACGCAGTGAAATTCACAGAACAAGGGAGTGTGATACTTACTGCACGTTATGATACCAACCAACGACTGCTGGCAATTACGGTGGCTGATACCGGACCAGGTATGAAGAGCGAAGAACGGGAACGCATTTGGGCTGAATTTTCCCGCTTGCCGGGAGCACAAGGAAAAGAAGGATGCGGACTGGGATTATCCATCGTGAAACTGCTGACCGGACTTCTGGAAGGTCAGGTAGAGGTAGAAAGCGAAATCGGGCAAGGAAGCCGGTTCACGGTGAAGATACCTTTGTTTGCAGTGGCGGAAAACAGTAACCGACCCGCACGCTCTTCTTCCGCTTTATCAACCCATCCACAAAAACTGTTGCTTATTGATGACGACCGCCTGCAACTACAACTGACACAAGCCATGTTGCGGGAAGCAGGAATAGAATCTGTGGCTTGCCTGCATGTAGACAGCCTGTTGGAAGCATTGCGTAGTGAACACTTTGACGCCTTACTGACGGATGTACAGATGCCTGCCGTAAACGGTCTGGATTTGCTACGCCTGCTAAGGGCATCAAACATACCCCAGGCACGAACCATTCCTGTAATAGCAGTAACGGCGCGTGCGGATATGGAAAGGGAAGAGATGCGGATACAAGGTTTTGCGGGGCTGTTGTACAAACCTTTCGGGCTGAAAGAACTCGCAAAGGAACTAAATGTCGGTACATTATCTTCGAGTGACAAATCCACTGTCTGGCAGACTGGGCTGAACTTTGGGGCGTTGACAGCTTATTCAGGTGATGATACGGAGGCGGCGCACAACATTCTGCAAACTTTTGTAGATGAAACCCAACATGCGTCGATACGGTTGCAACAAGCCATCCAACATGATGATGCACGGGAAATAGCCGCCGTAGCTCATAAATTAATTCCCCTGTTTGCCTTAATTGGTGCCGACGAAGTGGTGGGAACACTGCGCAAACTGGAGGCACTGGAGGGAACAACATTGGCACAAGAAGACAAAGAACTGACGACGAAAGCCTTGAAAGGAATAAAAGCTGTGCTGAAGGAGGCGCCATGTATTTAATGTTTAGGAGTTAGCCTGTGCTTCTTTATAATTCATAGTAGCGACTAAAAACTCATAATAGAAAGATGCGTATTGTATTAAAAATAGGAATTTGGACACTGACAGGCATAATAGCCTTATGCATAGTGGCGGTGAGCCTGCTGTATGCACCTCCGGTGCAGGACTGGTTGCGTCGGCAACTGGTGGAAACGGCTATGCGGCAAACTGGGCTGAAAGTAAAAATAGATGGCATCGGATTGCGTTTCCCGTTGAAATTACGGATACGAGGTGTATGGGTAGCGGACACGACCTGTACCGCTGTTGCACAGGATACACTGCTGTATGTGCGAGGATTGGATGTAGGAGTACAGGCCGCACCGCTGTTACACGGAAAGATGGAGGTAGACGGTATTACGTTGGAAGGTGTGCGAGTGAACTCTGCTGATCTGTTACCCGGTTTACAGGTGGCAGGAGATTTGGAACGCTTTTTCGTGGCAGCCCACGGCATCGACTTGAAAAATGAAAACGCACGACTGGACCGGGTAGAACTGGATGGCGTACGGGTAAAGGTCGCCATGAGCGATACTACATTAGGAACTCCTCCGGACACGACACAAAACACGATGAATTGGAGGGTCGCTTTAGGTACACTGAAGCTACGCAACATCGAAGTGAATTTGCAATTACCGGAAGAACAAACCGCACTGCAGGGGCGAGTTGAAAATTTGCAGGCCAACGAAGGAGAAGTAGACTTAAGAACGGGGCGTTACAGTCTGGAAACATTCCGTTTAGAAGGAACATCTGTGAATTATAATTCAGCATTGGATAACCAGCGTCTGGATATACGCGACATACATGCCCGACTGGATTCATTATTCTGGCAAGGACAGATTTGGAGAGCCTATTTGACAGAACTGGGATTGGACGGACCTAAGGGATTGGAAATAACCAAGCTGAGTGGTAATCTACAAGCTGACACAAACCATCTGAGAATAGGCAATCTGCGATTGCGAACGCCTTATAGCGAGATTGGCTTGCAAGCAGGCATATCTACTTCCCTATTGGCAAATCCTTCCCAAGGACAGGTGGACATCCGTTTGGACGGACGTATAGGAAGACAGGATTTGCTGCTTCTGGCAAGTGACTTGCCGGAGGCTTTTCGCCGTGACTGTCCTCCACATCCATTGCGAATAGCACTACAGGCTGACGGCAATCTGGCTACTCTGCGGTTGCAGCGTGTGGAAGTCTGTCTGCCGGGAGCTTTTGAACTAAAAGGAAACGGTGAAGGAACCGACTTGATAGACAACACGAACCGGGAAGCGTGCATAGACTTGCAAATGCAGACCGGACGACTGGAATTCCTAAAAAGTCTGATTGGAGAAGGGCTTAATCAAACCTTTGCCATTCCGGACAGCATGTGTCTAAAAGCCAGATTTGGTCTGCAAGGAAGCGGACTGACGGCACGACTGAAATGGGAAGAAAGTACAGGGCGATTAAATGCGGACATGCAATATAATCTGATGACGGAAGTTTATCGAGCGACATTAAAGACGGACTCACTGCAACTGCATCATTTCCTGCCGACAGACAGTTTGTATGATTTGACCCTGCATACCGATATACGAGGACGGGGAACAGACTTTACTTCACCACATACTTATATAGGGGCGCAATTGAAGCTGAACACCTTACGCTATGGAGCCTGGGACTTGACAGATATCGGACTGACGGTGCATGCGGGTGACTCCATTGGGCTGAGCCTGTCTGCAGGTGACCTAAACTTGCGTTTTCATGCTCGTGGTACAGTGGACAAACTCATGCGACGGACTGAACGGCTGACCGTATTACTAAAGCGACAGTTAGAAGAGCAAGTTTTAGACCATGCAGCCCTCCGGCGCACCTTACCGGAAGCGGAAATCCAGATACGGGCAGGAATGAAAAACCCATTGAGTGACTGGCTCCGACAAAAGCATATTCGATTCGAACGGTTCCGCTTCGGTTTTGGATTGTCGACTGAGAAAGGTATCAACGGGCGAACGGATTTGCGAGGACTGCATGTAGACTCTTTGCAATTGGATACACTGTTTTTGGTTGTTCAACAAGATACAAGTCGCATCCGACTGCAAGGAGGAGTTGTGAATGAACCGGATAATCCGCAATTTGTTTTTCGAACGACACTGACGGGCGAAGTACGTAATGAAGACGCTGAACTGATTTTGGACTATACTGACGAACAGGGAGAAACAGGCATCTTGTTAGGGATGAATGCGCGTCCGCTAACCAAAGGAGATGGACGGTGGGGAGATGGTCTACTACTGCGTCTTGTTCCACAGCAACCTGTGATTGCCTATCGGCGTTTCGATTTTGCCGACAATGCAAACTGGATTTACTTGCACCGTGACGGACATGTGTATGCCGGTGTAGATATGCGCAGTGAAGACGGTATTGGCCTGAACCTAATGTCCGAACCGAAGGACACCGTTTCGCTACAAAACATTCGATTGGCGCTGACCAGTTTCCGGCTGAGTGAGCTGAGCCGGGTTATGCCTTACCTGCCTCGTCTGACGGGATTGCTTTCGGTAGAAGGACACTGTATACAAACGCGGGAGACATTACAGGTCTCCGGACAGGCGAATGTGAAAGAATTAACATATGAAGGTCGTAAAGTAGGTGATGTTGGCGTGGAGGCCGCATGGTTGCCGCGTGAAGAAGGAAAACATTATTTAGGTGCTGCGTTAAAATTGGACGGGCAAGAAGTGGCTGATGTGAAAGGGATGCTGGATGCGGATACCGAAAACGAAACGCCCGTCGACTTGCTCGCTACACTCAAATACTTGCCTTTGGCAGTGGCTGATGCTTTTATACCCGACGATATGGCTAAGTTGGCCGGGAAAGCCAACGGTACTTTTCATATGACAGGTACACAAGATGCTCCCCGGATTTCGGGAGACCTGACATTAGACAGCGCTTCAGTGTATGTCGGCATGCTCGGTGCACGTTATTACTTAGATAATCGTCCTATTCAGATAGTAGATGGTACACTGACGCTGGACGCTTTCGCCATCTACACTAACGGAGCTAATCCGTTTACTATAGATGGTAGCATAAAATTGGATACGCCGCAAGGACCAATGGCCGACCTTCGCCTACAGGCAGACAATTACACGTTACTGGATGCCCGCCGTACACGTAAAAGTTTGGCATATGGTAAAGTAATAGCGGACTTGGACGCTGCTGTGAAAGGACCGGTAGATGCATTAGCCGTACGCGGAAGCATGCATTTGCTTGGTACTACAGACTTGACTTACGTACTGACGGACTCTCCTCTAACAGTAGATGACCGGCTTAGCGGGCTGGTGACGTTCGTCTCATTTGCCGACACAACCAGTACAGAGCGGAACCATACTACCGCTCCACCTCCCGGAGGAATGGATCTCTTGATGACGGTGCGCATAGATGACGCTGTACGTTTGAGAGCCGACTTGAGTCCTGACCGTAGCAAATATATAGAACTAGAAGGAGGAGGAGACCTTTCCTTACGCTACACCCCTCAAGGAGACATGAGCCTGACGGGACGCTATACTTTGTCTGACGGCGTATTGAAATATTCGCTTCCTGTCATTCCGTTAAAAGAGTTCCATATAAGCCGTGGCAGTTATGTAGATTGGAGTGGCGACGTGATAAATCCCACATTGGAGCTGACCGCAACAGAGCAGATGCGCGCATCGGTCGCTGAGGGTGATGACGGACAGACGCGTATGGTGGATTTTGAAGTGTCGGTAGGAATCAAGGGAAGACTTTCATCGCCTGAATTGGGATTCGACATCAACGCTCCTCATGATGCTACAGTGCAGAATGAGCTACTTGCAATGGGTCCTGACGAACGTGGCAAGCAGGCCATTGCTATGCTGGCTACGGGCATTTACCTGAATAGCGGCATAAAGGGAGGTGGAATAGACATGGGCGCAGCACTGAACAGCGTGTTGCAAAGCCAGATAAACTCTTTGGCCGGGCAAATAAAAGGTGCCAGCATTAGTGTGGGAGTGGAAGACCATACATCGACCGAAACGGGTGCGGGACAAACAGACTACAGTTTTCGTTACGCCCAACGTTTCTTTGGCGACCGCGTGCAGATTGTTATCGGAGGCAAAGTATCGACGGGAGCAGGAGCCACTAACAGTGTGGAGTCGTTTATTGATAACATATCCTTGGAGTATCGATTGGATGCATCAGGTACCCGCTACATACGTGCTTTCTATAATAAAAATTACGAGAGCGTACTCGACGGCGAGATTACCGAAACCGGGGTAGGTCTTGTACTCCGCCGCAAGGTGGACCGTTTGAGTGAATTGTTCATTTTTAGGAAGAAGAAAGAGGATGAGTAAATGATCATTAATAGTAACCTGAGATGAAGAAATATATCTTTCTATCGCTATTGTGCTGCCTCACGGCTTGTTCCACAACGAAACATCTGCCACCGGGCGAAGTGCTCTACACAGGACAGAAACCAATTGTAGTAGAGCAACGCAGCGAAACATCCGTGGGACAGACTGCGTTGGAGGAAGTGGAAGCCGCCTTGGCCACTGCACCCAACAACGCTTTGTTGGGCAGTTCGCGCATACGCATTCCTTTCCCTTTGGGACTATGGGTGTACAACGGATTTGCCGACAGACAAAGCCGCTTCGGACGATGGATATTCCGTCGTTTCGGCACCAAGCCGGTGCTACTGTCTTCTGTGGCTCCGGACATCCGTATGCGTGCTGCTACGAACCTCTTGCATGATTATGGCTATTTCGATGGTTCTGTATCATGCGACACATTCGTCAATTCGCGCGATTCCTTAAAAGCTCGTCTGCAATACACCGTTTGTATGGGATTGCCTACGATAATCGATACCGTGGAATATACCGGCTTCAGTTCCCGCACCGACCGCATATTAAAAGCCGTTCGGCGACACTCTTTGCTGCGTCCAGGCACACAATTCAATGTCCCCGATTTAGACGCTGAACGCACCCGCATCAGTAATCTGTTGCGTAACACCGGCCTCTATTATTTCCGCCCAGACTATCTTACTTATCAAGCCGATACGACCCGAACGCCTGGACAGTACGTCAGCCTGCGCATGATGCCTGTAGCAGGAATGCCCGTTACAGCTGAAAAACCGTTCCATTTAGGGCGCAAATCCATCTACCTTTATGGACGCAATGGACAAGTCCCTACTGACAGTCTGGTTTATCATGGCATATATATCTATTATCACGGCTCACGTCCGTACGTGCGTCCTTCTATTCTTCACCGCTGGACCGACTATCGTAACTTTCGTTTCAAACGACCCCAGTCGGACAGTACGTATTCTTCCGCATCACGCTACAATCTCTATAGCCTGCACAGGCAGACCCGTATACAAGAGCGTTTGGCGCAGACTGGCATTTTCCGTACCGCGGACATTGGCTTTGTACCGCGCGATACGTCCGCTCTGTGCGACACGCTTGATGTCAATATCCGTCTGATGCCTGCTTTGCGTTATGATGCTGAACTAGACTTCAACCTCAAGCTTAAAAGCAACAATCAAGTTGGTCCCGGTGCATCTTTCACCTTATCAAGACTTAATGTGTTTGGCGGAGGCGAACGGTGGGAAGTGGAACTTACCGGTTCCTATGAATGGCAAACTGGAGGTGGCGCTGCCTCATCTATGAACAGTTACGAATATGGAGTATCCACTTCGTTGGTGTTTCCGCGTGTCATGTTTCCCCGATTGGGCAAACACGAATATGATTTTCCTGCTACTACCACTTTCAGCCTGTATGCCCTGCAACAAGACCGGGCCCGTTACTACAAATTGTTGGCTTTCGGGGGGCGTGCCACCTATGAGTTCCAGCCAAATGTTACACACCGTCACAGTCTGACTCCCTTGCGGCTGACGTTTAATGTTCTGCGTCATCCTACCGCCGAGTTTCAGGCATTGCAAGAGGCCAACCCTGCATTGTATGCCAGCTTACGCGACCAGTTTATTCCCGCTATGGAATATACTTATACATATGATGACACTTCCTTGCCAAACAAACGTTCCACTTCCCGTTGGTGGCAAACTACGCTTACTTCGGCGGGTAACGTAACTTCCCTGCTCTATGGAGCCTTGGGACAAAGCCTTAACCGGAGTGGAAAGCAACTGTTGGGTGTACCTTTCGCCCAGTTTGTCAAACTCAACACCGAGTTCCGCCACCATCTGCGTTTAGGCAGACACCACGTATTGGCCACTCGTGTGGCGGCTGGTGTGGTATGGGCTTACGGAAATGTATTGTCTGCCCCCTATACAGAACAGTTTTATGTAGGTGGAGCTAACAGCATCCGCGCTTTTTCCGCACGCAGCATAGGCCCTGGCGCTTATTCGTCCCACGAAGGAGGGGCAGTGGGTTACGGTTATCTCAACCATGTGGGTGATATCCGTTTTGAAGCTAACGCAGAATGGCGTTTCCCCCTGTTGGGAAGCCTGCATGGCGCTTTGTTCCTGGATGCAGGCAACGTATGGCTGCTACGTGCCGATGAAGGCCGCCCTGGTGGAGAGTTCCGTTTACGTGATTTCCCGCAGCAGATAGCGTTGGGAACAGGGTTCGGTTTACGCTATGACCTCCAATTGTTAGTATTCCGCCTTGACTTAGGAGTGGCTTTACACGACCCCTCGCGTCTTGACTTAGGTCGCGGGTACTACAACATTCCCCGTTTCGGTGACGGATTGACGTTGAATTTTGCCATCGGCTATCCGTTCTAATCGGTTTTACACTTATCATTCCTCCGCTAAACAGACTTCTGAAAGGTTGGGAAGATAAAAAATCAGGTTAGTGGGGTATAAGAAATATCCTGTTTTCTTTGCTTTCCTTATGAAAATACATAACTTTGTGCCAAAGGAGGAATGCAGTATGATAAAGAGTAACAACGAATGGAATGTAGACTTTAAGTATTTGATAGTAAACGATAAAGACAAGAAATTTGGCCTGTGGGTCAATTCTGTCGGATTCCAGTCGATACCGCCGGATTCACCTTATCCGTTGAAAGACCATCCGTCAGGTTACTTCTTCAATATCCAAAAGGGACGTGCCTTGCGCGAATATCAGTTGGTCTATATTACGAAAGGACGCGGGTTGTTCCACACGAAGGAACACGGAGAGCAACAAGTGTGTCGCGGGCGAATGATGTTTCTGCTTCCCGGCCAGTGGCATACGTACTACCCTTACAGACAGACGGGGTGGGACGAATATTACATCGGATTTCAAGGACCCATTGCGGACAACATGATGCGGGCAAATTTCTTTAAAGAGGAAAACCATATTTTGGAAGTGGGTCTGGATGAGGAGTTGGTGTCACTTTTCTCGCGTGCTATTGAGGTGGCCGAAAGTGACAAAATTTCCTCCCAACAATATCTGTCAGGCATTGTCCTGCATATATTGGGCATGGTTCTTTCGTTGTCGAAGAATAAGATTTTCGAATTGGGTGATGTGGACCAAAAGATAGAGCAGGCTAAAATCATCATGAATGAGAATATATATAAAGAGGTAGATCCCGAGGAACTTGCCATGAAGTTAAACATAAGCTACTCATGGTTTCGCAAAGTATTCAAGGACTATACAGGTTACGCTCCGGCCAAATACTTCCAGGAACTGAAACTGAGGAAGGCCAAACAATTACTGGTAAGCACTTCGCATTCGGTCAAAGAGATTTCCTACCTGCTAAACTATCGCACTACAGAGCATTTCTTCACCCTTTTTAAAAAGAACACAGGATTTACACCCTTGGAATATCGTTTGTTTGGCCGGGAAACCACGGCGGAAGAGTCTGAAGTGGAGTGAAAGGAAATAAAGGGGGGATAAAAACTGTATTACATAGTTGTCCCTTAAAAGATGCGTTGCTGCTTAATAGTCAATATATTAATACTCAATTTGCTTTGAAATATCTGCAAGTTTTTGTATCTTTACAGTCTGAAACTTGTAGATATTATGATAAAAAAGACCTGTCCGCAGCCCTCCTTGTTCAGTTCGTTGGCAGACCAACTGAACCCCAAGCATCCCTTGTATCTGCTCGCCGACAAGATTGACTGGCGACGTTTTGCATCCTCATTCTCTCCGTTATACAGTGCTGACAACGGGCGTCCGGCAAAGCCGATCCGTTTGATGTGCGGCCTTCTGCTTCTTAAGCACGTGCGCAACCTGTCCGATGAGTCGGTAGTGGAGCAATGGAGCGAGAACGCTTATTACCAGTATTTTTGCGGGATGCTTGAATTCACGCCATCCTTTCCCTGCAATGCAAGCGAGCTGGTGCATTTCCGCA
>CASENS010000057.1 GCA_949289345.1 uncultured Bacteroides sp.
CCTTACAGTTGGCTGGCCTGCTTCTTTCATACAACAAAAGTAAGCATTCCAACCGTATTTTCTTTTATTGCGCAAATCTAAGGGAACGGATGTGAAGCATCTCCCATTAACAAAAACAAGCGGGAGATTCTTCGCGTTACTACCAATGACGAATTGCAGTAATCGGTTCTCCTCCTTCCGGAAGGAGGGGAGTTGTGAGAATGACGGCTGAAGAAGGAAAACAAAAAGAACTCTCCTCCTCCCGGGAGGAGGAGTACCCGTAGGGGGAGGTGGTAGGTAAGACATGCCGCGCAAGCGACTCCTATTTTTTATATATTAAATAGGTCGAACCATTCTTGTCCTACCACCCCGCCCGGTGGGCACCCCTCCTCCCGGGAGGAGGGGAGTCAATTACCCGTCATCATCGAATGAGTTTTCCGCAGGAAATGGGCACTCAGCATGACATTACTTTTTGACAGTCGTTCTTGCATTTCGGCACACCCTCACGTCCTATGGAGGGCGTGACTTGCGTCCCGTAGAGGTCAACGGACAAAGCAAAAGAAGGACGCTCCGCGGGGAGCCTCCTTCCTTTGCTTCAAGAGTCCTCACCTTCTCAATCGAGGCTCTTACTTTCTTCAATCTCAAGTATCTCAATTACCTTTCTGAGTTACAGCACCTTCTCCGGTTGTCAGCACGCGGCCATTACCATTGTAGCCACCGCTATATTCAATCTTACCACCAATGGTAATCAAACCGTTGTTCACCAGATTAGTCACGTTCAGCGTGTTACCGGAAGTGAACTGGAGCGTAGCGCCTTCAGCCACGGTCAGGTCGGCTATTGTAACCTCGTCCGCATACAGTCTGCATGTTCCTTTGATTTCCACAGAAGTATTTGCAGGATCCAAGATACCTGTCTCTCCCGTAACAAGCGTTATCTCCGGAGTCACCGAACCGTCAAATACCACGTAGTTAAATCTGTCGGTAGCCACCTGTCTGAAGTTCTCGCCGTCTTCTTCGCTGTTTGTCCAGTTGTAGACAATCTTTCCTTTCTCATTATCGTCAATTACAACTTCATCATTACGCTTGCTCAGATTGATTACACCATCCTCGTTTTCTTTCACATAAGCAATGGCGTTGTCGCCCATCATGTTTATGGTACCTACATAGCTGGTCTGACCCGATGTGAATGTATCGTTTATCCATCCGTTGGTTGTACTACCGGCTACCGTACCCTGATTGTTGATGGTAGCGCTGGTGTGTACGTCGGCTGTCGTGGCAGTCAATCTTGCCGTCAGTGCGTTCACATTGATGGTACCCAGCAAGTCGCCGTTTGCATTAGCTGTCGTGAACTGCAGTTCCTGCTCTGCCGCAATGTTGATGATGGCGTTAGCCGTGTTCTTCAGTCCGGCAGTACCAACCACTACCAGTCCGTCACCTCCCAAGTTCACAGTTCCGTTGTTGGTGATGGCTACAGCAATCGTGTTGTGTGCATCCTCACCTTCCGTTCCTTCGATGGTCAGCGTACCGTTGTTTGTAATACCTGTCAGACCTGTGCTTTCGAAGGCAAACGCATCCTCCATGCTCCATGCCTCGTTGCTCAAGATAAGCGGCAGATTTGCATCGCTCTTAACGGCAGGAACATCGAACACTTCGCCGCCACCTACGATTTCAAGACCGTTCACGTTCGTACCCGCGCTCAAAGTAAATACATTACTCGTAGCGTTCTTAGACTTCAACAGTGTCACAGCTTCTCTTGTCAAACCTGCGAAAGCGGCAGCTTCCTCACTTTTAACAGACAATACGAGTTCTACAGCCGTTTCCTTAGCACCCATTGCGGTATACAGGTTCGCATAACGGATGATGTCGGCAGACGTGTAAACCAAGCTACCGTTCAGTTTGGCTTCCGAAACGTCCACAGCCATGTATCTGTTAGCCACTTTACCGATCTTTTCACCATAGAACTTGGAATCCTCATCAGTAGATGTCTGAGAAGTCACAAACGCCTCAATAGCATTCGCGATAGATGTGCCAGTCTCGCTTCCGACGCTCATCAACTGGTACTTTTTGTCACTGCCACCTTCCGCTGTCGCATCACCATCCATGGTAATGGTACCGCAGTTCGTTCTTACTATTATCTTTGCGGCACCATCAGTAAGATCAGCCTTTTCTGTCGGCAACAGCACGAAGTGGGCAATCACTTGATTTTCACTCACCTTTGTGATGTTTGTAGTGCTGATTGTTGTGGCTGTAGCTGTCTTAGCCTTGCTCCAAGTTTGCGCAACGATGGTAGGGGTCTTCGTTTCGCCATCTTCGCTGGTAACGACTTCACCTTTATAATTTACCGGACCGTTGGCAGTGGTATAGGCTATGATGTTAGACTCCGTCGCGAAAGTACCGGCAGAACCGACCAATTCCACGCTTTGTACCTCGAAACTGTATCCTTGCGGAATGTTGGAGAGGTTCAGTGTCAGGTTCACCACGTTAGCGGCCAATTTAACCGGGCTGTCCAGTTCGTCACCTTCTCCGTAATAACCCGGAAGCTGCTCTGTCTGGTGATCTCTTTTCTTGATATACAACTGATTGGAGATGTAAGGCACATTGTTCAATGTCGTCTCATCCTGTGCGGCGGGAACTTTCAAGGTCACAGCGCCCTCATTGTAGAAGCTCACGTCACCGGGGTAAACGGCAATGTTACCGCCTTCGAACACCAAAGCCTCCGAAGTGAAGCTCTCTCCGTCCGTTGTGCGGAAGATGCTGTTAAACTTACCGGTTGTCGTTTCACGATTGTTAGTTTCCGGAGCTTCATTCATATCGGCATCTCCCAACCAGTACAAACTAATCATGTCATCTTTTTCGAACGCAATCTTATTGCTTTCATCCTGCCATACACCTTTCGTGTCAGCGCCATCGCTTTCGGCAGACTTCTGTACGTTCAGCACAAGTCCCTTGATGGCATTGTCCGGAATTTGCGTTCCGTTGTTTTGTGCATTTTCAAACTCATCCTGTGTACAAGCCGAAAACGCCAATGGCAGCGCCAAGGCTGCTACTAATAATTTTGTTTTCATTGTCTCTTACATTATTTTAGTTAAACCTTAAAATTCCTCACCGTCTTCCACAGAGAATGCGTATCCCTTTTCCACAGCAACCTCCAGAACTTCCACTTCCGGAGCCACATAAAACTTTTCCATTTCCATAATCGTAATTTTTAGTTAGTTAATAATTTGATTTCTTCTTTTTCGCTTGTTCACTCAAGCCGCTCGTGCGGCTATATATAATATGGTGCAAAACACCGATTTTCAGTATTCGGTAAAATCCACGCTACGCCTATCTCTGAGGTCGATTTCAGGGTGCAAAGTAACATACAAATTTCCCAAATTTGTTTGGGAGGGGAATTAGGGAAGAAAAGACTTGACAAAGTGCGGGAGCAAAGGGAAAGGACGCCTGCCATCCTGTGCGACATGCGCCGGAGTTACATCCTACTATACCGTTCTATATATAGAACACATTGGCTGTACAAGTTCGGATCGGGAGCGAACAATCATTTGATGCTTTCCCTTACTCCCCCGTCCCCCC
>CASENS010000058.1 GCA_949289345.1 uncultured Bacteroides sp.
CAGATGACACAGATTGAACAAGATGACCACAGATTTTTAAAGGGGCTTCGCCCGAATCTTTCTCATTTCAGATTTCATAAATCAATAAATGAAATAATCTGTGAAAATCTGTCTTATCCGTGTCATCTGTGTGCCATATAAACACCCCGCTAAATTATCATTTAGTATAAAGTAAATCTGATTAGTTACTTATATATTTATAATATGGTAGAAGTTAAAGAAAAGGATTTTCTTCAGTGGCGTGCGGAGGGCATGGATGCACTTGTCAACCGGCTTGCAGACCTCTATATGGAGGAACTGGGTGGGGAGTTTACACCTGAAACCATGACACGCCTTACGGGTGAGCAACACACGTTGTTGGCTTACCGCATCTTTAGGGACGAGATTATGGAGGGGGGCTTTTGCCAACTTGTCCAGAATGGTTATGGCGCGTATATCTTTGACAATCCTTTCGCTAAGGCCATGCGCCTGTGGGGACTTTCCGGCTTTTCGAAACTGATTTATGCGGCCAAGAAGATTTACGACGCCCACCGGGAAGACCTTGAGCGTGAGCGTACGGACGAGGAATTCATGGCCATGTACGAGCAATACGAGGCGTTCGACGAATTGGAGGATGAATTCGTGGAGTATGAGGAGGATGTGACGGCTGCCGTAGCCGCCTACGTGGACGAACATCGGGAAAAGTTTGTGAAAATAGTGAAAGAGTGATATTTCCTGATTTATGCATTACATATGAGTGCAAATACATTCATACTATAAATGAGAATTTAGAAGCCCCCTCAACTCCCCCCCGTGGGGGAGCTATTGTATTCTACTTAGTATTCAAAGCCTCCCCCACGGGGGGAGGTCTGGTGGGGGCTAAATCCCCATTTATATGACAACGGGAAATCTGGCTTTTGTCAAAACATTTCCCCTTCACAGGGGAACGCCGAACTTTCACCGGAAAAACGCTTAACTGTTCCTGCCGAGACAGTTAAGTGTTTACCCCCGAAATACTTAACTATTCCGAGAGAAACGGTTAAGCGTTGCCGGGCAAACAGTTAAGTGCTTTTCTGGAGCATAAATGTCTGTAAATCAGTATGTGTTTGAGGATTGTTCCGGTTAATGGAAAGGCTTGGCCGCCCGTTTTATACATTTATTTGCATTTCGCCCGATAAAAGGTAATGGAGTGTTGATATGTATTGTCAAAATAAGTCACATTTGCCTGTGCGTTTATTAAATAAACTCTAAAAAAAATCTGCAACTCCATGCAGTATTACCGCAATGGTGGCATTTACTCTTAAAAACAATGAAAAAAAGGATGTCATATTATTCTTTTTCTTACTTTTGCATATTAATAATTAAAAATAGTTCTGTTATGAGAAAAGTATTGTTTTTATTAAGTTCATTCTTGTTCTTATGGTCTTGTGAACAAGATGATTTTATTGCTGAAATGCCAATAGCGGAAGAAAACACAGTGCAAACTAGAGCAGAAAGTTCTATTGCAGATTTTAATCCAACAGATGAACTATATGATGCTGAAATTCCTATTAATATAGTGAATATTTTAACATCTAAATATTTGGCGGTAGATGATAGTAGGAGAGCTGTTTTATCAAATACTGTTAATGATAAAACTCAATGGTATTGTTATAAGCAGTGGATAAAATATGGAGGAACTCTTAGCGGAATTGGAGGTTATATGGTTCCACTTCTTACTCGTAATACTTTAAATGGCGCAGATTATCCTTACGTAGGAGGAGCTATACCGCCAGCGGAATTTGGTTGCTATTTTTCATATAACTCATCTGCCAATAATTATACTATAGATGGCTATCCAATGAATCCACTACCGGATCCTTTAAATACGGCTTCTTTGAAACCAGAAAATGCAAATAGCAATACTTTGATTTTTGATAAAAATAAATCGGATTTATCATACTGGCAAATTTGTCCCGTTGGGGAATATGAGTTGGTTGATATAGAGTATGTACGTACTACGGTGGATGATTTTGAGCTTAATTCAGCTACTCAGGTGTCTACGAATGTTAATAATTTTGGAGAGTTGACTCAATCATTTAATGTGGATTTAAGTTATGATTGGTCTCAAGGTTCTAAGTATTCTAAAACAGAAGGTGTAACAACTACTATAACTTCTGGCTTAAATATTGGATTGCCAAATTTGGTTGGTCAAGATTCTTCTGTGGGATTTAATGAAACAATTTCAAGTCAATCTATCAAAAGCCATACTTTTGGTGAAGATATAACTGAAACTGTACATGTAGGATTGACTGCAAATATTTCTGTTCCACCACATTCTGTATATCGAGCAGTATGCGTTTCTTATATACATGGAGGAACTTTAACTTATGTGGCAACTTTGAAGAATCTTATTAATGGTAAAAATTTTAGAGTTAAAGGTAAATGGGAAGGAGATGCATTTGTACATAATGAAATCTCCATATATGATGTTACAGATGGGCGAAATGTTTTAGTAGATCGATATAATGTAGAATAATAAAATGAAATGTGTTTTTTTAGTTATGCGTAAAATTAAGTTTTTGATAATAAGTTTGTTTATTGGAATTTCGATGACTTCGTGTCTGAATTCAAGTGAAGGTAGTTCGATTTCGTACGCTTACCTTCGTGTAAAAGGTATGATGGGACTGTATTATTTTGAAGATATATTAGGAAATAAACTCTACCCGACAACATCATCACTTACTAAAATTGAATCTGATACAGACTTTAAGATGTCAGAGACTCATTTGGCTCATATTGCTTTTGAGTTCGTTGAGGACGAAACACAGGATACACAAAATTTGGATGAAACAACCAAACCCCAAGAATATGAGATTGAGTTACTAGGTGCTAGATCAATAGATGGTCCTGATGTGGTGATTTCACAAACGATGGATAATATGGATGAAGATGCTCCTGAGACAGCACCTGTGAATACATTGAACGTTAGTGATGGTTTTGGAGGATCTGTTAAGCCTTATCTGTATGATTTGGAGACGTTAGTTTTGCCAATTCAGTTTAATTTGAGTAATGATGATACTAAATTTAAAATGCACAAATTAGTTTTGGCTTGCTGTAGAGCAGATATGACTGATGGTGTTACTAGCATGGTATTCTATCTCCGTCATGACAAGGGTGAAGATGATGGTATAACTTATTATTATAATCAGTGGTATGCTTATGATATTTCCAATGCCGTTATCGATTTCCAAATGGAAACGGGGGTAACTCCGACGAAGCTTATTATAAAGGCTCATGAGGATGTCAACCTGTCTGGTGAAATGCCGGAAGAGTACACTGAGTACGAGATTGAATACAAAGATCCTGCAGAACAAACTTCGCAAAATTGAATTATAAAGAACTGATACATATCGCCCTGCAACTGATTTCCTCCCCGGCACGCGCCTGGGAGGAAATTCGTTTGGAAGAGGATAGACGAAAGGTTTTCATGGCCTTTGTCTATCCTATGATTGGTTTATGCGGGCTGTCGGTTTTTATCGGCGCGCTGATGACCATGGGGTGGGGAGGTCCCGAAAGTTTCCAGTATGCCATGACGAAATGCTGCGCTGTGGCGGTGGCCTTGTTCGGGGGATATTTCCTGGCGGCTTACCTCATCAACGAGGCTCTTGTGCGTTACCTTAAGATGTCCGCCCGCTTGCCCGAAGTGCAACAGTTCGCGGGCTATGCCATGGTGGTTATCTTCCTGTTGCACATCGTGATAGGCATTCTTCCCGATTTCCAGATTATCGCCTTGCTGCTTCAGTTCTACACCGTTTACATCATTTGGGAAGGTTGCGTGAAGGTGCTCGACATCCGGATGAAAGACCGCTTGCGTTTCACGCTGATAGCTTCCCTATTGCTGATAGCTTGCCCCATGCTGGTGGAATGGATGTTCAACGAGCTGACGGTAGTGTTGAATTAATAAAAAGGAGGAACAATGAAACAGGCACCTGTAAACATAAAGAACAAACGCGCCACGTTCGACTATGAGCTGATAGACACGTACACGGCAGGCATTGTGCTGACGGGCACCGAGATAAAATCCATCCGCATGGGCAAAGCCAGTCTGGTGGATACGTTCTGCTATTTTGCCGGAGGCGAATTGTGGGTGAAAAACATGCACGTGGCCGAATATTTTTATGGCTCGTACAACAACCACAACGCAAGGCGTGACCGCAAACTCCTGCTCAACCGCAAGGAGTTGGAGAAATTGCAACGCACCTCGCAAGACCCCGGCTTCACCATTGTGCCCGTTCGTCTGTTCATCAACGAGAAAGGGTTGGCCAAACTGGTCATTGCCTTGGCCAAGGGTAAGAAACAATATGACAAACGCCAGTCCTTGAAAGAAAAAGAGGACAAGCGTGACATGGCGCGGATGTTTAAACACTGATTAGAGAACTATGAGACTGGAGGAATTAGTGCGTAAGCGCATCTTGATATTGGACGGTGCGATGGGCACTATGATACAACAATACGGTTTGACGGAAGATGACTTCCGCGGAGCATGCTTTCGGGAACTTCCCGGCCAGTTGAAGGGAAATAACGACTTGTTGTGCCTCACCCGTCCGGACATCATAGAGGACATACACCGGAGATACCTTATAGCCGGTGCCGACATCATCGAGACCAACACGTTCAATGCCACACGCGTCAGCCAGGCCGATTATCATACACAGGACTTTGTGCGTGACATAAACTTGAAAGCCGCGCTTCTGGCACGCCGTCTGGCCGATGAATTTTCCACACCGGACAGGCCTCGTTTCGTAGCAGGCTCTGTAGGGCCTACGAACAAGACTTGTTCCATGAGTCCGGATGTGAACAATCCCGCCTTGCGCGCCTTGACCTTCGACGAACTGGCCAACGCTTACCTCGAACAGATGTCCGCCTTGCTGGAAGGAGGGGTGGATGCCCTGCTTGTGGAAACCATTTTCGATACACTCAATGCCAAAGCCGCTATTTATGCCGCTGAAGAAGCCATGGAGAAGGCAGGCAGGAGAGTCCCTTTGATGTTGTCCGTCACCGTGTCCGATACAGGGGGACGTACACTCTCCGGGCAGACGCTGGATGCTTTCCTGGCTGCGGTAAGCCATGCGAATGTTTTTTCCATAGGCTTGAATTGTTCGTTCGGTGCCCGCCAGCTGAAGCCCTTCCTGGCACAATTGGCTGCCCGCGCACCTTATTATATAAGCGCTTATCCCAACGCCGGACTTCCCGACAGTTTGGGTCAATATGACCAGACTCCGGAAGAAATGGCGCGAGAAATAAAAGAATACATCCACGAAGGCTTAGTGAACATCGTAGGGGGGTGTTGCGGCACCACTGACGCTTACATAGCCCTCTATCCCGGCTTGGTGAAGGACGCCAAACCCCACGCTCCGGCCTGCAGATCCCATAATTTATGGTTGTCGGGGTTGGAGATGCTGGAAGTGAAACCTGAGAACAACTTTATCAATATAGGTGAGCGGTGTAACGTGGCCGGTTCACGCAAATTCCTCCGGCTGATAAAGGAAAAGAATTACGAGGAAGCGCTCGGCATCGCACGTAAGCAAGTGGAGGACGGTGCCCAGCTGATAGACATCAACATGGACGACGGATTGCTGGACGCCCGTGCCGAAATGGTGAATTTCCTTAATCTGATAGCCTCCGAGCCGGAGATAGCCCGTGTGCCCGTGATGATAGACTCTTCGAAATGGGAAGTCATCGTGGCGGGATTGAAGTGTGTGCAAGGTAAGTCCGTAGTCAACTCCATTTCGTTGAAAGAAGGTGAGGAAACCTTTCTGGCCCATGCCCGCGAGGTGCGTAAGCTGGGAGCTGCCGTAGTGGTGATGGCCTTTGACGAAGAAGGTCAGGCCGATACTTACGAGCGCAAGATAGCCGTATGCGACCGTGCTTATCGCCTGTTGGTGGAACAGGCAGGATTTTCTCCGCAGGACATTATTTTCGATCCCAATGTGCTGGCCATAGCCACAGGTATGGAGGAGCACGACAATTATGCCGTGGACTTTATCCGGGCCACTCGCTGGATACGGCGCAATTTATCCGGAGCGCACGTCAGTGGGGGAGTAAGCAACCTTTCCTTCTCCTTCCGTGGCAACAATTATATCCGTGAGGCCATGCACGCTGTCTTTCTCTATCATGCCATCCGCGAGGGAATGGATATGGGCATTGTCAATCCGGCCTCGTCCGTGCTTTACAGCGAAATCCCTACCGATGTATTGGAGCGTATTGAGGACGTGGTACTCAACCGCTATCCCGGTGCTTCCGAACACTTGATAGAGGTTGCGGAACGTCTGAAAGCTGAAAAAGAGGCGGAAAAGACAGGTGGGGAGAGCAACTCCGTATCCGCTCATCCGCTTTGGCGGGAAACTTCGTTGAAGGAACGGTTGAAGTATGCATTGACCAAAGGTATAGGTGATTATCTGGAAGATGATTTGAATGAAGCTCTATGCACTTATCCCAAAGCGGTAGACATCATTGAAGGGCCGTTGATGGCAGGCATGAACCATGTGGGCGACCTTTTCGGGGCAGGCAAAATGTTTTTGCCTCAAGTAGTGAAAGCGGCCCGCACCATGAAGAAAGCGGTGTCCATCCTCCAACCCGTCATCGAGAAAGAAAAGCAATATCATGCGGCTCATGCGGGTAAAGTGCTGCTCGCCACGGTAAAGGGTGATGTGCACGACATCGGGAAGAACATCGCGTCCGTAGTAATGGCCTGCAACGGATATGAAATCATAGACCTGGGGGTTATGGTTCCCGCCGAAGACATTGTACGCCGTGCCATTGAGGAGAAAGTGGACCTGATAGGTCTGAGTGGCCTGATAACTCCCTCTTTGGAAGAAATGGTGCATGTGGCCAAGGAGTTGGAAAAGGCGGGATCGGACATTCCTTTGCTCATAGGCGGGGCGACAACCTCACTGCTGCATACGGCCTTGAAGATAGCTCCTGTCTATCATGCGCCTGTTGTCCATTTGAAAGATGCTTCACAAAACGTGATTGTGGCTTCCCGTCTGACAAATCCTGAACTGAAACAGTCTTTTGTTTGCGAATTGCGTCAGAAGTATGCGGAACTCTGTTCCAGAAATGAGGAACGACAAGTAAATACCATCGCATTGGAAGAAGCCCGGCGAAAACGTCTTAACCTTTTTGACATTCCTTCTAATCTATAGATAATGAAAAAGATAGTTCTTGCTATCGACTCTTTTAAAGGTTGTCTTAGTTCCACACAGGTTGAAGCGGCATGCGCTGACAGTATCCGGAAGATATATCCTCAATGTCAAATTGTAAGCGTACCGATTGCTGATGGAGGTGAAGGCATGTTGGATGCGTTGTCGGGATTGGGAGGAACGATGAGCGGGTTGCGCGTGCATGGTCCGTTGGGTAAAGCGGTAGACGCGCATTATTTGATTTCGGTTGACCGGAAGACTGCTTATATTGAGATGGCTTTAGCCAGCGGGCTTACACTGGTTCCTGTGGAACAACGCGACCCGATGCTGGCTACTACGTATGGTACCGGACAATTGATGCGTCATGCGCTCGACCATGGATGCAGGCATTTGGTGATAGGGTTGGGAGGAAGTGCCACTAACGATGGAGGACTGGGGATGCTTGCAGCTTTAGGATATCGTTTTTTCAATCAGGAAGGAAATTTGTTGTGTGGATGTGGGAAAGATTTGCGGCACGTTATGTATGTGGACGATTCGCATATTCATCCGGCTCTGAAAGAAATTCAGTGTACTGCCGCATGTGACGTGCGTAATCCATTCTGTGGTCCGGAAGGTGCCGCATACACTTTTGCGCCTCAGAAAGGAGCCGATAGGGTTATGGTGGAAGCTTTGGATGAAGGATTGAAGAATTGGGCCAGGGTAATGACCCGTATTACCGGACGTGACATTACAGCGTTGCCAGGCGCTGGAGCTGCCGGCGGATTGGGAGGCGCGTTAGCCGCTTTTTTAAGGGCTGGGATACGTCCTGGCATAGATTTGCTGCTTGAAGCCAATCGTTTTGCGGATCGGATTATGGATGCGGATTTGATTATAACAGGAGAAGGACGGGCTGATATCCAGACCTTGATGGGGAAGACCCCTTTGGGGGTACTTCGTTTGGCACGGCAGGCGGGTATCCCTGTTTTCTTAATTGCCGGACAGGTGGAAAACCGTGAAGAACTCTTGGCTGCCGGTTTTAGCCAGGTTTATGCGATTACTCCTCAAGGAATGCCTTTCGTTCAGGCTATGCGGAAAGAAATCGCGGAAACCAACATCTGCCGTGCAATGAAGGAACTTTTGAGTCCGGAATCTCTCAATTTCTAATGTCGGCGCACATGTACGTATTTCCGTGCTGTTTGCAGCAACGGACGAGCTGCTACAATGATAGTTACGGCTACTAAAATCAAAAATACACCACATACGATACGTGGGGTAAGTTGTTCGCCAAACACTACAACACCTATGAGTAAGGCTGTAACAGGTTCCAGTGCCCCTAAGATGGCCGTAGGTGTGGAACCGATGTAATGGATGGCTTGTGTCATGGTAACCAATGAAACAATGGTAGGAAACAAAGCCAACGATAGGGCATTGACATAATAAATGGGAGCCGGAATGGGCTGGAGTGCGGTGCAGAAGTCAAGGCGGACCACATAGATGAGAATGCCGAACAGCAAGGCGTAGAATGTCAGCTTCGTTGTGGATAGTTTGCTTAACGAAGAGCGGTTGACCCCTACAATATAGATGGCGTATGTCAGCGAGGATAGAAATACAAAACCCACTCCCGTCAGGTTCAACGTAGTTCCATCTCCTCCTTGATAAAGCATGGAAATCCCCCATAAAGCGAGAGCAATGGACAAGCCTGTTAATATGGATACTTTTTCGTGGAAGAATACCGCCATTATGATTGCCACCAACAGCGGATAGATAAACAGAAGCGTTGAAGCGATTCCGGCATCCATATAATTGTAACTCTCAAACAGGAAAAGCGAGGAAGAAGAAAAGAGTAACCCCATGATAGCTAAAGGCATAATGTCGGTTTTTTGTATAGCGAACGATTCTCCTTTTATCTTCATCAACATTCCCATCATTATCAGAGCAAAAAAGTAACGATAGAATAGTACGGAGTCCGTATTCATGCCGGCTGCATAGAGCGGTAAGGCGAATAGGGGATTCAAACCATAGCTGGCGGCGGCCATAGCCCCCAAAGCAAATCCTTTTACGCGAATGTTCATCATGCTGTTGTCAATATATTATGGATAACGTTATCTGAAAAACGGCTGCAAAAGTAACAAATATCGTTGGAATAGTCGAATAAAATCGGAAGATTAATATGAAATTGCTCAGTATCTCACTTTTTTGTATTACCTTTGCTTCACTAAAGACATTAGAATAAAAAATTTAACCTACTTAAAAACAAGAAGATTTATGGCAATGCATACATGGTTTGAATGCAAGATACGGTACGAAAAGACAATGGAGAACGGCATGAACAAGAAAGTGACGGAACCTTATTTGGTGGATGCGCTGAGCTTTACCGAGGCCGAGGCACGCATCATTGAGGAAATGACGCCGTTCATCACGGGTGAGTTTACCGTATCGGACATCAAACGGGCAAACTATAGTGAATTATTCCCTTCGGACGAGGAAGCCGCCGACCGCTGGTTTAAGTGCAAGCTGTTGTTTATCACCATCGATGAGAAAAGCGGGGTGGAGAAGAAGACTTCCACATTGGTTTTGGTACAAGCCGCTGACCTGCGCGACGCGATAAAGAAACTGGACGAAGGCATGAAGGGTACCATGGCTGATTATCAGATAGCGTCCGTGGCCGAAACAGCCCTGATGGATGTATATCCTTACAGAGCCGAGCCGGATGATAAACCCGAAGTATAACGGATACAAAAATGATAGCAGAAAACATCAGACAAGTATGGAGTGAGCTTCCTGCGGGTGTCCGCTTAGTGGCCGTATCCAAGTTTCATCCGGCTGAAGCCATCCGGGAAGCCTACGACGCAGGCCAACGCATCTTCGGCGAAAGCAAGGTGCAGGAGATGACTGCCAAGCATGAGGCGCTTCCCAAGGACATTGAATGGCATTTCATCGGGCACTTGCAGACCAACAAGGTGAAGTATATCGTGCCCTATGTCTCGCTGATTCACGGTATAGACAGTTATAAGCTGCTGGTTGAAGTAAACAGACAGGCCGAGAAGGTGAACCGGCAGGTGGACTGCCTCTTGCAGCTGCACATCGCCCGGGAGGAAACCAAGTTCGGCTTCAGTTTTGATGAATGCCGTGACATGCTGGCTGCCGGCGAATGGCGTTGCCTTCATCATGTACGCGTCTGCGGACTGATGGGCATGGCCACCAATACAGATAACATGGAACAGGTGAAAGCCGAGTTCCGCTCGCTGGGCGACTTCTTCCGTGAAGTGAAAGAAACGTGGTTCAACGACGAACCTTCTTTCCGCGAGGTGTCTATGGGCATGTCTCACGACTACCACGAAGCCATCGAGGCGGGCAGTACGCTGGTGCGCATCGGTACCCATATTTTCGGAGAACGAATCTATTAATTTTAAAAGCTATATATTATGACAACTTTACAGACTTCTTTTGCGGGACTCACACTGAAGAACCCGATTATTGTCAGTAGTTCCGGCTTGACCGACAATGCCGCCAAGAACCAGAAACTATGTAAGGCGGGCGCCGGTGCCATCGTGCTGAAATCTCTTTTCGAAGAACAGATTATGATGGAAGTTTACCAGCATGACGACCCGACCTTGCATTCTGAAGGAAGCGACAAACTGGCCGTTTACATCCGTCATCACAAACTGAACGAATACCTCAGCCTTGTCAGAGAAAGCAAAAAGGTGTGCGACATTCCTGTCATTGCCAGCATCAACTGCTATCAGGACGCCGAGTGGATTGACTTTGCCAGGCAGATAGAACAGGCTGGAGCCGACGCGCTGGAAATCAATATTTTGGCTTTGCAGACTGATACGGACTACAAATACGGTTCTTTTGAACAACGCCACATCGATATCCTGCGCCACATTAAGAAGACCGTTCAGATACCTGTTATTATGAAGTTAGGCGGAAACCTGACCAATCCGGTAGCCCTTATCGACCAGCTTTATGCCAACGGTGCTGCCGGTGTGGTTCTGTTCAACCGCTTTTACCAGCCGGACATCAACATCGAAACAATGAAGCAGACTACAGGCAATGTATTCAGTAACGAAGCGGAACTCTCACGCTCACTCCGATGGACGGGCATCGCGTCGGCAGCCGTTCCCCGCATTGATTATGCCATCTCCGGAGGCATTCATTCGGGTGAAGGCGTTGTGAAAGCCATCTTGGCCGGCGCATCAGCCGTGGAGGTCTGCAGCTCCATCTATCAGAAGTCGGCCGATGTCATCAGCGAGTACAACCAATTCCTGCAAGGATGGATGGAAAGCAAAGGAATGGAAGACATCGTTCAATTCAAAGGACGTTTGAATGCGGCCGATGTGCAGGGTGTGAACACCTTCGAGCGCACGCAGTTCTTAAAGTATTTCGCTTCGCACGAATAAAAATGTCAGTGGGGCTTTAAGTCGTGCTTTTGCCGGATGGCAATGAAAGAGAGCCGTGTCAAGACAGAGAAAAGGATGCCTTTTCTTCGTTTTGACACGGCTCTCTTTCGTCTTTTTTTACGCGTACTGATGAAGGCGGGAACAAGTCGGAAAACCCGGTTGCAAAGCATTCAATGATAGTTTGGCAAGTAAGCAATAATAGTTTGGCAAGTAAGCAATGATAGTTGAGCAAGTAAGCAATGACAGTCCGTTAATGGTACGAGTGCCGGTACTCCTGTGGAGTGGTACCCACCATCTTCTTGAACAGGCGGTTGAAGTAGGAGTAGTCCTCGAAGCCTAAGGCGAAAGCAATGTCTTTCACAGGCGTGTTACTTGTCACTAATGACAACTGAGCCGTTTCCATTTTTCTTTGATTGATGTATTGCAGCGGAGTGGTTTTTACTTCCTGTTTGAATAAGCGGATGAAGTGGTCTTTGGACAGGCACGTAAGTTCCGCTAATTCATCAATGTTCAGATTTTTGTTGATGTGGTTGTGGATGTACGCCAATGCCTTTTCCAGTCGTTCGTCCCTGTTCTTCGATTTTTCCTGCGCCCGTTTGATGAAGTGGGCGAGCAGTTGGTACACGATGCCTCTCGATTCCACTTTGTCGTAGAAAGCCCTTTGTTTGTTTTTCAGCACGTTTTGTATCAGTGTCGCGTTGTTGTTATAGGTTGTCGGGTTGGAACTTTGCAGGTGCATGTGCGGATTGATGTCGCAAAAACGCTTTATCAGTGCCAGATCCAGCTCGCTACCCGGTATTTCTACCGGGAAGTCATATTGGGTCAACAGGCCGTTCCCGTCCTGATTTTCCTCATAGATGTGCATGTAGTAATGGCAAAAATGGGAGTCGCAGATGTTGTTGTGTTTGGTGAAGGCAGGGATGAGGTACATGTGCCTGGGCTTCAGTTGGTAGAGTCCTGTAGGTAGCTCGATTTGTGCGGTTCCTTCCGTGACGAAGTACAGACGGAAGAAAGGACTGATGACGTCCCGCCAGTTCCAGTTGGCGTCGTGGATGGCCAGACCGGCGTTCAGCACTAACGGGTGTAGTTGGTCTAATGATAGATTCATGGTAAAGTCGGTGTTGATTAACGTTGGGACAAAGTTAAGCAATGTGGGCAAACCATTGGTGTTTTTGGACGGATAAATTTCGGCAGAATCGGTATTGTCTAATCTGGTGCCGATAATGTGCTATGTTCTTTGCGTGATTTTGCAAATATGCCGATTTTGTCCTATATAAAACTGCTTTTGTCCTACCTTCGCTTTCATTCTTTTCCTACTTTTGTGACATAATTAATTAACCATAGTCATTAACTAATAATACCATTTTATGAAAAACAAGACTTTACTCTTTTCTCTGGTATGCGCGGCGTTCGTGTCGTGCAGTCAATCTCCGAAGTCTGCTTATGAAATTCCGGTTTCCGAGGCCGATGAGCCGATGATGACGGGCAAGTTTGAACCCACCTGGGAGTCCTTGAAGAATTATGAAGTGCCCGAGTGGTATAAAAACGCGAAGTTCGGTATCTGGGCGCATTGGGGTCCGCAATGTGTGG
>CASENS010000059.1 GCA_949289345.1 uncultured Bacteroides sp.
CTTCTCAAAAGAAAGTGCTAATTTTGCAAATAGGACAAGAGTTGTTTGACAGAAATACACCGTATATCACAGAATTTGCGACTGTTGCCAAGTCATTACCTCCGTCTTTGAAGAACGCTCGTAAATAGCTTATTTCTAATGCATTCCTATCTTAATATTGTTTTTTTTGACAAAAACCGGAAATTCATTCATTATGGAAATCAACAGTGTTCACTTGCTGATGCCGGTAAGAGGCAAGAAAAAACAGCGAAGTTAATCCCTAACTTTATGACATGGAGGTCTTGGTAAAAAAGAAAAAACACAGAGACACCAAGACAGAGAAAAAATAGCATTAAATCTCTGCGTCTCCGTGTCTCTGTGTTCTAAAATCAAATTGACGAGCCCCCAACAATCGAGGTTCCGAAGCTTATTCTTCGTCCATCAAGATGTCCAATATCTGGCAAGCGGCTTTGGCCACGGGGGTACCAGGACCGAAGATGGCAGCCACACCAGCCTGATATAGGAAATCATAGTCCTGCGGAGGAATGACACCACCGGCAAAGACCACAATGTCCTCACGTCCTAACTTCTTCAACTCTTCGATGAGTTGCGGGATAAGCGTCTTGTGACCGGCAGCCAACGAAGATACACCTACCGCATGCACATCATTCTCTACCGCTTCACGCGCAGCTTCCGCCGGTGTCTGGAAGAGCGGACCCATGTCTACGTCGAAACCACAATCGGCATAACCCGTAGCCACCACCTTGGCACCGCGGTCGTGTCCGTCTTGCCCCATCTTGGCTATCATGATACGGGGCTGACGGCCTTCCTTCTTAGCGAACTCCTCGGTCATTTTGCAGGCCTTGTCGAAGTCCGGATCGTTTTTGCTTTCTGATGAATACACGCCTGATATCGTTCTAATGATTGCTTTATAACGTCCTACTACCTTCTCGCACGCATACGAGATTTCACCCAGCGTGGCACGCACGCGGGCTGCCTCTACGGCCAACTCCAGCAGATTGCCCTTGCCGGTCTTCACACATTCGGTGATAGCGTCCAACGCCTTGTCCACCTCTGCTTGATTGCGTTCCTCACGCAAACGCTTCAAGTTCTCGACCTGTTCGTTACGTACGGCAGTATTGTCTATTTCCAGAATGTCAATGGGCGCTTCCTTCTCCAAACGATACTTGTTAACACCCACGATGGTCTGCGCGCCACTGTCGATGCGGGCCTGGGTACGTGCGGCGGCTTCTTCAATACGCATTTTGGGGATACCTGTCTCAATAGCCTTGGCCATACCGCCCAGTTTCTCGATTTCCTGGATGTGCTCCCATGCCTTATGGGCAATCTCGTTTGTAAGCGACTCTACATAATAAGAACCTCCCCATGGGTCAACACTCTTGCATACATAGGTTTCTTCCTGAATATAAATCTGTGTATTGCGCGCGATACGTGCGGAGAAATCCGTCGGAAGGGCAATGGCTTCGTCCAATGCATTGGTGTGCAAGGATTGCGTGTGACCCAGCGCGGCGGCCATAGCCTCGATACATGTACGGCCCACATTGTTGAAGGGGTCTTGTTCGGTGAGTGACCATCCGGACGTCTGAGAGTGCGTACGCAGTGCCAGTGACTTGGGGTTCTTGGGATTGAATTGTTTTACAATCTTCGCCCAAAGCATACGGGCCGCACGCATCTTGGCTATTTCCATGAAGTGGTTGGTGCCAATGGCCCAGAAGAAAGACAGACGGGGTGCAAAGGCATCGATGTCCAGTCCGGCTTTCACACCGGCACGGAGATATTCCAAACCGTCGGCCAACGTATAAGCCAGCTCGATGTCGGCCGTAGCGCCGGCCTCCTGCATGTGGTAACCGGAAATGGAGATGGAATTGAACTTCGGCATCTTTTGGGAAGTGTATTCAAAGATGTCGGAAATAATCTTCATGGAGAATGCGGGCGGATAGATATAGGTGTTACGCACCATGAATTCCTTCAAGATGTCGTTCTGGATGGTGCCGGCCATTTCTTCCAGCTTGGCACCTTGCTCCAATCCGGCGTTGATATAAAAGGCCATAACGGGAAGTACGGCACCGTTCATGGTCATGGACACGGACATTTTGTTCAAAGGAATGCCGTCGAAAAGCACTTTCATGTTCTCCAATGAGCAGATAGACACACCCGCCTTGCCCACATCGCCTACCACACGTTCGTTATCGGGGTCATAACCACGATGAGTGGGAAGGTCGAAGGCTACGGAAAGGCCTTTTTGTCCACTGGCCAGGTTACGGCGATAGAATGCGTTTGACTCTTCGGCCGTGGAGAATCCGGCATACTGACGGATGGTCCAGGGACGCATCACATACATGGTGGAGTACGGGCCACGCAGGTAAGGAGGCACACCGGCGGCATATTCCAGATGCTCCATGCCTTCCAGATCCTCTTTGGTATAAACAGGCTTCACTTCAATGTGCTCAGGCGTCTTCCAGTCGGCCTTGATGCCGTTAGCCTTTTGCCACTCAGTCCCATTGGCGGGCTTAAAGTCAGCATATATATCTATATTCTTAAAATCTTTTCTCATCTTACTTCAATAATTTAGCGTTATACTCTTTCAAGGTTTCCAGCACATTGACACGCACATGGATGAAGTTCTCGATGCCGGCTGCCTTCAGCTCGTCCATGCAGGCGGGAGCACCGGCCACGATAAACATGGCACGACCGTTCAAAGCCTGGTAAGCGGGGATGGCATACTGGGCATATTCGTCATCGCTGGAGCAGAGCACCACAATGTCCGCCTTGGCAGCCATGGCGGCTTCTACGCCCTCTTCTACCGTAGCGAAACCCAGATTGTCGATAACTTCGTATCCGGCACAAGCCAGGAAGTTGCACGAGAACTGGGCACGAGCCTGACGCATAGCCAAGTTTCCAATGGTGAGCATAAAAGCCTTGGGACGCTTGCCGCTTGTTTCGGTCTGCAGACGCAGGGCTTCAAACTCACTTGCGGCACGGTCGAAGGTCAATGTAGCCACACTCTTTTCACACGCCTCATGCTGACCTCCGCCACAACAACAGGCTGCTTCCAACGGACGCTTGTCTCCGGCCAGTTCGGTGAAGTTGGGATATTGGTTAGTACCCAGCAGGATTTCCTTCCGGCGTGCCACGGCTTCATGACGCGCCTTATTGCTGGCGTTAATGGCTTCCTGCACCTTACCGGCCTTGACGGAAGCCAGGAATCCGCCTTCATCTTCTACGGCGAGGAACAAATCCCAAGCCTGCTTGGCGATGGATGCGGTAAGATTTTCTATATAATAGGAACCTGCGGCAGGGTCAACCACCTTGTCAAAGTGAGACTCTTCCTTGAGCAGCAGTTGTTGGTTGCGTGCCAGACGCTCGGAGAAATCGTCGGGTGTCTCGTACGCCTTGTCAAACGGAGTCACTGTCATGGAGTCGACGCCTCCCAAGGCAGCGCTCATGGCTTCGGTCTGCGTGCGGAGCAAGTTCACATATGAGTCGAACACGGTAAGGTTGAACGAAGAAGTCTCGGCATGCACATGCATCTGGGCGGCGCATTTGCAATCATCCTCTGCAAGATATTGAGCCACGATGTCCGCCCACAGCATGCGTGCGGCACGGAACTTGGCTATCTCCATAAAATAATTGGAACCGACGCCGAAGTTGAACTTCATCTTCTTGGCCACCTGCGCGGCAGGCACACCCGCTTCGGTCAGCTGGCTAAGATACTCATTGCCCCAGGCCAAGGCGTAGCCCAATTCCTGATAGATATAAGCGCCGGCATTGTTGAGTGACAGGGCGTTCACACCGATAACCCGGTATCCGGGCAAGGCTTCCGTAGCTTCTATCAGCGCCTTACCTGTCTCTGCCAAGTTACCTTTTTCCTTGCCTTTGGCGAGCATCGTGTTCAGATAGTCATAGTTGATGGAACCTTTAAGTTTGGACAAGTCATAGCCTTTCCTTTGGAAATAGGCCGTCAAAATTTGGGCAAGTTCTACGACATGTCCTTGGCATGTGGTGAAGTTCAGCTCTACGCAATCGGCACAGACGCCTTCCAGCAACGTTTCCACCAGTTCGGCACTCACTTCCTTGCCGCGGATGCTAAATCCCAAAGAATCAATTCCCCTGTTGAGAATATCCAGCGCCTTGGCGTTGGCCTCGCGGGCATCGTCCACCCGGATGTCCTGACGCACCAGCCACTCATTGTTGTCCTTCCGGTTACCCCGCAGGTAAGGGAATTCTCCGGGCAGGGCTTCGGTAGTCTTCAGCCCTTCCAAATCCTCCTTGCGGTAGAACGGTTTCACTTTAAATCCTTCGTTTGTTCTCCAAACGAGTTTCTTCTCAAAGTCAGCGCCTTTCAAGTCCGCCGTGACCTTCTCCATCCACAACTCCGTAGAGACGGGTGAGAAGTCCGAGAAGAGTTTTTCTTTACTGTCTGCCATAGTTTATTAAATTAATAAAGATGTAAGTTTATCCTTGTTATCATGTCAATAGACTTGCAAATATACAGAATTCAAACGAAAGTGGATTCTTTTTAAAGGAAAAATCGCATCAGGAGGTTGACAGACGCATTTTTCACTGTCTGTCGTACAACTGCGCAGAGGCAGGCCTCCTCCTCATACTCCGTCGGGCAACTGTACGGAAGCAAGTTTTTTCCTTCCCCTCTCACATCCGGACACGACCGTCACAATGTAAACATTCATATCACATAAAAACCTGCCAGCAAAATCAAAAATAGAGACAAAAACAAAAAGAGCGGATTTACACTTCGTTTCAGGTTACTAACCCGAGGGGCTTATGTTTCTAACCTAAGGGGGGAATGTTAGAAACATCCGACCCTTAGGTTTCTAACATTCCTTTATCCTCACCGGCAGCGTTTTGGGAAGGGGTTCCCGCTTTTGTTTCAAATAAAATCATAGATATCAACAACAAAAGAACGCCCAATGTTACATTTTATACACGCCCGTACGACGGTCCGATTCCCTACCTGCCCTCCCGGAAGGAAGGCTACCCCCTTCAATTCCTCACCTCCTGACAAAATTAAAAATCTGGAAATAAAATTCGGGATAAACATTTTGCTACATGCGCACTATTGAGTAACTTTGCAGAGTTCAAAAAAAATAGTCGACAACAGATAAAACACACGTTTCTATTTATGAATTGGTTTGAGAGCTTATTATGGGATCCCTCGTCGGTGGCACATATAGTCTGCCTGTATGCGTTTGTGATCTCGGCAGGAGTGTTATTAGGAAAAATCAAGTTTTTCGGCGTATCATTAGGCGTGACGTTCGTATTGTTCGCCGGCATCCTGATGGGACATTTCGGCTTTACGGCCGAAACCCACATTCTGCATTTCCTACGTGACTTCGGCTTGATTTTATTCGTGTTCTGCATCGGCTTGCAAGTGGGTCCTTCATTCTTCTCTTCCTTTAAGAAAGGAGGCATGACGCTAAACCTGCTGGCTGTGCTGATTGTGACGCTGAACATCGTGGTCATGCTTGCCATTTATTTTATAGCCAACGGGCAGGTAGGCTTGCCGATGATGGTAGGTATCATGTATGGCGCCGTAACGAATACGCCCGGTCTTGGCGCCGCGCAAGAAGCCTTGAACCAACTGCACTATACGGGCGACCCCATCGCCTTGGGTTACGCCTGCGCTTATCCATTAGGCGTGATCGGCATCATCGGTTCCATGATTATCATCCGTTACATCTTCCGCATCTCCTTCGCGAAAGAAGAAAGCCAGCTGAAAAACCAGGACACCGATTTGAAGCACAAGCCTCACATGATGCACTTGGAAGTGCGCAACGAGTCCATCAACGGCAAGACACTGTTACAGGTGAAAAACTTCTTAGGGCGTCCGTTTGTATGCTCGCGCATCCGCCACGAAGGCCACGTCAGCATTCCCAACCACGAGACCATCTTCCACACAGGTGACCAACTGTTCATCGTCTGCTCGGAGGAGGACGCCGAAGCCATCACCGCTTTCATCGGGAAAGAGGTTGAGGTGGATTGGGAAAAGCAGGACATGCCGATGGTTTCGCGCCGTATCCTTGTGACAAAATCGGAAGTGAACGGAAAGAAACTCGGCAGCATGCACTTCCGCAGCATGTATGGCGTAAACGTGACGCGTGTCAACCGCTCGGGTATGGACCTTTTTGCCGACCCCAACTTAGTGCTCCAAGTAGGCGACCGCGTCATGGTCGTAGGCCAACAGGATGCCGTAGAGCGTGTGGCAGGCGTATTGGGCAACCAGCTGAAACGTCTCGACGCGCCAAACATTGTGACCATTTTCGTAGGCATCTTCTTGGGCATCTTCTTAGGAAGCCTGCCTATCGCCTTCCCCGGCATGCCTACACCGGTGAAACTGGGTCTGGCAGGTGGCCCGTTAGTAGTAGCCATCCTGATAGGCCGCTTCGGATACAAACTCCACTTAGTGACCTATACCACCATGAGCGCCAACATGATGTTGCGCGAGATTGGCATCGTACTCTTCCTTGCCAGCGTAGGTATTGAAGCCGGCGGAAGTTTCGTCCAGACAGTGGTAGAAGGTGACGGACTGTATTACGTAGGTTACGGCTTCCTGATAACCCTCATCCCCCTGTTGCTGGTAGGCATCTTTGCGCGCTGGTACTATAAAGTGAATTACTTCACGCTAATGGGTCTCATAGCCGGTAGCACCACCGACCCTCCCGCATTGGCTTATGCCAACCAAGTGTCGGGCAATGACGCCCCATCCGTAGGATACTCCACTGTGTATCCGTTATCCATGTTCCTGCGCATCATAGTAGGCCAGCTGATTTTGCTCGCGATGCTGTAAGCCCCGACACAGCACTATATATAATATGGTGTCATCCCGATAAATATACGGAGGCACGAAGACACAGAACTGTTTACGACATGAAGTTGTAAGGACAAGCCTCAGCGTCTTCGTGCCTCCGCATTACAATTCACAAACGCGTTATCCGAACGCACAAACATAAAATAAGTACGTACAAGCCACGCTTTTCAACGTATAAAGCCACAAATTCTTAAAAAAAGAACATCAAAATATAGTTTGGACCTTGCAAGCTATCCGAAAAACCCCTTACTTTGCACGCGCTTTTCAGATTGGGAAGGATTATATCCTCCCCGCATGAGACAAAGCACTATTTTATTTAATTTAATATTTTAGTATGAAAAAAAATCTGTTTTATCTATTTGCATTGATTTGTTCAATGAGTTTGTTCACCGCTTGTAGTGATGACGATCCCGACTACACGCAGGCGATTGATGAAGAAATTGCCGGCGACTACAAAGGTATGCTGGAAGTGAGTATGACACCGGAAGGTGGCAGCGCCGTAACATTTACGCCCACTCCTCAGAAGATTTCCGTTTCAAAGGCTTCCGCTACGGCCATCAATCTGTCTATTTCCAATTTCTCATTCTCAGGTATCCAGATAGGAGACATTAATCTCTCCAACTGTCCCTTGGTACAGGATGGTACTGCATATACCTTTAATGGAACGACCCAAGTTTCCGCTTCAGTCTTAACCGCCGATGTAAATGCGGTAGGAACAGTGTCCAACGGTACTATCAGTTTAGACCTGGACATCACCGCCACCGTAGGTGAGGTAAAACAAGCAGTTACCGTAACTTACGAAGGTACAAAGCTGAGTGGCACGGAAGGTACAGGAGCCGACATTACGGCTTTCACGTTTGATAGCGAAGCCGTAACAGAACAACCCGTTATCGACGGAACCAACATTACCTTTAAAGTAGCTGAAGGTGCTGATATTACAGCTTTGGCTCCGACTATCACCGTATCCGAAGGCGCAACGGTGACTCCCGCAAGCGGTGTAGCTCAAGACTTCTCCAACGGTAAGACAGTAACTTATACGGTTGTTTCGGAAGATTATGGTACGACAAAGACTTATACGGCATCGGTAGCAGGTATGCAGAACATTATGTCATTCAACTTCGAAGAATGGGAAACTATAAATTCAAGTTCTTATGCACCGTATGATTCACCTCTTCCTTTGGATATACTGGCTACCCCTAATCCTGGAGCTACGATGTTGAATTATCCATTATTAGGTACTTCGGTAGGCTATCCTGTTGTAATAGAAGAAGAAGGATACAGTGGAAGAGCCGCAAAACTTATTACACGAGATGCTCGTGGAACTATAGCTGAAAGTATAGCTCCCATTACTGCAGGTTCTGTATATACAGGCACTTTTGAATACGACATGATGACTGCCTTAACTAATCCGCTTTCAATGACACATTTCGGTATCGTTTATGATAAAAAGCCGGTTAAATTTACCGGCATATATAAATATACGCCTGGAAGTCCTTATATTCTTAAAGAAGGCGATAATATTACTATAACAGAAGACTTGGATGAATGTGCTATCCAAGCCGTACTGTATACTATTTCTTCTGAAGACGAAACTTTGGACGGTTCTAATATTGACAGCGATGATGAAAGAATTGTAGCAAGAGCTAAACTGGAAGACGGGACAGCCAAAGCTGAATGGACTTCATTCGAACTTGAATTTACATGGAAAGACGGAGTTACCTACGACGAGACTAAAACTTACAAATTGGCTATTGTCTGCTCTTCAAGTAAAGATGGCGCAATATTTAAAGGTGCAGCCAACAGTACATTGATTATTGATAATCTAGAAATAATCGGTGAATAATAATATACTAATTCTATAATAAGATGCGGTATCCTCCATAGGAAGATACCGCATCTTTCTTTTATTTGAAAAATATAAGGAGTATTCTTGCACCGTTTCGATATTCTATATAATTTTGGCAACAAAATAAAAAAGGAGAAAATTATGTTAGTAAATAAAGTCATTCTGATAGGAAATGTAGGGAAAGACCCGAAAGTAACGTACTACGATAGCGGTAGTTGCGTGGCACAGGTGTCACTTGCTACAACAGAAAAAGGATATACACTGCAAAACGGCACGCAGGTGCCCGACCATACGGAATGGCACAACCTGATTTTCCGGAACAAACTGGCGGAAGTTGTGGACAAGTACGTACACAAAGGTGACAAACTCTACGTGGAAGGCAAAATCCGCACCCGCTCCTACGACGACCAGGCAGGCATCAAACGCTATGTGACGGAAATATTCGTGGACAACATGGAGATGTTTACGCCTAAGAGCAGCAGCACCCCAAACGCACAGCCTGTTCCTCAACAACCCGTGCAAACGCAGGCAGCCCCCATACAAGATATGGGCGGGGCAGACGATTTGCCATTTTAAATTTTTGTGTAACTTAATTCAAACTCTTTGGACCCAGACGCTTATTTATGCCCGTTGGAGGCATATATGAATGGTTTGTATGTACAAACCCCTTCCGTTTCGGCTGTCATAGCCATCGTATTGGCGGGATTGTTCCTGCTTGTTTCCGGTTTCGCGTCAGCATCCGAAACGGCATTCTTTTCCTTGTCGGCATCCGACTTAGACGACATTGTCGAACGCAAACATCCCGCAGACAAAGAAATCAGCAAACTGCTTGAAGACCGTGAACGGCTTCTTGCCACCATACGGATTACAAACACAGTCGTCAATGTAGCCGTTATCGTACTGGGCTGCTTCTTCTTCCTGCACGTATTCCATTTCCGCTCGTGGATAACGGAACTGGGAATATTGATATTAGCATTGACATTCCTGCTACTGCTGTTCGGGGAAATCATGCCGAAGATTTACTCCGCGCAAAAAGCACTGACATTCTGCCGTTTCGCGGCTCCGGGCACTGTCGCATGCCGTTCCATATTCTATCCGCTCGCTTCACTGCTCATCCGTTTCACTTCTTTCCTAAATAAGCACGTCGGACACAAGCCCCACGCCATTTCGGTAGATGACTTATCGCAAGCCTTGGACTTGACAGACAAGACTGAACTGTCCGAAGAAAACAACATCCTGGAAGGCATCATCCGCTTTGGGGGCGAGACGGCTAAGGAAATCATGACCTCGCGTCTTGATATGGTGGATTTGGAAATTCATACACCCTTCAAGGAAGTGCTGAAATGCATCATTGAGAACGCCTATTCCCGCATACCGGTTTATGATGAGACACGTGATAACATCAAAGGCATCCTGTACATCAAAGACCTCCTGCCCTATCTGAACAAAGACGACAACTTCCGCTGGCAATCCTTGATACGTCCCGCTTATTTTGTACCGGAAACAAAAATGATAGATGACCTGTTACGCGATTTCCAGACCAACAAAATACATATAGCCATTGTGGTGGACGAGTTTGGCGGCACGTCGGGCATTGTAACGATGGAAGACATCATAGAGGAAATAGTCGGAGAAATACACGACGAATACGATGACGAAGAACGGACCTACGTCATGCTGAACAACAACACATGGGTATTCGAAGCCAAAACATTGTTGACAGACTTCTACAAAGTCACGAAAATAGATGAAGACGAGTTCGACGAAGCAGCGGGAGACGCCGATACCTTAGCCGGACTGCTGCTTGAACTGAAAGGCGAATTTCCGGCATTGCACGAACGCATTTCCTATAAAAACTACGATTTTGAAGTGCTCGAAATGAACAGCCGGCGCATCTTAAAAGTGAAATTCACCATCAAACAACCACCGGTAACTGTAGAGGAGAAGAAATGACCCATGGCTCTATTCAACATACATAAGGAGCATGAAGGCTGCCTGTGGGCAATCTGGAAAGTAGAGGAAACGACGGAGCAACTACTGGCAATGCTACCCCATAAGGAAAAATACCGCCTTGACATTGAACAGTTTGCCTCACCAGGCAGGAAATTGGAATGGCTGGCAGTACGCGTACTGTTGTACACGGTCCTAAAGGAAGAGAAAGAAATCCGGTACCGTCCGGACGGAAAACCTTACTTGGCTGACGGCTCAATGTCAATAAGTATATCGCACACCAGAGGCTACGCAGCAATCATAACAGACAAGCCAGGCAAAAATATAGGCATCGACATAGAACAATATGGAGAACGGGTGCGCAAGATATCCTCCAAATTCATGCGCCCGGACGAGATTGCCGGAACATACAATGGGACGGACACATGGGGATTGCTATTACATTGGTCGGCTAAAGAAGCCCTGTTCAAGTGCTTAAATTCGGAAGAAGTGGATTTTAGGGAACACTTGCAAATAAAACCTTTCCCGATAGAAGAAAGAGGCGTTTTCCAAGCCACGGAATACCGGACCTCAGAGCGACAAAGCTATCCGGTTCACTATCGTTTATACCCGGACTTTGTGCTCACTTTCATCTGCCAAGCTCCTACGCCCAAGTATAATTGAAGAAATGACCAAGTATCCAAGGATACTTGGACAAGTAAGCAAGGATACTTAAAAAATGTCCGGTCGAAATCCCTTCGCCCGGACATCCATTCAATAAACTTTGGCAGAAGTTTATTTCACATACTTTCTCTGAAGCAGTTAAGATGAATGAAATGAAGGGACAGACGTGTCCTTAGTCATTAAACTCACCGCTTTTTCCTCGAAAGCAATGACAATAGAATTGCATGGCAGGTCTTCTGACTCGTTTCCGTTGCAGACGCCTTCCCGGAGCACCCGGACTCCAGTGGCACAAAGCGAAATAAGCCTGCAACCTTATTTTTGAAACTCACAGCAGCGGGACTGTCCGGGATTTACACCCGATTCCCTTTTAATCGCAGTTCCTGTTCAGAATGACTGCGAACCAATGCACCACAAAGATAGAAAAGATATTTTGAAAATCCATAAAGGACAGAAGAAATAATGCCAACCAGCGGATCTTTTATATGACCGAATGAGAATTTGGCACATCAAATCATCGTCTGCACAAGCCGCCCGTACACCCGTGGATGAAGAAAATAGCGGATATCTTTTCCTTCGGCCAAGGCCTGGCGGATGAAAGTAGAGCTGATTTCGAACACAGGGGATTGCACCAGGCGTACATGAGGAGGAAGCGCAGCGGCATCTACCGGATATCCCGGACGGGGATAGACGATAATCGGATTTTCGGCTATCAAACGTTCTGATTGATACCAGCGAGGAAAGGAAAGCCAGTTGTCCGAACCGATAATCAGATGGAATGTATGGGCCGGATAAGCCTCCTTCAGCTTTTCAAAGGAACGAACGGTATAAGAAGGCTGGGGAAGGTGGAACTCGAAGTCGGAAGCACGAAACTTGGGATAGTCCTCCACGGCAAGCCGCACCAATTCCAAGCGAAATTCATCGGGCATCAGGTCTTGCCCCACTTTAAAAGGATTACGGGGCGTGACAAGAAACCACAGTTCATCCAGCCCCTCAAACTCACACAAGTAATTGGCCAACGCCAAGTGCCCGATATGGATGGGGTTGAACGAACCGCTGAAGATACCTACGTCCATACTTCTCCCTCTTTATTTTTCTATTTTCTTTCCGCGCAAAGCTTGCCATGCCGTAATGGCATTGAACAAACAGATAATCAGCACCAACAACATGCATACCCCGATGCTCATATCATCGTAATAAAAATGGACAGCACTTATCACCAACGCACATACCGCAAGAATGGAGTTGATAATAAGCAGAGCCTTGTTGAGCTTCGGATTGTTATTGCGCGGAGCCAATTGGTTCTTGAGTCCGCCGTTTTCGTATTTCATAATAATAATAATTTAGCGGGGTGTTTATATAGCATACAGATGACACAGATAAGACAGATTTTCACAGATTATTTAATTTACTATTTCTGATTTATGATTTATGAAATCTGAAATGAGAAAGATTCGGGCGAAGCCTCTTTAAAAATCTGTGGTCATCTCGTTTAATCTGTGTCATCTGTGTGCCATCCAAATTTCCATTTATTCCTTTAAAAAATTAACAATTAAACGCAGGGTTTCGGCCTTGGCTTTCTCCAAATCGTCATTCACCACGATATGATCGAACTTCGGCGCGAAACTCAATTCGTATTGCGCCTTGGCAATGCGGGCATCAATCACCTCGGGCGCATCGGTGCCACGTCCTTCCAAGCGGCGGCGCAACTCCTCGATGGAAGGCGGCTGAATAAAGACGGACAAGGCACGGTCGCCATAAAAGCGTTTGATGTTGCATCCGCCTACTACGTCTACATCGAACACCACATTCTGCCCTTCGGCCAATTGTTTCTCCACCTGCGACTTCAACGTGCCGTAAAAGCGGTCTTTGTACACCTCCTCATATTCCAAAAAATCACCTGCGGCAATATGCCGGCGAAATTCCTCCGGTGAGAGAAAAAAATATTCCACACCATCGCGCTCCGTACCGCGCGGAGGGCGGCTGGTAGCTGATATGGAAAAAGCCAAGTTGAGATTTTGCGTCAACAGGTAGTTGATGATGGTGGACTTGCCCGAACCGGACGGAGCGGAAAATATAATCAGTTTACCCATACGCTCTTACATAACATTCAACACCTGCTCCTTGATTTGCTCCAGTTCGTCCTTCATCTGCACCACAATCCGTTGCATCTCGGCATGATTGGACTTGCTGCCCAAAGTATTGATTTCACGTCCCATTTCCTGCGCAATGAAGCCCAGTTTCTTACCCTGTCCGCTCCCGTTCTCCAGCGTGGCGATGAAATATTGCAAATGGTTGCTCAAGCGTTGCTTCTCCTCGTTGACATCCAGCTTCTCTATATAATAAATAAGCTCCTGTTCCAGTCGATTGTTATCATAATCCACGCTGATGGTTTTTTCCAATGCTTCGACGATGCGGTCCTTTATCTTTGCCACACGTTCCTTCTCGTAAGGCTCCACTTCAGCGAGCAGACGGGCAATGTTCGCTATTTTCTCACGGAATTTTTTCTCCAAAGCCGCGCCTTCCTGTTTGCGGAAGTCAACCAGATGGGCCAACGCTTCCCCAATGGCCGCATGCACCACTTTCCATTCCTCCTCGTCCAATTCCTGCATTTCGTTCTTGGTCATCACGTCGGGCAGACGCAACAGGGTGCTGAACCAATCCGCCGGTTCGGGGATGCCTGTCACAGCGGATATTTCCTTGATACGCTTATAATAAGCGGACACCAATTCCTGATTGATAGGGGTAGCGGACTGCTCACTGTCCTTTTTCTCTATCCACAAAGTGAAGTCCACCTTGCCGCGTTCCAACACCCTGGCCAGTTCATTGCGGATTTCCATCTCCTTCTCCCTATAGACGGGAGCGATGCGGGTGGACAAATCCATCGCCTTGCTGTTAAGCGATTTTATCTCCACGTTAATCTTCTTATCGGGAAGTTCGGCCACGGATTTGCCATAGCCTGTCATAGATTGTATCATAATGCTTCTTAACTTTTGCGCAAAAATACGGGATTATTTTAATTAGTGAAAATAATCATGTAAATTTGTCAGCTGATTTAATATATAATATAGATGTATCGGAACTATGTCATGTATCTTACATATTGAGACTTCTACCTCCGCCTGCTCAGTAGCACTAAGTCAGGACGGGCAGAATTTGTTCGAGAAAAAGGATTTGAACGGGCCTTCCCATAATGTGGTATTAGGCGTGTTTGTGGACGAGGCGCTTTCGTTTGCCGACAGTCATGCCATTCCTGTAGACGCCGTAGCCGTCAGTTGCGGACCAGGTTCGTACACGGGGCTACGCATCGGCGTATCCATGGCCAAAGGCATCTGCTACGGACGCAACCTGCCACTCATCGGCTTGCCTACGCTGAAGGTGTTGTGCGTGCCCGTGTTGCTCTATCACGATGAGTTGCCGGACGATGCCCTGCTTTGCCCCATGATAGACGCCCGCCGCATGGAAGTGTACGCCGCCATCTACGACCGCGCCTTGCGTCCTGTGCGCAACATTGCGGCAGACATTGTGGACGAAAACACCTATCGGGAGTTCCTCGAAACAAAGCCCGTGTATTTCTTTGGCAATGGCGCGGCCAAATGTTCGCAAAGCTTGAAGCATCCCAACGCGCACTTTATAGACGGCATCCAGCCCTTAGCCGGCATGATGGCACCGCTGGCCGAGAAGGCCATGGCCGAAGGGAAGTTTGAAGATGTGGCCTACTTCGAGCCATTCTACCTGAAAGAGTTCGTGGCCGGTAAACCTAAAAAACTTATTTAATTATGAATTTCAGCAACTTAATCATTGACGACATGCAATATAATACCCAACAAAAGAAGATGGCTTTGCCCGAATATGGCCGAAGTATCCAAAATATGGTAGACTATGCAGTAACCATCCAAGACCGCGCCGAACGCCAACGTTGCGCCAACACCATCATCAACATCATGGGCAACATGTTTCCCCAACTGCGAGACACGCCGGACTTCAAGCACAAGTTATGGGACCATCTGGCCATCATGTCCGATTTCAAACTGGACATAAACTATCCGTACGAGGTCATCCGCAAAAACGAACTGGAAACCAAACCGGAGCCTATCCCCTACCCAAGCGGGAAAATACACTACCGCCACTACGGACGGACACTGGAAGTGCTGATAAAGAAAGCGTGCGAAATGCCCGAAGGCGATGAGAAACGAAATCTCGTGGCCCTCATCTGCAACCACATGAAGAAAGACTACATGACGTGGAACAAAGATACGGTGGATGACCAGAAGATAGCCGAAGACTTGACGGAATTGTCCGAAGGCCGGTTACAGCTGACCCCCGAACTGTTGCAACTGATGAAGGAGCGCATCGACATCTACTACCGCCCCAAGACAAACAACCAGAACAACCGCAACAACCGGAACTACAATAACAAGAAGAAAAACAAATAAGCCATGGCATCATTCATCATAGAAGGCGGGCATCACCTGTCGGGCGACATCCACCCGCAAGGAGCCAAGAACGAGGTGCTGCAAATCATCTGCGCCGCCTTGCTCACCGACGAGGAAGTGACCGTACACAACGTGCCCGACATTCTGGACGTGAACAACCTCATCCAGCTGATGCGCGATATGGGTGTCAGTGTCTCCAAATTAGGCATAGACTCATACCGCTTCCGGGCGGCACAAGTGGACATGGAATACTTAGGCTGCGATGAGTTCTTGAAGAAATGTGCCAGCCTGCGAGGCTCGGTCATGCTGGTAGGTCCCCTGCTGGCACGCTTCGGAAAGGCCGTCATCTCCCGCCCCGGAGGTGACAAGATAGGACGCCGCCGACTGGATACACACTTTATCGGCATCCAAAAACTGGGAGCCGCCTTCCGCTATGATGAAGAACGGGGAGCCTACGAAATAACCGCCCCTCACCTGACAGGCACTTACATGTTGCTGGACGAAGCTTCCGTCACCGGCACGGCCAACATCGTCATGGCTGCCGTATTGGCCAAAGGACGCACCGTCATCTACAACGCAGCTTGCGAACCCTATGTTCAGCAACTCTGCCACTTGCTGAACCGCATGGGAGCACGCATCCAAGGCATTGCCTCCAATCTGCTCACCATCGACGGCGTGGAACAACTGCACGGCACGGAGCATACCGTCCTGCCGGACATGATTGAAGTGGGCAGTTTCATCGGCATGGCTGCCATGACGCAGAGCGAACTGACCATAAAGAACGTATCGCACCAACACCTGGGAATCATCCCCGAAAGTTTCCGCCGCCTGGGCGTCCGCTTGGAGCAACAAGGCGATGACATCTACATCCCCGCACAAGATACCTACGAAATAGAGTCGTTCATGGACGGATCCATCATGACCATTGCCGACGCGCCTTGGCCGGGACTGACGCCCGACCTGCTGAGCGTGATGCTCGTAGTGGCCACACAAGCCAAAGGCAGCGTGCTCATCCACCAAAAGATGTTCGAAAGCCGCTTGTTTTTCGTGGACAAGCTTATCGACATGGGAGCACAAATCATCCTCTGCGACCCACACCGGGCTGTAGTCATCGGCCATGACCACGGGTTTAAGCTGAGGGGAGGAAACATGACCTCACCAGACATCCGCGCCGGCATCGCCCTGCTTATTGCCGCCCTAAGTGCCGACGGCATCAGCCGTATCCACAACATTGAGCAGATAGACAGGGGCTATCAAGACATTGAAAAGAGACTGAATGCGATTGGGGCCAGAATTACGAGAATATAAAAAGACCTTATGATACGCAGAGACGAAGTATATAAGATAGGTATATTGAACAAACCGCACGGCGTACGGGGTGAGCTGCTGTTCACCTTCACGGACGACATCTTCGATCGGGTGGAGGCGGAATACATCGTCTGCCTCATGGACGGCATCCTGGTACCTTTCTACATCGAAGAATACCGCTTCCGCACGGACACTACCGCTCTCATTAAACTGGAGGATGTGGACACCGCCGAGCAAGCACGCCGCTTCACCAATGTGGAAGTCTACTTCCCCGTCCATCACGCCCGCGAAGCCGAAACCGAAGGCGAACTGACGTGGAATTACTTTGTAGGCTTCCGCATGGAGGAGGTGCATTACGGGCATTTGGGCGAAGTGACGGATGTGGATACTTCCACCGTCAACACCTTATTTATAGTAGGCCACAATGGGGAGGAAACACTCATCCCGGCACAGGAGGAGTTCATCACCGACATTGACCATGAGCACCGCGTCATCACCGTCAACCTGCCCGAAGGCCTGTTGAATTTAGAGAACGTAGAAGAGGCATGACAACGAAGAAAAAGAAACGAAAACACTGGTGGCAAAACATCCGCTTCAAGTATCGCCTGACCATCACCAACGAGAATACGCTGGAGGACGTCATCACACTGCACGTGTCCAAGCTGAACGGACTCTCGTGGCTGGTGTTCGTTTTAGGGTTGCTGTTTGTCATCGCTTCGCTTATTGTAGCCTATACCCCTTTGCGCAACTACCTGCCCGGCTATATGAATAGTGAAATACGCTCGCAGGTAGTAGACAACGCACTGCGTGCTGACTCCCTGCAACAGGCGTTGAACCGGCAAAACCTCTATATCATGAACATACAGGACATATTCCGAGGCGATGTACGTACGGACACAGTGCAATCCATCGACTCACTCACCGCCTTACGTCGTGACTCGCTGATGGAACGCACCCAACGTGAAGAGGAGTTCCGCCGCCAATATGAAGAACGCGAAAAGTACAACCTGAATACACTTGCTTCACGTTCGGATGCGGAAGGCATGATATTCTATCCGCCTACACGAGGCATTATTTCCTCCCCCTTCGCCCCTGACAACCGGCACTTTGGCACCGACATAGCCGCAACGCCCGGTGAAAGCGTGTTGGCCGTATTGGATGGTACGGTCATTTTGAGTGCCTACACCGCCGAGACGGGATATGTCATCCAGATACAGCACCACCAGGACTTCATCTCCACCTACAAACATTGCGCCTCTTTGTTGAAGCGCGAGGGCGACACGGTGAAAGGAGGTGAAGCCATCGCCCTGGTGGGTAACACCGGACAACTGACAACCGGTCCTCACCTGCACTTCGAGTTGTGGCACAATGGAAGACCCGTCGACCCGGTGCAGTATATTGTATTTTAGCAGATATATTATAATAAGGATATAAGAGACAAAGATATGAAGAAACAAATAGCCATACTCGGTTCGACCGGCTCCATCGGCACCCAAGCCTTACAGGTCATTGAAGAGCATCCCGACTTGTACGAGGCCTACGTGCTGACGGCAGGCAACCAAGTGGACAAACTCATCGAACAAGCCCGAAAGTTCAAGCCCGAAGCTGTGGTGATAGCCAACGAGGCACATTACGCCCACTTGAAAGAAGCCTTGGCCGACCTTCCCATCAAGGTCTATGCCGGTGAGGACGCCCTCTGCCAAATTGTGCAGGAGACACCTATCGACATGGTGCTCACCGCCATGGTGGGCTACGCCGGACTACGCCCCACAATGAACGCCATCCGCGCCCGCAAACCTATCGCCTTGGCCAACAAGGAAACATTAGTGGTGGCCGGTGAGCTGGTCAACGAACTGGCGCGGGTAAACGGCACGCCCATCCTCCCGGTGGACTCCGAACACTCGGCCGTCTTCCAATGCCTGGCAGGCGAAATAGGCAACCCCATCGAGAAAGTAATACTGACAGCTTCGGGAGGTCCTTTCCGTACCTTCACCCGCGAGCAACTGGCCACCGTCACCAAAGAACAAGCCTTGCACCACCCCAACTGGGCCATGGGCGCCAAGATAACCATCGACTCCGCCTCCATGATGAACAAGGGCTTTGAGGTCATCGAGGCCAAATGGCTGTTCGGCGTGCGTCCGGAACAGATAGAAGTGGTGGTTCACCCGCAATCGGTCATCCACTCGATGGTGCAGTTCGAGGACGGAGCGGTGAAAGCGCAACTGGGCATGCCGGACATGCGCCTGCCCATCCAGTACGCCTTCTCCTACCCCGACCGCGTGCATGCCTCGTTCCCCCGGCTGGACTTCCGCACCTGCACGAGCCTCACCTTCGAGCAGCCCGACCCTGAGCGCTTCCGCAACCTGGCCCTGGCCTACGAGGCGTTGCACCAAGGAGGCAACATGCCCTGCATCGTCAATGCCGCCAACGAAGTCTGCGTCCGCGCTTTCCTGGAAGACCGCGTGTCCTTCCTGGGCATGAGCGATGTCATCGCCAAGACAATGCAACGGGTGCCGCTCATCACCAAGCCCACGTATGAAGACTATGTGGCGACCGATGCCGAAGCGAGAAGGAAAGCGGAAGAAATCCTTACAAGCTGACCATCGGGGACACCCCGTTTTGTCGTTTGTCCCCGACGACCTCCTCGTGGGGGACAAACGAGACCCTCGTCGGGGACAAACGGGACGCCCGTGGGGGACACACGAAATCGACATTGATTATCAACAGATTACGAAATAGACAGAAAACAGATAAGTATAAACAAGAAAAGTAATAATTAGAGACAAATGGAAACATTCCTTATCAAGGCCCTGCAACTCATCCTGAGCCTGTCGCTCCTAGTGATTATCCACGAGATGGGGCATTTCCTTTTTGCCAAACTGTTCAAAACAAGAGTAGAGAAATTCTGCCTTTTCTTCGACCCTTGGTTCACCCTCTTCAAATTCAAACCGAAGAAAAGCGAGACGGAATATGCCGTTGGCTGGCTTCCGCTGGGTGGATACGTCAAAATCAGCGGCATGATAGACGAGTCGATGGATACCGAGCAGATGAAACAGCCTGTCAAACCCTGGGAATTCCGTGCCAAGCCCGCCTGGCAACGCCTGCTCATCATGGTAGGCGGCGTGGTGTTCAACTTCTTATTGGCTCTGTTCATCTACAGTATGATACTCTTTGCCTGGGGCGACGCCTACATCCCCGTGCAGAAAGCACCGCTGGGCATGGACTTCAACGAGACAATGCACCAAGTGGGCTTCGAGGACGGTGACGTGCTCATCAGCGCTGACGGCGTGCCTTTCGAACGTATGGGCACCGACTTACTGACCAGCATTGTGGATGCCCGCCAAGTAACCGTGCTGCGCAACGGAGAGCCCGCATCGGTTTATATCCCCGACAACCTGATGGACCGCTTGTTGGCGGACAGTACCCGCTTTGCCGACTTCCGTTACCCTTATGTAATCGACAGCCTGGTCGCAGACAGTCCCGCTCAGTTGGCAGGTCTCCAGCCGGGCGACAGCATCACACGCATGGATGGGCAAAGCATCTCCTTCCAGGACTTTCTATTGACCATGGACCAACGCCGCCGGCAAGCCGAAAGCGCCACGAACGACAGCCTGCGCAACGCCTTGCGCCAAGTCAACCTGACATACATGCGTGACGGCGTGACCCACAACCTGACCTTGAAAGCCGACACAGCTTTCAAGGTAGGCGTCTACGCCGTGATGCAGACCGACCGCCTGCTGCCCGTGGTGAAGAAGGAATACACGTTCTTCTCTTCCATCCCCGCCGGTGTAGAGCTGGGCGTCAACACCTTGGCCGGCTATGTGGACCAGATGAAATACCTTTTCTCCAAGGAAGGAGCCAAACAGTTGGGTGGCTTCGGCACCATCGGAAGCATCTTCCCCGCCACATGGGACTGGCACCAGTTCTGGTACATGACCGCCTTCCTCAGCATCATCCTGGCCTTCATGAACATCCTGCCCATCCCTGCGTTGGACGGCGGGCACGTGCTCTTCCTGCTTTATGAAATCATCGCCCGGCGCAAACCCAGCGACAAGTTTATGGAGCGGGCACAGGTAGCAGGCATGTTTATCTTGTTCGCCTTGCTGATATGGGCTAATCTGAATGACGTGCTGAGATTCGTCTTCTAAAATGGGGCGAGGACAACTCCAACAACCCATTTGTTTAATTCCTCCTCCCAAACGGCATTAACCTTTATTCCCGTCCTCTTTCCAAACGGCTTCCCATGCGTGACTCGTACGGGAAGCCGTTTTTTCCTTAATCACATATACGTCCGGCCGCAAAAAATAATGAACGCAATATTTGTTTCGTCAAAGCCTCATAAACCATTAATTTCCAATCATATTTCCGTAATTTGCTCCGTATCTCACTTTTTTGTATTATCTTTGTCCGCCAGACTAACAAAGATGACCTTTATGAAGTTTATCCAACGCATACTGATTTTTATTCTGCTGGCTCTCGTGGCGTCCAATGGTCTCTACTCCCAAGAAATGAATGACACGACGGCGCAGGACACTACCACCCGCACATTATCGAAAAAAGAGCTGCGAAAGCTACGGGTAGCCCAGCGTAACTTCCACTACAATATTTTGGGTGGTCCCAGCTACTCACCCGACTTTGGCCTGCTCGTAGGCGGCAGCGCACTGATGACTTTCAGTTTGAATCCCAAGGATACGACATTAAAGCGCTCTGTGGTGCCCATGGCCATAGCTTTCATGTTCGACGGAGGTATTAATCTCTTCTCCAAACCGCAACTTTTTTTCAAGGGAGACCGCTTCCGTATCTTCGGCAAGTTCAGCTATAAGAATACAGTGGAAAACTACTACGGCATAGGTTACGACACAAACAAAAACTACTTGCGAAGTGACTCTACCAGCCAATACCGATATAGTGGAGTACAAATAAACCCATGGTTCCTCTTCCGTTTGGGCGAAAGCAATTTCTTTGCAGGGCCACAGATTGACATTAACTATGACCACTTCACCAAGCCAGGCAAGCTATTAGCCAAGGAACCAAACTATCAAGCCGCAGGTGGCAATGAGCATGGATATAAGAACTTCAACTCTGGCTTAGGGTTCCTCCTGACGTACGACAGCCGAGACGTACCCGCCAATGCATACAAGGGTATTTATTTGGACTTCCGAGGCATGATGTACCACAAGATATTTGGGAGTGAAAACAATTTTTACCGTTTGGAATTGGACTACCGACAATATAAAGAAGTTGGCAACCGCAAGGTCATTGCATGGACAGCACAGACGAAGAACGTGTTTGGCGATAACATCCCCTTGACACAATACGCTTTGACTGGCACACCTTTCGATTTGCGCGGGTATTATCAAGGGCAATATCGCGACAAATCCTCGCACATCATCATGGCCGAATACCGCCAAATGTTCAACACCGACCAAGAGAACTGGCTGCAACGCATCATTAGCCATTTAGGCTTCGTAGTATGGGGCGGATGTGGTTTCATGGGTCCCAATCCAGTGGACATTGAAGGCGTATTGCCCAACTATGGCGTAGGTTTGCGCATTGAAGTGCAACCACGCATGAATGTGCGTCTGGACTTAGGTAAAAACACGGTAAATAACCAGACATTGTTTTATTTCAACATGACAGAAGCGTTTTAAAAGTATGCACGCATTGGAAATCATTTTCTGGATAAGCCTTTTTCTCATCTTCTACACCTATTTGGGATATGGCATCTTACTTTGGGCATTAGTAAAGCTCAAGGAACGTTTCGGACAAAAGAAATTCCGCCCCATCCTGCTTGCTGACAATGATTTGCCGGAGTTAACCCTCTTCATTGCGGCTTATAACGAAGAGGAAATCGTGGATGAAAAAATGGCCAACTGCCTGGCATTGGATTATCCTCCGGAAAAACTCCATATCCTATGGGTGACAGATGGAAGTACGGACACCACCAACCAACGTCTGAAAAAATGGCCTGAAGCAAAAGTACTCTTTCAACCTTTGCGCATGGGCAAGACTGCCGCCCTCAACCGAGGTATGCGTGAAGTAAAGACACCTTACGTAGTATTTACGGATGCCAACACGTTTATCAACTCAAAAGCTTTAAGAAATATCATACAGGCCTTTAATGATCCCAAAGTGGGATGCGTAGCCGGAGAAAAACGTATCCACATCAATAACAAAGCCAATGCAGCTGGAGGAGGTGAAGGGCTGTATTGGCGCTACGAATCCACTTTGAAAGACTTGGACGCCAGGCTCTATTCGGCCACAGGTGCCGCAGGCGAACTTTTTGCCATCCGCACCGACCTCTATGAAGAGATGAAAGCGGATACCTTACTCGATGATTTCATACTCTCCCTACGCATCGTTATGCGAGGTTATACCATAGCCTACCGAAAAGATGCCTACGCCATGGAAAACAGTTCCGCCAACATTGAGGAAGAACAAAAGCGTAAAGTGCGTATTGCAGCCGGAGGAATACAATCCATTGCCCGCCTATTCCCTCTGCTCAATCCATTCAAATACGGAATATTCACTTTCCAATACGTCTCACACCGTGTCCTGCGCTGGACCTTAACCCCTGTTTTACTCTTCATCTTGCTGCCTTTGAACACTGTGTTACTATTCTCGCCCGAGCGGTCTTTGCTCTATGCCATCTTTTGGCTCCTGCAAGCTCTGTTCTATTTAGCCGGAAGCTACGGCAATTTCCTGGCCGGCAAACGCATCAAGAACAAATTTCTTTTCGTACCCTACTATTTTCTCTTTATGAACGCCAATGTTTTGCGCGGCTTCATATACCTGTACCGACGTAAAGGAATACAGAATGGGACTTGGGAGAAAGCTAAGCGGACAGACATTGGAACCGGTTTGAATGCCAGTAACTTTCCTGAATAAAAGAGCAAGCGGTACTGCCATATATCACCACATTGTTTTCGGAGATTAAACGCCCCCCAAACGAAAGCCTATCAGAATAGGGGCAATCCGAAAATCCGATTGCAAAAGTATCCAAGGATAAATGGCAAAGTATCGTTGAATAAACAACAGAATATCCAATAATACTTGGGCAGATAACCAATGATAATCAGATTACAGACGTAAGTTTATAGCTAATATAATCATTCACGGCCGGATTTTCGGACTGACCCGAAAGATTGTGAAATTCATCGTATCAAACTTTCCAAGCCCTACCTGTCCGAAAAATATTCTTCAAAAAAACTGGTCCGGAAAGCTCCATAAAAAAGAAAAAATAGTATCTTTACAAACGAAATCCATTAAAAACGTACAATTATGTCAAGTAGAAGAGTTTTAAAAAAGGAAGTAAACGCCATCGCCGGTGAACTTTTTGCCGAATGTATAGTCAACAGTCATGTACCTGGCGCAAACCAGGAAAAGATATGCAAACTAATGGGAAACGTCCTCTACTTAGCGGACGAATTCATCAAGCGCATCAACCATACGGAGCCTGGAAATGTAAAAGAATTCTACAAGAAGCTTCGTGATGACTTCAATGCTAAGGTACAGGAAATATCCGACGAAATAGCCCAACTGAAGTAAACCGGGAAAATGATGCAAAAAATCTGCCGCTTCATTTTCTACCGCCTATTAGGCTGGAAGTATGTCATGACAGTGCCTTTTCATGATAAGTGTGTCATTTGCGTTGCCCCCCATACCACCAACTGGGACCTGATTATGGGGAAACTATTTTATGGTGCACTTGGACGGAAAGCCTGCTTTATGATGAAGAAGGAATGGTTTGTCTTTCCTTTGGGGTTTCTGTTCAAAGCCATAGGAGGAATACCTGTGAACAGGAAACGGAAGAATTCGCTGGTAGACCAAATGACCGAACGGTTTGCTTCAAGCCGATGGTTCAACCTGGCCATCACGCCCGAAGGTACCCGTAAAGCCAACGCCGAATGGAAGAAAGGATTCTATTACATCGCATTGAAAGCAGGTGTCCCCATTCTTCTGTTCGGCATAGACTATCCCAGCCGAACCATTACGTGCACCCGATCGCTCGTTCCATCGGGTGACATCGAGACAGATATGCGTGAGATAAAACGCTATTATAAAGCATTCCGTGGGAAGAACCCACGTAACTTTTTGATAGGAGAAACTGATTAAAAAAGACACAAAAGCACCATGCATATCACCTTATTTCAAACTGACATTGCCTGGGAAGACAAGCAGGAAAATCTGAGACGAGTGAAACTGGCCTTGGAAAAGTTACAGGGCGAGACCGATTTGTTGGTCTTGCCCGAAACTTTCGCAACCGGATTCAGCATGAATACCGGCAAACTGGCCGAACCGACAAACGGTCCTACACTCGGCCTGTTACAACAGTACGCTTCCAAGTACGGCATAGCTTTGGCCGGGAGCTACATTGTTCGGCACGAAGGGGAATATCGGAACCGCTTTTTCTTCTTGACGCCCGAAGGCAACGCCACCTACTACGACAAACATCACCTGTTTCGTATGGGCAACGAAAACAATCGCTTCTCTCCCGGGAAAGAACGTCCCATTATCCATTTTCGCGAATTCCGCATTTTACCACAGATATGCTACGACTTGCGTTTTCCGGTATGGAGCCGAAACGTGGGATGTGAATACGACCTGCTGCTCTACGTGGCCTGCTGGCCTGCATCACGCCGTCACGTCTGGGACACATTGCTTCAAGCCCGTGCCATTGAGAACCAATGCTATGTATGCGGAGTAAACCGCATAGGGAACGATGGCAACGGCATCCGTTATGACGGCGGAAGTACAGTCTACTCCCCTCAAGGTAAATGCTTGGCCACAGTGCCTGATGCACGCGAAGGCATGTCCACCGTCCGTTTGGATATTGAAAGCCTCTACGACTTCCGCCGAAAATTCCCCGTGTGGCAGGATGCGGACAAGTTTAAATTAGAATAGCATCCCCCCTAAAGCAACCGGTTGGAAACATGAGGAAATATTCCCCGATTTTGTAGATACTTTCCACACGGCAGAGCAATCAGAACGATGTAAGATAAAGGAAGGTTCTTGACATAGGAGTTGAAAAATAGCAAGTTATGTTCATTTTTCCCATTTATTCAGGAAAAAGGTATTATTTTTGCACAGAGAAAACGGAATAAGGGTACTCAACTTACTAAACAAACATACATGAGACTATTTTTTAGCAAGAAAGAACTAAGGCTAAGGAAAAAACGCCTGCTGGCCATGCTGGGGTGCATGGTTATAGTATTGGCACTGTACATTGTGCTGACGTGGGAGAAAGAAGTGGTTCCGGTTCCTCCGGTCGTAGTAGTGCAACCTGTAGAACAGGAAGATGTGGAAATCTACGGTGATTACGTGGGGCGTATCCGTGCTCAACAATTTGTAGAGGTTCGCGCACGCGTGGAAGGTTTCCTTGAAAGTATGGCTTTTGAGGAAGGTACGTATGTGAAGAAAAACCAAGTGTTGTTTGTCATCGACCAAAAACAATACCGCGCCAAAGCGGATAAAGCCCGTGCACAGTTACGTAAAGACTCTGCCCAAGTACGCAAAACGAAACGTGACTTAGATCGCATCCGGCCTCTTTTTGAACAAAACGCAGCCAGCCAACTGGATTTGGACAATGCCATAGCCGCCTACGAGACAGCCGTAGCCAGTATGGGTATGAGTCAGGCGGACTTAGACCAAGCTGAGCAGGAATTGGGCTACACATGGGTACGCTCACCCATATCGGGACATATCAGTGAGCGCCATGTAGACTTGGGTACGCTGGTAGGTACCGGAGGCCAATCATTATTGGCTACCATCGTCAAGAGTGACACAGTGCTGGTAGACTTCAGCATGACGGCGCTGGATTATCTCAAAAGCCGGGAACGCAATGTAGTCCTTGGCCAACGAGACTCCACACGTTCATGGCAGCCCACAGTAACCATCACTCTGGCAGATGACAGCGAATACCCATACAAAGGATTAGTTGATTTCGCCGACCCACAAGTAAATCCCAAAACCGGAACATTCTCCGTCCGTGCCGAGATGCCCAATCCCGACCGGGTCCTCCTACCGGGACAGTTCACAAAAGTACGTGCCTTGCTGGATGTGCGCGAACGAGCCACCGTAGTACCGCAAAAAGCATTGATTATCGAAAAAGGAGGAGCCTACATATTCGTCATGCGACGTGACTCCACAGTGGAACGCCGCTTCATTGAGCTGGGGCCTGAATTTGGCAACAATGTCGTGGTGGAACGAGGCATCATTCCGGGCGAAAACATTGTTACCGAAGGCTATCACAAGCTTAATCCAGGCATGAAAGTACGTGTAGGACGTCCCGGTGAGGTGAAGAACGAAGAAAAGACAGAAGAGTAATCTCTTATAATACAGCACAACGCATGAAAGTAAGCTTTTTCATTGACAGGCCGGTCTTCTCGGCCGTCATATCCATATTAATAGTCATTGTGGGTATCATTGGACTGACGATGCTCCCTATCGACCAATACCCGCAAATTACGCCTCCGGTAGTCAAAATCAGCGCATCCTATCCAGGCGCCAGCGCACTCACCGTATCACAGGCCGTAGCAACCCCCATCGAACAGGAATTAAACGGCACACCGGGAATGCTATACATGGAGTCCAACAGTTCCAACTCCGGTGGCTTTTCCGCAACTGTAACCTTTGACATTTCGGCCGACCCGGACCTTGCTGCGGTTGAAATACAGAACCGTGTGAAACTGGCCGAATCGCGTTTACCGGCCGAAGTGGTGCAGAATGGTATTGAGATTGAAAAACAGGCTGCCAGCCAGCTGATGACCATTTGCCTGACTTCATCCGACCCCAAATTCGATGAAATCTACCTTAGTAACTTCGCCACACTAAACGTGCTCGACCTTCTGCGGCGTATTCCAGGCGTAGGACGCGTGTCAAACATCGGAAGCCGTTACTACGCCATGCAGATATGGGTAGATCCTGCGCGTTTAGCCAATTATGGACTGACGATACAGGATCTGCAAAATGCATTGAAAGACCAAAACCGTGAATCGGCAGCCGGTGTACTGGGTCAGCAGCCTGTAACGGGATTGGACTTCACCATCCCCATTACGGCACAAGGCCGTCTTTCAAGTGCAGCCCAATTTGAGGAGATTGTTCTCCGTGCCAATGCTGACGGATCTATGATACGAATGCGTGATGTAGCACGAGTATCCCTGGAAGCCCAATCGTACAACACAGAAAGTGGCATCAACGGAGGAAATGCCGCTGTGCTGGGCGTCTACATGCTGCCGGGCGCCAACGCCATGGAAGTAGCCGAGAACGTGAAGAAAGCCATGGAAGAGATAAGCCGCACCTTTCCCGACGGCATGCAATACGAAATGCCTTTTGACCTGACCACCTACATCAGTGAGTCCATTCACGAAGTGTATAAGACACTCTATGAAGCATTGATATTGGTAATTGTCGTAGTCTTTCTCTTTTTGCAGAACTGGCGGGCCACTATCATTCCCTTGGTAGCCGTACCCATTTCGCTGATAGGTACTTTTGGCTTCATGCTGATATTCGGCTTTTCACTCAACATGCTTACATTATTAGGTCTGGTACTCGCGATAGGTTTGGTGGTGGATGACGCCATCGTAGTAGTGGAAAATGTGGAACGCATCATGGAAGAAGAGCACCTCAGCCCCTATGAAGCCACCAAAAAAGCCATGAACGGACTCACATCCGCCTTGATAGCCACATCATTGGTGCTCTGCGCCGTGTTTGTACCAGTCAGCTTTTTGTCAGGCATATCCGGACAGCTTTATCGGCAATTCAGTGTCACCATCGCTGTGTCCGTGTTATTATCTACTGTCGTAGCCTTAACCTTGAGTCCGGTAATGTGTTCGCTCATCTTGAAACCGGCAGACCCTAACAAACCCCAAAACCGCTTTTTCCGTACCATCAACCGCTGGCTGGATTTTGGCAACAGCAAATACTTGTCAGGCATCGGGCATGTCATCAAGAATCCGCGCCGGGTAGGAGCAGGTTTCTGCATGGTACTGATACTGATATTTGTCCTCTATCGGGTTATACCGACCAGTTTCCTTCCAACGGAGGATCAAGGATACTTCACTGTTGAGCTGGAAATGCCCGAAGGCACAACACTGGAACGTACACGTAACGTCACCAACCGGGTTATCAACTTCTTGATGGAAAATCCGTCCGTGGAATACGTACAAAACGTCACGGGAACCAGTCCGCGTGTAGGAACCAACCAGGCACGCGCTCAGCTGACCGTTATTCTAAAGGAATGGAAACAGCGCGATGACACAACCATCGACGCCATCATGGCCGAAGTAAGTCGGGAACTGACCGAGTATCCAGAGTGCAAGTTCTACCTCTCCACACCGCCCGTCATTCCAGGTCTGGGTACTTCTGGCGGTTTTGAAATGCAGTTGGAAGCGCGCGGCGACGCCACATACGACAACTTGGTACAGGCAGCTGACACACTGATGTATTATGCGGCTCAACGCAAAGAACTGAGCAGCCTCTCCTCATCGCTGCAAGCCGAAATACCCCAATTGTATTTCGATGTGGACCGTGACAAGGTGAAGATGCTAGGCGTACCCATGGCCGACGTGTTCAACACGATGAAAGCCTTCACAGGGTCGGTGTACGTAAACGACTTCAACATGTTCAACCGTATCTACCGTGTCTACGTACAGGCCGAAGCACCTTTCCGTGAACATCGGGACAACATCGGGCTGTACTTCGTGCGAAGCAGTGACGGAGACATGATACCTCTTACCGCATTGGGCAACACCGAATATACGACCGGTCCGGGAAGCATCAAACGCTTCAACATGTTCAACACAGCCATCATACGCGGAACATCCTCGCAAGGCTATAGTTCCGGACAAGCCATGGAAGCCTTGGAAGAAGTAGTGCGGCAACATCTGCCAGACAATATCGGCATCGAATGGAGCGGCCTGTCCTACCAAGAAAAACAAGCGGGCGGACAGACAGGTATCATCCTCGGGCTAGTGTTCATTTTCGTGTTCCTTTTCCTGGCCGCCTTGTACGAGAGTTGGAGCATACCGATAGCCGTACTCCTCTCATTGCCCGTTGCCGCATTGGGCGCCTACATCGGCATCATGGCATGCGGACTGGAGAATGACACTTATTTCCAGATTGGTCTGGTAATGCTGATGGGTCTTGCAGCCAAGAACGCCATCCTTATCGTAGAATTCGCCAAGGACGAAGCCGACACTGGCGTCAATGTCTTCAAGGCAGCTCTCCATGCCGCACGCCTACGTTTCCGCCCCATCTTGATGACTTCACTTGCATTCATCTTGGGCATTTTCCCACTGGTTATCGCTACCGGTCCCGGTTCCGCCAGCCGGCAAGCCATTGGCACAGGTGTATTCTTCGGCATGATCGTTGCGGTAACAGTTGGTATCCTGCTCATACCGTTCTTCTTCGTAGCCATCTACAAAGCAAAGGACAGCATGCACGGAGCTATCCCCGCCAAAGCCAAACGCGGAGTGGCCAAACTGGCGCGCACCATCACACACCACCACGCAAACGATAAAGACAACGATAAACAGTGACACCCGATATGAGAAAGTACACCATATTATATATAACAGGAATATGCGCCGTCCTTCTTACGTTGAACGGCTGCAAACTGGGCAAACACTACGTACGGCCCGAAATGGAACTGCCCCAGACACTGAACGGACAGTCCGATTCGCTGAGGTCGGACACACTTTCCATTGCCGACCTGCCTTGGGAGCAACTCTACACCGACACGTTGCTACATGAGCTAATACAACGCACGTTGGAGTACAACAAAGACCTGCTCATGGCCACTGCCCGTGTAAAGGAATTGGCCGCACTGAAACGCATTGACGTAGCCAACCTGTTCCCCGAAGTAGGACTTCGTGTTTACGGCGAAAAAGAAGGAGACAACTACGGAGGAAACAACTATAATCCAGACGACCAGTTCGACCTGAAAGGAACAGTATCCTGGGAACTCGACCTGTGGGGCAAACTTCGATGGGCGCGCGATGAAAGCCTGGCCGAATTCCGCGCCTCAATAGAGAACCGGCGCGCCTTGCAGATGAGCCTCATCGCAGACGTAGCGCAAGCCTATTTCGAACTCGTGGCATTGGACAACGAACTGAACATTGTGCGCCAAACCGTAGACGCACGTCGGGAAAGCCTGCACTTGGCCCGCATCCGCTATGAAGGCGGACTGACCTCGGAAACCGCATTCCGCCAAGCACAAGTGGAATTGGCACGGACAGAAACATTAGTGCCCGATTTGGAACGGCAAATCACCTTGAAGGAGAACGACCTTGCCCTGCTCATCGGCGAGTATCCTCACAGCATGGGACGTGCCGTCCTGCCGGAAGATGTCCGTCTGCCCGAGACCCTCCCCGTAGGCTTGCCCAGCACGCTGCTGGAGCGACGCCCCGACATCCGCCAAGCCGAACAGCAACTCATCGCCGCCAACGCTGCCGTCGGCATAGCCTATACGAGCCTGTTTCCCACCATCTCGCTCACCGCACAGTTAGGAGCCGAGAGCGAAGAACTGACCGACTTGCTGAAATCGCCCTATCACCTCATCACCGGCAGCCTGCTGCAACCCATCGTGGGCATAGCCAAGAACCATGCCCGTCTGAAAGCCCGGAAAGCAGCACGCGAACGTGCCCTCTACGCCTATGAGAAAGCCGTATTGTCCGCGTTCAAGGATGCTTACGACGCCATAGCCGCATTCAACAAAATGCAGGAGATATACGACTCACGCCTGTCATTAGAAAAATCCTCACGCTCGGCCATGGAACTGGCCCAACTGCAATACGTCAACGGAGTCATAGGCTACATGGACTTGCTGGACGCCCAGCGTAGCTACCTCGACGCCCAAATAGGACTGAGCAACGCCGTACGCGACAAGCAGATAACCATTGTACACCTGTATAAAGCATTAGGTGGAGGGTGGGAATGACCTTCGGACGGATTTTCCTGCCCGCCTCAACCGGAGTCCTTATCACGGACGAAATAAAAGGACATACAGTCCGAGATAAGGAAACATCCCATCCTGACTTCCGCCAGGGGACATTCGCAAAGCCCTACCCCTATAGAAGAAAAGAAGGGATATTTACGGACATTCTTGGAAACCAGCAAACAATCACCATATTTGCGATAGAAGGCGTACCCCACCACACGGCAATGTGGCGCACCCACCACACGGTAATGTGGCGCACCCACCACACGGTAATGTGGCGTACCCACCACACGGCAATGTGGCGCACCCACCACACGGCAATGTGGTGCACCCACCACACGGTAATGTGGCGTACCCACCACACGGCAATGTGGTGGGTGCGCCATATAAATCAGGGACATTCATAAATGTCCCTGAAAAACAAGACGACATATGGAGATGATAGCCGACAATCACTCCGACAGTTGCGGCAAAACAAGTACAAAACCCCTTATTCCATCGGTTCATAGTCCTTTGCCAAACCGCCTTCACTGGTTTCTTTGTAGAGCGACGGCAGGTCATTGCCTGTCTGCTTCATCACCTCTACCACTTTGTCAAATGAAACGCGGTGCATGCCATCGGTGAATGAAGAGTAGAGATTGGCGTCCAAGGCACGTGCCGCGGCATAGGCGTTACGTTCAATGCATGGAATTTGTACCAAACCGCACACCGGATCACATGTCATACCCAAATGATGCTCCAACCCCATTTCAGCCGCATATTCTATCTGTGCCGGACTGCCTCCGAAAAGTTGGTTAGCGGCAGCCGATGCCATGGAGCAAGCGGTACCAACTTCAGCTTGACATCCAGCCTCGGCACCGGAAATAGAAGCGTTCTGTTTCACGATATTGCCTACGAGTCCAGCTGTGGCCAAAGCGCGCAGGATGCGTATGTCGGTAAACTCACGGCTTTCCTGTAAGTGATGAAGTACAGCGGGCATTACTCCACATGACCCACAAGTGGGGGCTGTGACAATAGTGCCTCCTGCCGCATTTTCCTCGCTGACTGCCAAAGCATATGCAAAAACCAGCCCACGCGACTGGAGAGAAGCCTTATAGCCGCGTGCCCGAATGTAGTAAGTGGCGGCTTTGCGCCGCAGGTTCAGCGGGCCAGGCAGTACGCCTTCATTGTCAAGTCCGCGGTGGATGGCTTCTTTCATGGTTTTCCACACTTCGGCCAGATAATCCCAGATGTCACTTTCTTCACGCTCTTTCACATATTCCCAGTAGCTTTTTCCTGTCCGTTCACACCAGTGCAGGATTTCAGTCATGTGATTCATTTCGTATACATCAGGAGTGTTGACTGAAGCCTCTCCATCGTTTTCCTCAGCCAAAGCGCCCCCCCCAATACTGAAAACAGTCCAAGAATCAGTTTCCTTACCGCCGGAGTCTACAGAAACGAATTTCATGCCATTAGGATGGAAAGGCAAAAAGATTTTCGGTTCCCAAACAATTTCGACTGGCGCGACAGACTGCAATGTATCTGTAATGGCGACGTTTGTCATGTGCCCTTTGCCTGTAGCGGCCAGACTTCCGTAAAGAGTGACTTTGAAAGAAGCGGCCTCCGGATGGCGTTGGAGGAATATTTCGGCTGCTTTCCGAGGTCCCATCGTGTGACTGCTTGAGGGGCCTGTACCTATGCGGTAGAGTTCTTTAATCGATTTCATAAATGTTCTGTGCTTATATTATTATTCCAAGTCGACAACGGTGATACCTGCCCCGCCAAATTGTACGTGCTCATCATGAAAATCCCTTATTCCAGAAACCGTTTGCAGATATTGGCGGATAAGGGTACGCAGGATACCATTGCCTGTACCATGCAGAATACGTACGCGCGACATACCTACTAAAATGGCGTCATCAATAAAATAAGTTACAGCCTGTATAGCCTCGTCTCCTCTCATGCCACGGACATCAATGTCTTGTTTAAAATTGAGTTTCTTTTCATACATGCTGTCTTGAGTTTGGCTACTAATAAAGGTGGTTTTCGTGTCGGATGTCGTTTGCGGACGAGCTTGCGTAAGTTCAAGGCGATCAAGACGTACTTTAGTTTTCAAATTGCCAAAGGCTACTGTAGCTTCTTGTCCACAGACTTCCATCACTTGACCTACCGAGGTCTGCCCTTTGAGACGGACATTACATCCCCGGGTTATAGACGCACGTCTTTCCGCCTCTATGAGGGTCTGGCGTGCGGCCTGTTCTTCGGGAGAAAGAGACGTGCCCTGTCTGGCCTTTTCTTTTTTGCGGTTTTGCCTTTCTCTGAGCCTTTCCATCTTGCGCGCAATCTTCTCCTCCACTTCTTTACCTGTCTGCTCTTCCAAAAATTGGCGGAAATCTGTCAAGTTCTGGCGCGCCTGTTTTGTCCTTTCTTTTTCGGCCTGCGCTTCCTTAATGGTGCGTATCGTGTTTTCAATACGGGCATTGGCTTCCTGTATGGTATGTTCCGCTTCCTCTTTAGCTTGCCTTAGAATTTCTTTCCGCTCTTTTTGAAGAGTTTCCAATTCGGTCTGATAGCGTGCGAGGGTATCTTCCAACAGCTTTTCACGCTGTCGGATATTCTGCCGTTTGTTTTCCCAATACCGTTTGTCACGCACGATGTCTTGCAGGTATTTATCGCTTTGTATATATTCACTACCTACTATTGCTGAGGCGTCGGCAATGACTTCTTCCGGCAGACCTATTTTGCGGGCAATTTCCACGGCAAACGAACTTCCCGGCTGGCCTATTTGCAGTTGGAAAAGGGCTTGCATCAAATGACGATCATAGAGCATGGCACCGTTCACTACGCCTTCATGATTGTCGGCAAAGTGTTTTAAGTTTTGGTAGTGGGTAGTTATGACACCGAAAGTGCCTTTTCCATTCAACCGTTTTAATACAGCTTCAGCAATGGCACCTCCGATTTGAGGTTCGGTTCCTCCGCCAAATTCATCTATTAAGATAAGGCTGTGGCTGTCGCATTGCTTCAGCATCACTTTCATGTTGGTCAAATGGGATGAATAGGTACTCAAATCGTCTTCAATGGACTGCTCGTCACCGATGTCGATAAACAAATGGTCGAAGATGCCTGCATGACTGCCTTCGCGCATTGGCACCAGCAGCCCGCATTGAAGCATATATTGCAACAGGCCTACAGTTTTGAGACAAACCGATTTTCCGCCGGCATTAGGACCTGAAATAAGGAGAATACGCTGTTTGTCATTCAGTTCAATATCCAAAGGAACCACTTTCTTGCCATGCTTGGCGAGTGAAAGCTGAAGCAAAGGATGTATGGCCATAATCCAGTCTATCATCTGTTTATTTTCGAGTGCAGGTTTGAGAGAACCGGTCTGTTGGGCCAGCAATGCCTTTGCCCGGATAAAATCTATTTCGGCCAGGAACTCGTATGACAATAATATGTCGGGAATAGAAGGACGCAACAGATTGGAAAACTCTGTCAGTATGCGTATAATCTCTCTCCGTTCATCACTTTCCAGTTCACGGATGCGGTTGTTGGCTTCCACCACTTCGGCAGGTTCAATAAAAACCGTCTTGCCACTGGCCGATTCGTCATGGACAATACCTTTGATTTTACGCTTCAAGGAAGGTGCCACAGGTATGACTAACCTGCCATCACGTATGGCGGGTGTAACGTCTTTTTCTACTACGCCTTCACTTTGCGCATTACGTAAGATATTGTTCAATGAGCGTGAAATGCTGTTCATCGTGCTTGCCAGTTCACGGCGGATGCGTGCCAATTCCGGTGAAGCATTGTCCCTTATTGCACCGAAGGGTGAAAGAATGACATCTATCTTAGAAAGCACTTGCGGGAACACCTGGATGTCATCGGCCAGCCTGCTTAAGTTCGGATAAAGCGTATCCGACAGCTTATCCCCGACTTCCTCTTCACTACGCGAAGACAAGAAGCGCACAATGTTTCGTATTGTTTCCAACGAACGGCGCAAGTCAAACAACTCTTGCTCGTTCAAATACAAGCCTTCTATTTTGATTCGTTTGAGCGACGAACGCATATCAAAGAAATATTGGGCAGGGAAATACTCTTCCTCCTGGAGTATTCTTACGAATTCCACAACCTGTCCTAACCGTTCTTCCACCACATCGCATCGGTTGGAAAACGTCATTCCATTTACTTTTTCTTCACCCAGTGTGCTTAGGCATTTTTCCTTAAGCAACTGGCGTATTTGGTCAAAGCCAATCTTCTGTTCAAAGTTCTGAGGGTATATCATGGCGCAAAAATACGATTAATTCACGAAAAAAGGGACGAAAAGTTTGTGGATTTAAAAAAGTTTCGTACCTTTGCACCGCTTTTGAAAAACAAAGCATTTCTAAAAGAGTTTAGGAGAGGTGGCAGAGTGGTCGATTGCGGCGGTCTTGAAAACCGTTGAACTGAGAGGTTCCCGGGGTTCGAATCCCTGTCTCTCCGCTGAAACCTAAGACATTAGGTAGTCAAATTAAGACAAGTCCCGTAAAATCAACGTTTTACGGGACTTTTTCTATTTATCCGGTGGACAACCGAAAGACATTCAAATGCCCACTTCAGACAAAGTTCCGTTACTAAATCGTTACTAAAAAATAGCCTATAAAAATAGTAACGATTTTCGATGTAAGTCCTTGATTTGTCGCTCATTGACGTTCAAATGTCTGCTTGTAACCCAATTATTAATTATTCCTTTGCAGAGGGAAGTCATTACACCCACTGTAACGGAGATAAATTAAAAAAGGATATGAGTAAGAGTACATTTAAGATTTTGTTCTATCTAAGAAAAAATCAGGTAAACAAGGACGGAACAGTTTGTATTATGATTCGTCTGTCACTTAATGGTGAAATCTCACAGTTCAGTTCTAAACTGAGCGTGAAGCCGGATGCCTGGGATACAGTTTTGGGCAAGGCGAAAGGAAATACACAGAAAGCCCGCCAGTTGAATGAAACATTGGAGGACATCCGTGCTTCGCTGAAAAACCACTACCGGGATATTGAAGTGCATGAGTCATTCGTAACGGTAGAAAAAATACGCAATGCGTTTTTGGGAATAACGGCGAAACAAAGA
>CASENS010000060.1 GCA_949289345.1 uncultured Bacteroides sp.
ATTCCCATTTATAGTATAAACTAATGTTGTTCACTTGCTTAAACATTAATACGCTGGTCTAAAAGTAAAAAGTTCAGATAAGCAAACAGCCGTCTGAACCTTTACCGAAAAAACACTTAACTATTTCGGAAGGAACAGTTAAGTATTTTCGGGCAAATAGTTAAGTGTTCCTGTTTGAATATAAATAGCTGTAAATCAACCATGTTCGAAAGCCGTTCCGTTTAATGGCAAGGATTGGCCGCTCGTTTTATACATTTATCCCAAATCGGTCATTAGAGACGGAGTTAGCACTATTTCTAATGACCGATTTGGGATTATTAGTTGGTTGGGCAGATATCATTGGATATTTAGCCATTTATCCAAGTATATTTCACCGTTTCATATTGAATACTTTCGCAACCGAATATTGGAACAGCCTCCTTAAGCTGACTTTAATACGCCATATGTAATATAAGAAGCGGTCCGTTCCTCTTTTTTGGAACAGACCGCTTCTATCGGAACTAACAAATATGTCTGAGAAAATCAGATGAACCAACGCACGTAGCAGAAGTCCTGGCGATGAGGCAGATCGGGATTTTTAGGGAACATACGGTAGGACACACGGAAGCTACCGGAGTTCTCAATCTCGTGCTTAGCCTCAAAGGTATAGAGAGTACCCTCTTTCTTCACCACTTGGAACGGTTCTACGGAATAGATATGCTGCTTGCCATCCTCGCTATTGTAGGTTGTAACCAATTCCAGACCCACAGCATCGTCCAAACCTTTCTCATCGATAACGAATTGTACGGTATATTCCTTGCCGCTCTCGATGGAAGCACGCACCATGTCTTCGGGCTTCGTGCAGGACACCACCTCGATGCTGTCCCACTTTGCGGCCACTTCTTCCTTCCATGCGGCTATTTCCTTCGCCTTAGCGTAGTTGTTGGCCTCCAATTCGTGGAAGCGTTTGGCCTCCTTGCAATAGAACTTGCTATAGTAATCATCCAACTGACGTTTCATCGTATAATGAGGAGCAATCTGGGCGATAGAGTTCTTAATGGTGCGTACCCATCCCTCGGAGTAGCCTTTCTTGTTGCGGGCATAGTACAAAGGCAAGATTTCCTGTTCCAAAATGCTGTAGATAGTAGCGGCATCCAATTGGTCTTGATGGTCTTGGTTCTGGTACGTGCGCTTCTCGGTCAATGCCCAACCGGCACCTTCGCGATAGCCTTCAAGCCACCAGCCATCCAATACGGAGAAGTTGACAACACCATTCATCAACGCCTTCTCACCGGACGTACCGGAAGCTTCGAGCGGACGAGTCGGCGTATTCAGCCAGATGTCCACACCCGTTACAAGGCGACGAGCCAATTGCATGTCATAGTTTTCCAAGAAGATAATTTTACCCAAGAACTCCGGACGGCGTGAAATTTCCACAATCTGCTTGATGAGTCCCTGCCCTGCCCCATCATGCGGATGAGCTTTCCCGGCAAAGAGGAACTGTACGGGATAGTCGGGATTGTTCACAATCTTGGCCAAACGATCCAAGTCTGTAAAGAGCAAGTGGGCACGCTTGTATGTGGCGAAGCGGCGAGCGAAACCGATGGTCAACGCATTGGGGTTAATTTTATCCAATAAGGATACGATGCGCGAGGGATCACCCTGATTCTTCAGCCAGCTCTCACTGAACTGCTTGCGTATATAGTCTATCAATTTGTTCTTCAAACCTTGACGGGTCTTCCAGATTTCCTCATCGGGCACATCGTAGATAGCTTTCCAAATGTTCTCGTTAGACTGGTCATACCAGAAATTCTCATCGAAGTACTTGGCATAAAGCTGTTTCCACTCCGTAGCGCTCCAAGTGGGGAAGTGAACACCATTGGTGACGTAACCCACGTGGTTCTCTTCGGGGAAATAGCCTTTCCAGATGGGTGAGAACATTTCCTGAGAGACCTTGCCGTGCAGCCAGCTTACACCATTCACTTCCTGCGAAGTGTTGCAGGCGAAAATGGACATACAGAAACGTTCGCCCTTGTCACCGGGATTGTTGCGTCCCAAGTCCATGAGGTCATCCCAAGTGATACCCATACGTGCAGGATAACCACCCATGTACTTGCCGAAGAGACCTTCGTCGAAATAGTCGTGACCTGCAGGTACGGGAGTATGTACGGTGTAGAGCGAAGAAGCGCGCACCAACTCGATGGCTTGGTCATAGGTCAGACCTTCTTCTACATAGTCGCAAATGCGTTGTACGTTTATCAAAGCGGCATGGCCTTCGTTACAATGGTAGATGTCTTTCTTGATGCCCAGTTTCTTCAGTGTCAGGATACCACCGATACCCAGCAGGATTTCCTGCTTCAGGCGGTTCTCCCAATCACCTCCGTAGAGTTGGTGCGTGATGGAACGGTCAAACTCGCTATTCATCTCATTATCCGTATCGAGCAGATACAAAGACACGCGACCTACGTTAACACGCCATACGAACGTGTGTACATAGTAATTCAGATAGGGAACATCTACTACCAAATGATTACCCTGCTCATCCAATACGGGTTCAATAGGCAACTGACCAAAATTCTGCGCCTCGTAATTGGCTATCTGCTGGCCATCCATGGAGAGGCTCTGCGTAAAATATCCATAACGATAGAGGAAACCTACAGCGCAGAGGTCTACATTGCTGTCCGAAGCCTCTTTCAAATAGTCACCGGCCAGAATGCCCAAGCCGCCCGAATATGTTTTAAGTACATGGTTCAAACCATACTCCATGCTGAAATAAGCCACAGAGGGACGGTTCTTGTCGGGTTCCACGTCCATATAGGTGCGGAACTTGGAATACACATCTTCCATTCTGCGCAAAATCACCTTGTCAGTAGCCAATGTCTCAAGCTTCGCATAGTTCATGCGCTCCAGAAGCAATACGGGATTTTGGCCTACTTTCTTCCACAAAACGGGGTCAAGGTCTCTGAACAACTCAGTAGCCTCGTAGTTCCAAGCCCACCACATGTTGCGCGACAATTCAGCCAATTTTTCCAACTCTGCGGGGATGCGCGACCTTACGGTCACGTTCTTCCAGTTCGGAGTGTTTACATTACTAATTTTAATCTTCATTGTTGTATAACATTGATTAATAATATAATATTCTATTTATTTTCTTCTACGACTACGACTCATCCCACCAACCGCTTCATGGCGTTGCGCAAGGCCACGTCGTAGGCTTCATAATAATATTGGATAAAATGCTTCCACAATGCCTGTTCGGCCACAGCAGCCGCCCGTTTTCGAATTGTTCTTATCTCGTTCGGCGTTTTCGACGAGAGGAACGTCACAGTATCCTTAATACCATCGGCTACCTCAGAGTAGTTATAGTCCGAACGGTGGAGCACCTCCACACCGTCACAAATGCCATGCTGATTTTTCAACCCGTTTACCCAACGGCCAAAGCCAGAAAGGTCGGTCGTGATAGTAGGTACACTAAAAGCTACGCTTTCCAACGGCGTGTAACCCCAAGGCTCGTAATAGGAAGCATAGACCCCTAAATCAAGACCTGGCACCAAGTCATAGTACGTTTTGTTTACAATGCCGTCATGTCCATCAAGGTAGCAAGGCACAAAAATCACCTTCACCTTATCTTCCGGACGGTTTCCCATGCCCAAGTACTTCAACATGTCCAGCACTTGGTCGTGCGTCATGTTGCGCAGCCAGTGGGTGATGAAAGGACATTCCAATGGAGTGGTGAACTTTGTTTCGCGGTCTTTGAGACGCCGGAGCAAGTCCTCCCGAGCCTCCCCTACCCAACTGGGCACACTGACAACGGCCAGTACATTTTTTCGCAAATCTTTATCGCGGTTCAAACGGTTCATTGCCTCCAGGAAAACGTCGAGTCCCTTGTTTCGGAATTCATAGCGTCCGCTGGTACCTATTATCAATGTGTTGTCATCCAAATCCTGTCCCAACAGTTTATTGGCCACGTTCAAAATAAGCGTGCGGGCACGCTTGCGCTTTCCCGAATAAGTGGATCCTTTCGGCACAAAATCATCCTCAAAACCATTCAGCAGGATGACGTCCGCCGATTTATCCAACAGTTCCTTACATTCATTATTGGTGATTTCGCTCACAGTAGTAAAACAATCCACGTAATGCGCCGTCTGCTTCTCAATGGAGTGCTTAGACTCCATGTTCAACTCACGAGCCATTTGGTCGCCGTTGTAAGCAAAGAGGTAATCGTATAGAGGCTTGTTATTACCCGAAATGGAGCGCCCTATGGATGTGGCATGTGTGGTAAAGATGGTCGCAATCTCGGGCACATAGGCCTGCAAGTAAAGGGCTCCCATGCCCGTCATCCATTCATGAGCCTGAAAAATCACCTTATCCTGTTCGGACAGATTATAGCGGTAAAAACTTTCTGTCACCTTTCCGGCCGCATAAGCGAACATGGACGCCTCGTCGTAATCGCCATACGCATGAAGTGAATCCACCTGATAGCGGTTCCACATTTCAGTATAAATATCATTTTTCTTAGCGAAGAACGGTTGGAAATCAACCAAGATTACGATAGGATTGCCCGGAATGTTCCAACGGCCCACGCGTACTTGCAGTCCGTCTTTCTCCGTGGCATGTTGTTTCCATGCGGCACATAGATTGTCAGATTCGGTGAACAACGGATTTTCTTTTCCTTTCCAGAAGTCCGGCCCTATGAACAATACCCTGTCACGAAACCTTTCTTGCAACGTTTTTGCCCGTGTAGACAGTACTGTGTAGATGCCTCCTACTTTATTGCACACCTCCCAGCTTGCCTCAAAAATGTAGTCGGGAGTAAGTAGTTCATTAACCATACGTAACTAAATCTTATACTTTCTATTCATTTCGGGACGCAAAAATACACATTATTCTTTGAAAAATAGCCATTTAATCGGAAAAACTTGCATAAAAAAACCGAAACAAGCCCGCAACCCCGCGCAGAGGATTGTCTGAACCGACTTTGCGCAAAAAAGCTTTTTCATTATCCTCCTCCTACTTTGAGACCCGTTGGCGGAATTAAATTAGCGCACATTTAACCCGCCAATGGGTTTGTCATTTTTGCAGTTAGTCTATTACAGGATTATAAATGCGCCAATCCTCCCGATAATCCCGGAAAACAATCCGTTAGCATCTTTCGCATAATTTCCTAGTAAGCATGAACTGGTCACATAATTGCGAAATAGGGTTTCAATTCTTTATCTCGTTCTGGCAAAAGCCGGAAATGCAGGCCATCCTTTCTGATTGCAGCTGTATAAAACCACGGCTTGGAATATAAGAAAAGGATTACCATGCTTCCGACTCCTCATACCATGCGGTGGATCCAATGTGGTTCTGTGAAGGAATATAGTCTGATATTTTAAGTTAAAACATAGTCTCTTTTTAAACTTAAATCATTAACTTTGTTCTAAATAGAAAAAACCGATGTGTTTATGAGACGAATGAACCTATTTATCAGCGTATGTCTGATAGGCATACTTGCCCTGTGTGGCACGGGCGCACAAGCTCAGTCCTACGACAAATTATGGAAACAAGCCGAACAAGCGCAGGAGAAAAGCCGACCCAAGACGGTGATTGAACTGGCTAATCAAATTTATCAGAAGGCTTTGGCTGAGAAAAACTCCGGCCAGCTGTTGAAAGCTTATCTTTGCCGGGAAACTTTCGAGCAACTGCTTACACCGGATAGCTTATATACTACCATATTATACATGGAAAACTGGGCAAATGCCGCTGTGGATGTCTCAGAGAAAGCCATTCTGCATTCGCTCCTGGCACGCGAATATGCGGATTACTGGAGAAAAAACCGTCGGGCTGTGACCGAACGGACGGACTTAGCCATAGACGAACCTTCGGCCGACATACGCACATGGACATCCCGACAGTTTGTGGAGCAGGTGAACAGACATAGTACCGCTTCCTTGACCAATGCCGGCCAATTGCTGGAAATACAAACCTCCGGCTATACCCCCTTTATCGAACAAGGCGACGCAAGCGCTTATTATGGACATGATTTGTATCACTTGCTTGCCCGCCGTGCTATTGATGTTTATCAAGATATGATGGGAGCCGGTGCGGATTCGTTGATGCAGCGTCATACGGACGGACTTTACCGACAAATGCTGGAAAATTATGCCTCACGGCCGGACGGAGCGGATGCAGTAGTACTAACCACTCTTGATTATTGGCAATGGAAAATGGGGGACTATCTGAGTCGTGCCCCCTACTATTCTTTCACCGCCCGCAACTTGAAGGCAGAGAAGAATTACTTGGACATGCTGGATGGGCTGATAGAGAAGTATACCGATCATCCTATCATCATTGAGGCATATATCCGCAAAGCGGAATGGATGAGCCATGGAAACGAAGGTCAAAGCATTGCCGAGGCCATCCGCTTGTGCGATAAAGGCATCCGTCTTTTCCCGAAGTATCATCGCATCGGGGAATTGAAGCGCATACGTGCCGAATTGCTTCGTCCGCAGATAAGCCTGCGTAACGAAGGCATCGCCTATCCGGGCGATACGCTTCGATTGAACGTGACGTATCGGACATTGGACACGCCCGTCACCTTGAACGTCTATTCCACCAACCTAAAAACCTATCCCGATTCGTATGATTGCAACAATAACACCGACTTCCGCAAGTGTTCCCCCAAACGCGTCTATACGGCCCGACATACTTTTACACCCCTACCCGATGCCGACAAATTGCCTACCGATGTGCCTTACCTGCCCAGTGACACCGTGCTTAGCTTGCCAATGCCGGTTAATCCGGGCGTATATGTAGTAGAAGCCGTACCGCAGACCAAGAACGGACGTACAGAGCGCCGTTTCCTTTCAGTGTCCCGTCTTCGGGTGTTGACGCTCGATTTGGGTGGAGGCTCCATTGAGGTCATTACTTTAGACAATAAGAACGGACATCCTGTAAGCGGGGTGACAGTAGACTTTTACGCCAATACGGACAGTTTGTTGAAGTCAATCACCACCGGAACAGACGGCAAAGCAATTGTGCCCTGGAGAAAAAGAAGTTACGTGGCACGCTATGTGGCTCACAAAGGTGATGACACCGCCATGGAGCCTCAACGCATTTATTTAAGGCAAGATGTAAATTCCACTTCTGCAATCAGTTATAAAGTCTCTTTGTTGACTGACCGGGCTATCTACCGTCCGGGGCAAACCGTTTATCTGAAAGGAGTAGCCTATAGCCAAACGGAAGACAGCGCGCAAGTGCTGGCACAAGACACATCTTTTGAACTGGAGTTACTCGACGCCAACCGCAAACAGATAGCTACCCGTAAGGTGACAACCAATGATTTCGGTTCGTTCACCGCAGACTTTGCCTTACCTGAGACTTGCCTCAACGGGCATTTCCAGATTCGCGCCAAAGGCAAAGCCAACGCCCACGTTATCTTCCAGGTAGAAGAATACAAGCGGCCTACGTTCGAAATCACTTTCCTGCCTGTCAGCGTGCCCTATTGCTTAGGTGAGACCATCACCCTGCACGGACAGGTAAAAGCGTTCAGCGGGGCTACGGTGCAGGACATGCCGCTGGCCTATAAAGTGCTTCGCCAAAACCCGATGAGTTTCTACCGGTCCCTCCGCGAAACCTCTTTAACAGCCGACACAGTGCGGCTGGATGCCGAAGGACGCTTCTCCATAGATGTGAAGTTGGACGCACCGGCTATGGGTAAGCCAGGCATCTATAATCCGCTGCAAGCCTATACCTATATATATAATATAGAAGCTACTGTGACCGATGAAGCAGGCGAAACGCAATCGGCTTCTTATAATCTTTCGGCAAGAAAAGAAGCTATTCATCTGGACGCATCCTTTCCCACGCAGGTGTGCAAGGAAGATACAGGTACATGGGTCGTGCGAGCCTACAATGCGCAAAACATAGCCCAAGCCTTAGAAGCGCGTTGGCGCGTTCTTCGCGAAACAAAGGATGATGGTTCCGAGCAAGGCACGCCTTTACTGAGCGGCACTTGCCGGACAGATTCGCTTCAACCTTATTCTTTGTGGGAGTCCTTGCCTTCGGGAAATTACAGGCTGGCTCTGTCCGCCACGGACTCCTTAGGACATCAGGTAAATATGGAACGAACCTTCACCCTCTTTTCAAAGTACGATACATGCCCACCCAGCCATGCGCCTTTGTTTTATCATGAAGAACGTACGGAAGTGGCCGAGGGCGAAACAGCATCTTTCTACATCGGCACTTCGCTGAAAAACGCTTACATGCAAGTAAATGTCTTTACGGATGGCAAGCGGATAGAGAGCCGTGCGTTGCAACTTTCTGACACGTTGATGCACGTAAAGATGCCTTATCTGCCTGCGTATGGCGAGAGCGTATCGATAATGTTCAACCTTTTGCGTGAAGGACAACTCTATAGCCAGACCGTTTTCTTGAAGAAGAAACAGCCGGACACGCGTCTGGACATGAAGTGGCAAGTCTTCCGCGACCGGCTGCGTCCGGGACAGGAAGAAGAATGGCGGTTGGTGGTAAGTAATCCCCAAGGAATGCCTGCCGCAGCCGAAGTCTTGGCCTTAATGTATGACGCTTCGCTGGACAAGCTCTATCGTAACCATCCGCAGTGGGGCGTATTTTTCCCAAGAACATTGGATTGGCGTAACATGAACATCAGCAATCCGGAGAATCTGTATTTGTCTCCTTACTATACGATACCCGATTGGCAGGTTCCGGGACTTAGCTTCGATCACTTCTGTTCGCCCTATCCAAACGGAATGGTATCAATTTCGATTGTAGAGAATGCGGTGATGATACGCGGATATGCTTCCTCTCGTAGCTCCACCGTGACGGGAGGTGTGATGATGAAAGCACAGGCTTCCGTAGCACAAGACGCCGTTGCCTCTACGGAAGAAGCAGGCCTGGCGGTAGAAGCCGCTTACGCACCCTCCGCGGCAGACCATGTTCTGTTGGAAGAAGAAGTGGTGGAGTCGAAGTCAGTTCTTCAGCCGATGGATGACTTGCGCACGAACTTTGCCGAGACGGCTTTCTTCTACCCCAACCTGCGTACCAACGAACAAGGGGAAGTAATCATCGCTTTCACTGTGCCTCAAAGTCTGACCCGTTGGAGTTTCCGCAGCTATGCCCATACGAAAGACATGCACACGGGTACGCTGGAAGCATCCGTTGTGACTGCCAAGGAATTTATGTTACGGCCCAATCTGCCCCGCTTCCTGCGGGTGGGTGACCATACCTCCATTGCCGCTACTATCAGCAACCTGACCAACGGGAAAGTGAAAGGCACCGTAGTGCTGCAACTCTTCGACCCCGAGACGGAGAAAGTCATCAAGACCCGTAAGCAGAAGTTTGAGGCGGAAGCCGGACGAAACGCTGCTGTCAGCTTCGACTTTGAAGTGGACTACCGCTATGAACTGTTGGGTGTACGCCTGACAGCGGACGGTGGTTCCTTCAGCGATGGAGAGCAACACCTGTTGCCTGTGCTGAGCAACAAAGAGCAAGTGACGGAAGCCTTGACCTTCGACTTGAAAGGTCCTAACGAACGCACACTGAAGCTTGATACGTTGTTCAATCACGACAGCCCTTCCGCCACCAACCGGAGATTGACCGTGGAAGTGACCGGCAATCCTGCCTGGCTGGCCGTGCAGGCGCTTCCTGCATTGACCCAACCCGATAATGAGAATGCCGTATCATGGGCGACGGCTTATTATGCCAACGCTTTGGCCATGACCATCGCCCAGTCGCAACCCCGCATCAAGACAGTGCTCGATACCTGGCAGGCTTCCGGTGCTTCGGCCGAAACTTTCCGCAGCCGTCTCGAACAAAACCAAGAACTGAAAAACATGCTGCTGAACGAAACGCCCTGGCTGGCCGAAGCCACGAATGAGACCGAACGCATGCAACGCCTTGTGCAACTGTTCGACACCAACCGTCAACGCAACCTGCAAATTTCCTCCCTCACGAAGCTGAAAGAGTTACAAGGTGAGGAAGGTGCCTGGAGTTGGTATAAAGGCATGTATCCCAGTCGCGACATCACAACCTACATCGCTACCTTGCTGGTACGCCTGCCACAACTCACCGGTAGTCCTTTGGAAGGCGATGCCTTGCAGATGAAACAGCATGCCTTTGACTACCTGCATAAGGAAGCGTTGGAAGAATACAAGCATATGCGCCGGGCTGAACAAGAGGGACATCCGATAAAGACGCTTTCTTCTTTGGCGCTCGACTATATGTACCTGTTGACTTTGGACGGAGGTGAAGTACCTACAGCTTACAAGACCGTACATGCCTACTTCCTGAAGCGTGTACCTGATATGCTGACTGGCTTCTCCATGCAAAGCAAGGCACAATGCTTGGTGATTCTCCTGGCAAACGGACGCAAAGCCGAAGCAGCCGACTTTGAGGTCTCGCTCAAAGAACACCTGGTGCAGGACGGCAAGATGGGAACGCACTTCGCTTTCAACGATGGCTATTACTCGTGGGGCATGATGCCTGTATCGGCTCATGTGGCAGCCATGGAGGCACTGAACCAGTTCGGAGGCAATGAAGCGTTGATAGAAGACATGAAACGCTGGTTGCTCAAGCAGAAGCAGACCGTGGCATGGAACACACCTGTCGCTTCAGCCGATGCCATCTATGCGTTGTTGTGCAACGGGCGTAACTGGCTGGCGGATAGAGGAGACGTACTCATTACCTTGGGACGTAAACAAATCTCTACGGCTGACATGACCGATACGGCCCGTCCGTTGCAAGGCTTGGGCTATGTGAAAGAAATGTTTGCGGAAGGCGATGCCGTCTTGAAAGCGAAGGAAATGACCGTCGCCAAGCGCGATACGGGCATGGCATGGGGAGCGGTTTATGCCCAATACTTATCGCCCATAGCCGATGCAAAGCGACAAGGCGGAGAATTGGCCATAGACAAACAACTCTATGTGGAACGTCTGGATGCATCGGGACATCCTACGCTGCACCCGCTGACGGATGAAGTGTGCCTTCGTATAGGAGACAAAATCGTAACCCGTCTGGTTCTCAGTTTGGAGCGTGCCATGGATTATGTACAATTGAAAGACAGCCGTGCCGCTTGTTTAGAACCTACGGCCACATTGTCCGGTTATCGCCGGAACGGTTCGTTCGGTTATTATGCCGAGACAAAGGATGCCTCCAACCGCTTCTTCTTCGACCATTTGGGCAAAGGCGTATATGTGTTGGAATACAGTTGTCGGGTAGCCCGCGCCGGGAAATATCAGTCAGGACTTGCTACAGTGCAATGCGCTTATGCACCGGAAATGACGGCACACTCGGGAAACTGTGAGTTACATTCACAAAATCATGATTAACCCGTTGCAACATGGAAATGCGTAGTTTATCCTGCGGTATGTAGTGACACAGTCTACTCAAGGAAGTTGTTAACAACTCACAGAAAAAACTAAAAACGTGTTATAAACAAGCAGTTTTTAGCCAAATAATTTGCGGATATCTCAGAAATCCGTATATTTGCAACGTGTTTTTCATAGTATTAGATTTAAGGTTAACAAAAGGTTGGGCTCAGCGGAGCCCTTTTTTATGTCCATACTCCAAAAGGTTCATGGCGGAAGCAACGGACATACGGAGATGGAATGAATCAGTCCCCAAACTATCTCGCAAAAATATCCAAAGACAAATGACAAAGTATCATTGGATAAAGGGCAAAGTATTCAATAAGACTTAGGCAAGTAACCAATGATACTAAAAAAATCCACAAACCCGAGCTTATTACTATATCAATAACTTGCAACCGGATTTTCGGACTGACCCGAAATACGAACCGGGTGTGTCAGTGATTACTTATAGAACACAAAGTACACCGCCAGCACTAAGCAGACAAAGGCGGCGAAATGATTCCAATGCAAAGCCTCGCCCTTGAAAAACACGGTGGTAAACACCGTAAACACGATGAGTGTAATAGTCTCTTGAATAACCTTGAGCTGCATGAGCGAGAAAGGTCCTCCGTTCTCCACAAAACCGATGCGGTTGGCGGGCACTTGGAAAGAATACTCGGCCAAGGCGATAGCCCACGAAAAGAGGATGACCGCATAGAGCGGCCAATTACTGATAACTTTCATCTCCTGTAACTTTAAGTGCCCGTACCAGGCAAAGGTCATGAAGATGTTGGAGACTATCAGAAGCAGAATGGTATAAAACGCTTTCATTTTAAGTATTTGAAATATTAGTTTTTTAATTATCGATTATATCTTCTTCGGCAGGAGTTCTTCTTGCACGTTCGCCATGCTTCCCCAAAGACTATATCGGGCTTCGGGATTCATGGCTTCTAACCGGCGTAAAATCTCCTTCATGCCCGTGCGATGCGACTCGTGCTCATAGGGACAATGCTTCACCTGCTTGCGATATCCGTGTAAGGCGGACAGATGCTCCAAATCCACCTCATGCACTAAGCAAAGCGGGCGAATAAGGGTCATGTCGAACTTCTTCATCACCAGACGTGGAGGCATGGTGGAGAAAGCCCCCTGAAAGACTTGGTTCATGAGGAGCGTCTCCAGAATATCGTCCATATGATGTCCCAACGCTATCTTGTTGCACCCTTTCTCCTTGGCTACGGTGAAGAGGGCTTTGCGCCGATTCCACGAACAGAGGAAGCAGGGCGACTTACGGCGGTCGGTCGTAGGGTCAAATTCCGTCTCATAAAGCGTAAAAGGCACACTCCGCTCCTCACAAAACGAACGAAGATAGTTCGTATCGCTTTGATAAGGTATGTTGCGCATCACCACGTGCACGGCCTCCACCGTAAAGCGGGGTTTGTAGATGCGGGCCCGACGTGCCAATAACTCCGTCAAAGCCAGCGAGTCCTTACCTCCGGAAAGGCCGATGAGCACCCGGTCGCCATCGGCCACAAGACCGTATTCCACCATTCCTTTGGCCATGCGCCGCTCGATGCGGGCCATCAATGTTCGTTCTTCCGTCATATCTGCATTTAGTTAAAAACACGGAGACACAGGGACACGAAACTCATGAAGTAAACAAATAAAACTCCGTACCTCCACGTCCCTGTGTCCACAAAAACTCTGCAAAGGTAATGCAAAACATCGGATTAAAGAAGAATTAACACTACAGTTCGGGAATAATTTGTATTTTTGGACACTAATTTAACGGATATGAAGAACTTACATACCTTATTTATATGCATAGCCCTTGCACTGGCCTCCGTGCCGAGTTCGGGGCAAACTCTTTCACAAGCCCGCGCCCTATATGCGAAGGGCAAATATGCACAGGCAAAACCTGTGTTCCAACGTTTTGTAAAGTCAGCCCCATCCAACGGGAATTACAACTTGTGGTATGGCGTATGCTGCCTGGAGACGGGCGAGTATGAAAAATCAGTGCCTTACTTGGAGAAAGCCGTGAAGCGCCGCGTGCCCAGCGGACAATACCACCTGGCACGCGCCTACGACCTGACCTACCGCTTCGAGGAGGCACAGGAGACGAATGACGCTTATCTGAAAGACTTGAAACGCCGCCGGCGTGACACGTCCCAAGCCGACAGTCTGGGAGAACGTATCCGCACCCACCTGCGCATGTTCAAGGGAGTGGAGCGTGTGTGCGTCATCGACAGCTTCGCCATCGGCAAAGCCCAATTCCTAAATGCCTATAAAATCAGCCCCGAGTCGGGCAGCATCACGCTATATGCTGACTATTTCGGGGAAAACGGCCATGCGGGGGGCACCGTGTACGAAACAGAGATGGGCAACAAAATCTATTACGGGGAATATCAGGCGGACAGCACCTACAATATACTGACCTGCTCGAAGATGGCGGACGGATGGAGCCGGCCTACTTCCCTGCCAGGCATCATCAATAAAGGGGTCAACGCCAATTATCCCTTCGTATTGACCGATGGAGCCACGCTTTATTATGCCTCAGACGGACCGGATTCGATGGGTGGATATGACATCTTCGTCACCCGCTACAACACGAATACAGACACCTACCTTACGCCGGAAAACGTGGGCATGCCTTTCAACTCGCCCTACAATGATTATATGTACGTGGTAGACGAGTTCAACAACTTAGGATGGTTTGCCTCCGACCGTTTCCAGCCTGCCGACTCGGTGTGTGTCTACGTCTTCATCCCCAATGCCACGAAGCAGGTGTACGATTATGAGCACACCGACCGTGACCGCCTCGCCCTCCTGGCCAACCTCAAAAGCATCGGACAGACGTGGAGTGATTCTACGCAAGTGGACGAAGCACGCGAACGTCTGGCACAAGCCTTAGCGTATCAGCCCAAGGAAAAGAAAACATACGACTTCACGTTCATCATCGATGACGAACGCACCTACCACCAAGCGTCTGACTTCCGCTCGCCACAGGCCAAAGCCCTATTTGACACTTACCGCCAACTGGAGCAAAGCTATTGCGAACAAAGCGAAACATTGGCCAAAGCGCGGCAGAACTATGCCGATGCCTCTGCCAAGGAAAGGGAAAGCCTTGCCCCCGCTATCCTCGACTTGGAGAAGCGCGTGCGTATCCTCCGCAAAGAGGCCGACCAAAAGGCCAAAGAGGTACGTAACGCCGAAATAAAATCAACCCATTAACCACTTCAATCATCAATCATTATGGAAATCGCCATCATCGCCATCCTGCTCATCGTAGCCATCATCTTTTTCCTGGTAGAGCTTTTCGTCCTACCGGGCATCAGCATCGCGGGTATCCTGGCGGGCGGATGTTACCTCTATGCCAACTATTACGCCTTCACCCATCTGGGCATGACCGGAGGCTTCATCACCTTAGGCATATCGGCTGTGGCGTGCGTACTGTGTCTTGTGTGGTTCATGCGCTCCAAAACGCTTGACCGCGTCTCACTCAAAACGGACATTACGGGCAGCGTAGACCGAACAGCCGAACAGAGTGTCAAGGTGGGCGACACGGGTGTCACCACCACCCGCCTGGCTCTTGTAGGACATGCCGACATCGCCGGACACCTTGTAGAAGTAAACTCGGCCGACGGCTTCTTGGACGAAAAGACCCCTGTCATCGTGACCCGCATCACGAACGGCACCATCTTCGTACGGAAACAATAATAGTAATAAAAATAGCAAATCATTAAATCATAAATAAACTTATGGACACAAGTACACTCTACCTCAGCGCCGCCCTTGTCATAGGCGGTATCATCTTCCTGGTACTCTTCTTCCACTACGTGCCCTTCTTCCTCTGGCTGTCGGCCAAGGTGTCGGGCGTCAGCATCTCGCTGGTGCAACTCTTCCTGATGCGCATCCGTAACGTGCCGCCTTATGTGATTGTGCCCGGCCTTATCGAAGCACATAAGGCTGGCCTGAGCAACATCACACGTGACGGGTTGGAAGCGCACTATCTGGCAGGCGGACACGTAGAGAAGGTAGTTCACGCCCTGGTGTCGGCCGCCAAAGCTAACATCGAACTTTCCTTCCAAATGGCCACTGCCATCGACCTGGCGGGACGTGACGTATTCGAAGCCGTACAGATGTCCGTCAACCCCAAGGTAATAGACACGCCCCCCGTGACTGCCGTGGCCAAAGACGGTATCCAACTCATCGCCAAGGCCCGCGTGACGGTGCGCGCCAACATCCGCCAATTGGTGGGAGGTGCCGGCGAAGACACCGTGCTGGCCCGCGTAGGCGAAGGCATTGTCTCCTCCATCGGCTCTTCCGAGAGCCACAAGCAGGTGCTGGAAAACCCCGACTCCATCTCGAAGCTCGTGCTTCGCAAAGGACTTGACGCCGGCACAGCCTTCGAAATACTCTCCATCGACATCGCCGACATCGACATAGGCAAGAACATCGGTGCCGCCCTTCAGATGGACCAAGCCAACGCAGACAAGAACATCGCCCAGGCCAAGGCCGAAGAGCGCCGCGCCATGGCCGTAGCCACCGAGCAGGAGATGAAGGCCAAGGCACAGGAAGCCCGCGCCAAAGTGATAGAGGCCGAAGCCGAAGTGCCCAAGGCCATGGCCGAAGCCTTCCGCAGCGGTAACCTGGGCATCATGGACTACTATCGCATGAAGAACATCGAAGCCGATACGACCATGCGCGAGACCATCGCCCGTCCCACGCAGGGAACGCCGGGCACGAACCCAACGCGATAGGCAGCGGGAACGCAGCTTATACATAATAAAATAAAATGACATGTAGGATGAGACCCGGTTTGTGTATACATCAAACGACGTATAATCCTACATCAAACGCTGTTTCATCCCACATTAGACGCCGTATAATCCTACATCAAACGGCGTCTGATGTCCGGCTCTTCAAAAGATGCCCCACAGATACCTGTAGGGCATCTTCCGAAGAGTCGGCGAAGGGAATGGGACGGAATGTCAAATAGTAAAATATCACCACGTCATGAAACAGACATTTCCTCCTTCCGAACTTATCATCAACGAAGACGGAAGCATCTTCCACCTACACGTCCGCCCTGAATGGCTGGCGGACAAAGTCATCCTCGTGGGCGACCCGGGTCGTGTCAACCTCGTGGCACGCCACCTCACAAATCAAGAATGCAACGTGGAGAGCCGCGAATTTCACACCATTACCGGCACGTATCGCGAAAAACGAATCACGGTCCTGTCCACTGGCATCGGGTGCGACAACATCGACATCGTGCTGAACGAACTGGATGCACTGGCCAACATCGATTTCACAACGCGCCAGGAATATGACATGCCACGCCGCCTCGACTTGGTACGCATCGGCACCTGTGGAGGCCTCCAACCGGACACGCCCGTGGGTACCTTCGTCTGCTCACAGGTGTCCATCGGTTTCGACGGCCTCCTCAACTTCTATGCCGGACGCAACGCCGTGTGCGACCTGCCGTTGGAGCGCGCCTTCCTGAACCACATGGGCTGGACGGGCAACCTCTGCGCTCCGGCTCCTTACGCCATCCATGCCGACCCTGACATGGTGGAACGTATTGCCAAAGGGGATATGGTACGGGGCATCACCATCGCTGCCAACGGCTTCTTCGGTCCGCAAGGACGTCGTTTGCGCCTGCCTTTGGCCGACCCCGGCCAAAACCGCAAGGTGGAAAACTTTGTGTGGAAGGGCTTGCACATCACCAACTTCGAGATGGAAAGTTCGGCATTGGCAGGCCTGTCAGCTCTGATGGGACACCGTGCTACCACCGTCTGTATGGTCATTGCCAACCGCCTGGCCCACGAAGCGAATACTGGCTACAAGAATTCCATTGACACACTCATAGAAACCGTGCTGGACAGAATATGAAAGAAACACTTTGCGTATTCTTGGCTGGAGGTGTAGGAAGTGTGTTGCGCTACGGCATACAACTCTTGATGCACGAGCGTATCCACCCCTACCACTTTCCATGGGCCACGCTCACGGCCAATGTGGCTGGATGTTTCCTTATCGGGCTTTTCCATGCCCTCTCCTCCCGCCTGCACCTCTCGGCAGAAGTGCGTCTGATGCTCACCACTGGGCTGTGTGGAGGCTTCACCACCTTCTCAACCTTTTGCAACGAGAACCTCACCCTCCTGCGCCAAGGCTATACGAGCACCTTCGTACTTTACACCGGACTGAGCCTCGCATCAGGCATTGGAGCCGTGTGGGCAGGGAGCACAATTCTTATGAAGAACTGACAGGACAATTGTGATATTAAGATTATAATAATGAGTAAATAAAGATATGGAACCAACCTTCACCCAATCCTCTGCCGCCGATAAGGGCGAACGCTACTGTTCCTTTCTGCCCCAATTAACCGCCCTTTTGGAAGGCGAGACGGATTTAATAGCCCGCTTGGCCAACACCTGTGCCGCTCTACGCGAAGCTTTCGGTTTCTTCTGGGTAGGCTTCTACTTAGTAAAAAACGACGAGCTTGTATTAGGTCCCTTCCAGGGAAGCGTAGCTTGCATGCACATCAAGAAAGGCCGAGGTGTATGCGGCACGGCATGGGCAGAACGCCGCACCTTCGTGGTGCCTGATGTAGACCAATTCCCCGGACACATTGCCTGCAGTTCCCTTTCACGCTCGGAAATCGTGGTGCCCCTCATCCACCAGAACGGAACGGTGTGGGGCGTACTTGACATCGACTCCGAACGCCTCGAAGCCTTCGATGATACCGACCGGGAAAATCTGGAAAAAGTCGCACAACTTTTAAATGAAGAATGAAAAATGAAGAATGAAGATACCATCTGCGCTATAGCCACCGCCCCCGGAGGAGCTATCGGACTTATCCGCGTGTCCGGCCCCGATGCCATTACCCTCACCGACCGCATCTTTACCCCCGCAGGTCCTGGTTCAACACCGCTGGCAGAGCGCAAGCCTTACACCCTCACTTTCGGTAATATTAAGAATGCCGGGGGTGAAATTATTGATGAAGTATTGGTTTCCATCTTTCATGCTCCCCACTCATATACAGGTGAAGACTCTACCGAAATTTCCTGCCATGGTTCGCCTTACATCCTCCAGCAAGTGATGCAACTCCTTATCGAGAACGGATGCCGTGCCGCAGGTCCGGGCGAATACACCCAACGTGCTTTCCTAAACGGCAAAATGGACCTGAGCCAAGCCGAAGCCGTGGCAGACCTTATCGCTTCCACCTCCGCAGCCACCCATCGCCTTGCCATGAACCAAATGCGAGGCGGATTCAGTAAAGAATTAGGAAAACTTCGTGACAAGCTTCTCCACCTTACCTCGCTGATGGAGCTGGAACTTGACTTCTCCGACCATGAGGAACTGGAGTTTGCCGACCGCACCGAACTTCAAGCCCTCGCTTCGCAAATAGAAGCCCTCATCGCCCGACTCACCGATTCGTTCAGCACCGGAAATGCATTGAAGAACGGCATTCCCGTAGCCATTATCGGCGAAACCAACGCAGGTAAGTCCACCTTGCTCAATGCCCTCGTAGGCGAAGAGCGCGCCATCGTGAGCGACATTCACGGCACCACGCGCGATGTGATAGAAGACACGATAAATCTTGGCGGAGCCACCTTCCGATTCATCGATACCGCCGGCATCCGAAACACCACCGATACCATTGAAGCCCTGGGCATCGAACGAAGCTTCCAAGTTATCAAACGAGCAGACATCATCCTATGGGTCATCGACCAAACCGAAGCGGAGAAACAAATTGCTGCCCTTTCCGACAAAGTAATCCCACTATGCGAAGGAAAGCAACTCATCCTCATATTCAACAAGAGCGATCTCAATACCTTCTCCGGCTCCATCGGAGCCATAGGATTTCCCGAAAGCGCCCAATCCATTTGCCTATCTGCCAAATGCAAGGAAGGTATCGACCGACTCCAATCCCTCTTGATAGAAGCCGCCCATCTTCCAGCTATATCAGCAAGTGATGTCATCGTCACCAACGTACGCCATTACGAAGCCCTTACCCATGCCTTGGAAGCCATTCGCCGCGTACAAGAAGGACTTTCCATTGGTTTGTCAGGCGATCTCGTCTCGCAAGATCTCCGCGAGTGTATCTTTCACTTAAATGACATCGTAGGGGAAGTGACCACGGATATGGTCTTACAATCCATCTTTACGCATTTTTGCATCGGCAAGTAAATACTTGATTATCAAATAGTTAAATTGATTATAATCGATTGATATGGCGCTCTTTACGGGCGCCTTTTTTGTTGCTCAAGTATCGTTGATAATCGTTGCTAAGCCTTTTTACGCCATTTTTTGTACCTCCTG
>CASENS010000061.1 GCA_949289345.1 uncultured Bacteroides sp.
ATACACCAACAACGGCACTATCATCACCTGCTGGGAGGCGAACGTGGTGCCCGGCTACACAATAACCAAGCTGCAGGCAAACGGCACCGAGGAACGCAACCTCTCTGCCGCCATCACCCCCGAAGCGGGCAAGTTCTACAACATCACGCTGAACAAGGACAAGGGATATACCGACGACGGACAGGGCAACTACACCGTGACCTCCGCCGAGGGCCTGAAGAACATCGCCAAGCTGGTGAACGAAGAATGGAAGTTAGGCATCAATATCACCCTGACGGCCGACATCGACCTGAAGGGCATCGACTGGACACCGATAGGCATAGACTATAACCACCAATACACCGGCACCTTCGACGGCGGCGGCCATACCATCACGGGGCTGGCCGTTACGGGAAGTGACCAATATGCGGGCCTGTTCGGACGTATCGGCTCCGGCGGCACGGTGAAGAACGTGACGCTGAAGGACGTGAAGATAGAAAGCAATCACAGTAGCGGCAACGTCGGCGGCGTGGCGGGATGGAGCTATGGCAACATTGAATACTGCTCGGTGTCGGGCAGCGTCAGCAGCAACTCCACCGCAGGTGGCGTGGTGGGCTATCAATCGGACGGTGCCATCACCGGGTGCAACTCCTCGGCCACAGTGAAGGGAATGGTGCGGGCAGGCGGCGTGGCAGGTGCAACAAATAGTGGTGCCTCCCTGACCGGCTGCTATGCTACGGGCAGCGTAAGCGTTGAAAATAACACCACAAGTGCTGCCTATGCCGGCGGCGTGGTGGGATCTAACGGAGCAAGTAGCACCCTGACCGCCTGCTATGCCACGGGCAGCGTGACCGGTAGCGGAAGCGGCACCATCTATACAGGCGGCGTAACGGGAACCAACGATTGTGGCACCCTGACTGCCTGCTACCATGCCAATGGGACTGTCAGCGGCCCGGACGGAACCACAGGCGGCGTAACGGGACGGAACTTCAAGGACTCCTTGTTAGGTAGCGGTATCATCACCGCCTGCTACTGGGGAAGCAACGGCCAGACACAAGGCATCGGTGATAATCAGGCAGGCACCACCGACGGAACCACGCAGGTGGCGGACGACTGGATGGATGCGATGAAAGCCATGAACGCCGCATTGCAGAGTGTAGACTCAGAGTGGCGTTACGAACTCACCGGAAAGCTGCCTACGCTGACGAAACAATAACCCCGGCAGCCTTTCCTCCGAAACGTACCCATGGAAGGTGCATTTGCCAACGTCCAGACATGGCAATGCCTTCGTCCAGACAAGACAACGCCTTCGTCCAGACATGCGGGAAACGGGAGGAAATAATAAAAAGAAAAGCCGGCGATATAAATAAGATATTGGCACGCAGATGACACAGATTGAACAAGATGACCACAGATAATACATAATCAGTGGTCATCTGTTGTATCAGTGTTATCTGTGTGCAATTTTGTATTTCGGCACACCCTCAATACATTAATCACCCAAATGTTTATTTCCGGCTACTGCCGCGCAAACGGTCGGCCGCTTTCACCAAGACTTCATCCTTATAAATGGCACGAAAAGCCAAATAATTGAGGACAATACACACGGCAGGCAGACACAAAGCCCATCCCAACCGGAATACAGACGCCTCAATTTTCCCTTTCAGGATGAAAACAAACACCACCGCCGCCATGTAGTAACCTATCAGCAAGATACTGTTAAAAATGGTCATACGTATCTGCAACATGCGGTTACGGAACAGGAATATAGTGGCGAAAGCTATAATGGCGCTCAACAACAAGATGCAGAACAATCCCCATGTAGACTGGCTTGCATCAGGAGCCAACGTTACCCCCAACGGAGTGAAACCATACGCCGTCACGCCATCAGCGGCAATGAATTGTCCTACCGGAGTGCACATCGCCACGACCAGCAGGACGGTCACTATCAGCAAATAGACGGACTGAATTCGTTGTATCATAATCCGTAACTCATGAAAGTTGTTTATCCTTGTCCTTTGCAGGATTGCGATAGTAGATTTTGCCTTCGATATATTCCTGCGTGGCTATCAGCGTGGGCTTCGGCAATTTTTCGTAATAGCGTGAAATCTCTATCTGCTCGCGGTTCTCAAAAACTTCTTCCAGATTGTCATTGTAGGAAGCGAACTCCGCCAGTTTCTTCGACAGGTCATTCTTTATTTCCACACTGATTTGGTTGGAACGTTTGCCGATAATAGCTACGGTTTCATAGATGTTTCCCGTGTCTTCGCACAGCTTCATCAAGTCACGTGTTACAGTGGTAACAGGAGCATTCGTCTTTCTGTAATCCATTCTCTTAATTCTCTAAATTATCAATTATAAGCTTATAAGCAGTCTCTTATTCTTCCATCATATCCTCTTCGTCACCCGAAGTTTCTCCCAGTTCCTTTTGCGACTTTTGGAAAATATCTTCAGCTTCCTTGGTGTATTTGCTTTCGGGGAACTCGTTTACAAAAGCGTAATATTCGTCCACCGCCTCACGGTAACGCTCACGTCTTCTCTCCCACACGCTATACACCGCCAGCTCATACTTGGCACGCAGTATCAAGATGGACAAGTCTTCACGCAATTTTGTGTAAGGATAGTCTTTCAAAGCGTTTTGAGCCGTGATGACGCACGAGCGATAGTTGTTGCCCAAGTAGTTACCCAGATTGAAGTACATGCGCGCGGCCATGTACTCCTTCTCCACCAACTTGTCCTGCAACTCCAGCACCATGTTCTGTGCATCCTGCGCCAGCGAACTTTGGGGGTAGAACTCAAGAAACAACTGCAATTCCTCGATAGCCTTATAGGTACTGGTCTGGTCCAGACGCGGATCCGGCGTATCCAGAAAAAGCGCCTTACCCGCATGATAGCGTGCGAGTTCCGTATAAACGCCTCTGGGATAAACCTGGTAATATTGGATGAAACTTTGGGCGGCCGTCTGATAGTCGTCCGAATTGTAATAACACATGCCCAACATGTAAAGGGATTCTTCCGCCTTGTCCGTCCCCTTCATGATGGTTATCAGTTCGTTCAGCAACGTGGAAGCGCGCGTGTACTGCCCTTTGGCGAAATAACTTTTCGCCGCCTCGTATTTATATTCATAGTCGGTACTCTTCAGCAGTTTGTTGTACTCTCCGCACGAGGTCAACACCAGCCCTGCCAACAAAGCCATTAGGAAACAGTTCTTTTTCATTTTTATCTTGCAAAATATGCCGCAAAGATAGAGCTTCGTATCGAAACACACAACGATACGAAGCTAAAAATTTCAAAAAGCGGGCCGAAGCCCGCCCGGTTTACAGTTTGTACAAGTCGCTGGCGGCCAAAAGTTCCACTTGATGCGCTTTCAACACACGCAAACAGTTCTCCATGTCGCTGGGACGGATTACGACATGGGCATGGTCGCCATTGGCAAACGAATACATATACTCGATGAAGACGCCTTCGCCTGCCAGATATTGCAAGACCTTGGCCAAAGCGCCCGGAATGTTGGGGCAACTGATGCCCACCACATCGGTTACATTTACCGCGAAATGGTTGTTCTTCAAGAGTTCGTACGCTTTTTCCGGCTCGGACACTACGGCTCTCAAGATGCCGAAGTCCGCCGTTTCGGCTATATACATGGCGGAAAGGTTCACACCGCCTTCGGCCAATACACGCGTCACCTCCGTCAGTCTTCCTGACTTGTTCTCCAAGAATATGGACAGTTGTTTTGCTATCATACTATATATTTTTAAGAAATCAAAGTTTGCGTTTGTCTATGACCCGTTTGGCCTTTCCCGTACTCCGCTCAATGCTGCGAGGCTCCACCAAACGTACGTTGACGCTCAGGCCCAACACGCTTTGCAGACGGGCGTAGAGGCGTTTCTGCATGGCCATCATCTTACTGATTTCGTCCGTATAGAATTCGGGACGGACTTCCACCTGCAGTTCCATGGTGTCGGTATTGTTCACACGGTCTACAATGAGCAGATAGTGAGGCTCGAATTCGGGCATTTCCAACATGACAGACTCTATCTGCGTGGGGAATACGTTCACGCCACGGATAATAAGCATGTCGTCGCTGCGTCCGATGATGCGGTCCATACGCACCGATGTACGCCCGCATGGACAGGGTTCGTAACGCAGGGCGGTCAGGTCCTTGGTGCGATAACGCAACAGGGGCATGCCTTCCTTGGTAAGATGAGTCAGCACCAGCTCGCCTGTCTCACCGGGAGGCAGGGGCTGAAGGGTCTCGGGGTCGATGATTTCGGGATAAAAATAGTCCTCGTTGATGTGCGACCCGTCTTGGCACTCACATTCAAAAGCCACTCCGGGGCCGGCTATCTCACTCAGTCCGTAGATGTTGTACGCCTTGATATGCAGTTTTGCCTCCAGGTCCTTACGCATGTTCTCCGTCCAGGGTTCGGCGCCGAACACTCCCGCCTTCAGCTTGAATTCCTCCAGCGGATAGCCGGAGTCGCGGATGGCATCCGCCAGATAGAGCGCATAAGAAGGCGTGCAGCACAAGGCCGTGGCGCCAAAGTCGTGCATAAGGGTAATCTGCTTGGCCGTATTGCCGCTGGACATGGGAATGACCGAAGCGCCTACGTTTTCCGCTCCATAATGGGCGCCAAATCCCCCCGTGAACAGGCCATAACCGTAAGACACCTGAAAGATGTCCGTGTTGTCCAGCCCGTAAGCATAAATGGCACGCGACATACACTCGGCCCACATGGAGAGGTCTTTGCGCGTATGCCCCACGACGGTAGGCTTGCCCGTTGTTCCCGACGAGGCGTGTATGCGCACAATCTGGCTCATCGGCACGGTGAACATGCCAAAAGGATAATTGTCACGCAAGTCGTACTTCGTAGTGAAGGGCAGCTTCACAATGTCTTCAATGCCGTTGATGTCGTCGGGCGTAATATCCAGTTCCTGCATCTTCCTCCGGTAGAAAGGCGAGTCATGATACACCCGTTCCACCGTTTTCTTCAGACGGATACTTTGCAGCTTGCGCATGTTCTCCCGATCCATGCGCTCAATGCTCTCATTCCAGAATTTGTTTTTCATCTTATTTTTTTATTCTACAATCTTTCAGGTTGTTCAATGTGCAGGTCACAAAGTAAATAAAATGTTTTCTATTTCGCAAATTTCAAGGCAAAATCACATCATGGAAATTTCATTTTCCCAAATGATAATTCAGCCCCCTCCCTTCGGGGGAGGGATGGGAAGGGGCTTTAAATTCCCATAAAGAAACACAGCGCATAATCCGGAAGCCACAATCTTCTAATATCAACTATTTTCTTACACTGAAGCGACACTGAAAATTTATCGGAAAAACAGTTAACCGTTTAAGGGCGGGCAGTTAAGTGTTTGCAAGGGAAACAGTTAACTATTCCGACAGAAACCGTTAAGTTTTCGGGAACAAACAGTTAAGTGTTTCCGAAAACAATAATCCGCTGAATATCAATAGCATAAGATACATCATCATTCGATTTGCACCATTAGAACCCGAAAAACAAAACAATAATTAACGACCCGCCCGGCCAAGCACTAATAACCGTTAAAAAAGCGATGTATATCCTATTTACCAAACAAACCTGCGAGAAAACACGGAAGGAACCCTAATCCTATCTTGAAAAAACGTATCTTTCCTCTAAAGGAAAAAACGTTTTCTTTATTCTGCCGGTGCAGATACCAAGGATTTTGCGTAAATCTGTATAAAGGAATATACCTCTTTGAAATCAAGAGAGTTAGAAGAATTACCTCGTTTTCGGGTAATGAGTTGGTAACCGTTCTAATTGCCGTGGTCTGCATCGCTTTGCTTGTTCGGGAAACTCTTACGGTACAAA
>CASENS010000062.1 GCA_949289345.1 uncultured Bacteroides sp.
GGTAACGCAATTACGGTTCAAGTTGGCTTTTTCCCGGTTTCAGTTGGCACTCACTCAAATCGCCAAAATCCCATAAATCATTAACTTTCAATCATATTTCCGTGATTTGCTCAGTATCTCACTTTTTTGTATTATCTTTGCTTCGGACAATGGTGCCGCTGTGCAGGCGCCTATTAAGGTATTGAATTGTAATGCAGGTTTCAAAGGACGGAAGGGAATGCTTTACGAAGGAGGCATCCGCGTGCCTTTCATTGTCAATCAGCCGGGAACCGTGCCGGTGCAGACACTGAACAACATCATTTATTTCCCCGACGTAATGCCTACATTGGCAACCTTGGCCGGCGGGACGGATTATCTGCCCGGACAACTTAACGGAATGGATATCTCACCTTTGTTCTACGGGCAACAGATTGATACAGACAATCGTCTGCTGTATTGGGAATTCCCCGGCAAGCAACGCGCTGCCCGTAAAGGTGACTGGAAGTGTGTGACCGTCAGACCGGATGCTCCGTTGGAGTTGTACAACTTGAAAGAAGACCCGCAGGAAACGACTGATCTGGCAGGACAATATCCGGAAATGGTGAAGGAATTTGATGCGGAAATGCAGAAAATGCATATCCCCTCTCTTAACTGGCCTTTGCCGGGAGAGGAAAACGATGCTGTGGAGTGAACGGGACGTTAATGCACAAGAGGTTATAGACTTGGATCCTTAACTCTTGATATAGTGTAAACTAAATAAGATTAAATACTTACGCAGAATGAAAAAAATATACGCATTGCTGAATCTGCTGATATGTTTTGGCTTGACAGGAACGACAGAAGCTCGTACTTCCATTCCGGTTCAAGAGACGGTTGGAGAATACAAACAGCCGGATTTGTCGTGGGTGTCACAAGTAGGTGCAAAAAAACGTCCGTCCGGCAACGTGTTCAACGCGTCCGATTATGGTTTGGAAAATGATACAACCCGTTTAGGTACTCCTGCTTTGCAAGCAGCCATAGACCAGTGTCATAAGGCTGGAGGCGGAATTGTGCGGGTTGCCCCCGGATACTATCGCATAGGAGCCATTTACCTGAAGGATAATGTGGAACTATGTTTGGAGGAAGGGGTGACCTTGATAGCCAGTGAAGACATTGGGGACTATCCGGAAATAGAAACTCGTATTGCAGGTATCGAGATGACGTGGCCGTCGGCAGTCATTAATGTACTTGGTGTGCAAAACGCCTGTATCAGTGGAAAAGGACGGATTGATTGTCGTGGTAAAGTGTTTTGGGACAAATACTGGACGATGCGGAAAGATTATGAGAAACGCAAATTGCGTTGGATTGTGGACTATGACTGTAAACGTGTGCGGGGACTGCTGGTGTCCGACAGCCGTGACGTTACGTTGAAGGACTTCACTTTGATGCGGACCGGTTTTTGGGCTTGCCAAATCCTGTATTCCACTCATTGCACGGTGGACGGTGTGACCATCAATAACAACATAGGAGGCCATGGTCCCAGTACGGATGGCATTGACATCGACTCCAGCAGTTGGATATTGGTGGAAAATTGTGACATAGATTGCAATGATGACAATATCTGCCTGAAAGCCGGACGCGACGCTGACGGCTTGCGGGTGAACCGTCCGACGGAATACGTAGTAATACGGAATTGTATTGCCCGCAAAGGAGGCGGATTGTTTACGTGTGGAAGTGAGACATCGGGGGGCATACGTCATATTTATGGCTATAACTTAAAGGCATATGGAACTTCAACCGTACTCCGGCTGAAGTCGGCCATGAACCGGGGAGGTGTGGTGGAGAACATCTGCATGAGCCAAGTCTATGCTGAGAATGTGCGGACGGTTTTGGGTGTAGACTTGAACTGGAACCCCAGTTATAGCTATTCGACGCTTCCTCCCGAATACGAAGGTAAGGAAATACCCCGGCATTGGAAAGTGATGCTGACACCCGTTACGCCTAAGGAGAAAGGCTATCCGCATTTTCGTGACATTTGGTTTACTCAAGTGGAAGCTGCTGACGCCAAGACTTTTATTTCCGCTGTAGGTTGGAACGAGAATTTGCCTATTGAAAATATATACATATCGGACATAAAAGCCGATGTGCAGACTGCCGGGAAAATAGTCTGGTCGGAAAACTGCCGGTTGGATAATGTCCGTTTGAACGTACAGGACGGAAGCCGTATCCAAGATGAAAACAATAAGGACTTGGAAATGAATGTCCTTTATGAAAACGCTCGTTGATTAGATGTCACGAGTGACGGCCCTATTGATGCTTGGCGAGCATCATTGCTTACTTGCCCAAGTATTATTGGATAAAAGGCCAAATATCCAATAATACTTGGGCTTTTATCTAATAATACTTTGGGGCTTGTTTAGTTTACCTTCCACTCAATAATGCCTCCCGAGGCGTCCTTCTGCAACTGGGCTTCTATCTTTAGGCCGGTTGTCCTTACCGGTTTGAAATCGAGGCTGTTGTAGCAGTCTTGCTGCACGGTGTAGGGCGATAGGGCATTGACGGGTTGCCAGGTGTCGCCTTGTTTGTAGTAGAGTTTCCAAGAGGCAGGCACGCGGAAGTTCCCGTCATAATGGTCAAAATCCAGCCAGTAGACTTGCACGTTGGATACTTCATAAGGCTGGTCAAAAGTATAGGCGATGGATTCGCGCGTGCCTTTCTTCAGCCACCAGTAGAAGTAGGGTTTGGATGTGTCGGATGAACTGGCGGGTTCCCACTGGTCGTTGACACCCCATGCGTAGGTGAGTGTGGCCGCAGACAGGGGCGCATCTTTTTGTATGGGGGCTTGTATCATCCATGTCTGTGCCCGGCTGGCTATGGTAGGTTGGGGCGTAGGGCGTGTTTGGTCTGCCGAAGCGGGTATCCATACCGCCATCTGGTCGGCCCCACGGTTATTCCATACGGAGTAGGGGATGGCTACGAACGGTACTTCGGACGGTTCTCCCTGTGCGTTTACTTCGTAGGCGGTTCCGGTCAGCTTGACAACCCCATTCAACAATTCGGCGTCGTAGGTAGCTTGAATGGGCGTATCAGCCGGGATAAACTTGTTGAATACGGTACTGTCCGCTTGGTCTTTTCCTTCCAGGCAATAGACGATGGGACCCCGCTCAATGGCCAATTTCCCCAGGTCGTCTTGTACATGGGCATTGGCTTGAATGCGCCGCACCGGCATGGGGAGTGTGAGTGTGATTTCATCGCCTGTTTTCCATTGGCGTATAAGGGTAGCATATCCGTCTATCAGCTGAGGCGATTGTTTTTTTCCATTGACATTCAGCTGATAATCGGGCGCTTGGTCGGTGAACGTATAGAGGCCGGAGGGTACGGGAGCATCTTGTGCCCAGCCGGGAATGCGTAGTCGTATGGCAAATTCCTGCGTTTTTTCCGGTTGTATGTTCAGCACGATTTTCCCGTCCCAAGGATATCGGGTGGTCTGGCGGATTTTTACCACATTGTTCGGTGTTTTCAAAGTGGCGTCTCCCTGTATGTACAAGTTTACGTAAAGGTCATCACCTTGCGTGGCATACATGTAGTTGGGGACCGATGCCATGAAACGGGTGATGTTGCCCGGGCAGCAAGCGCACCCGAACCAGGCTTGCCGTTCGTGTTGTCCCATCGACTCCAGCGGATTGTCGTAGAAGAAGCGGTCGCCGCCAAGTGATACGCCGGAGAGGACGCCGTTGTACAAGGCTCGCTCCAGGACGTCTTCGTACTGGGCTTTTCCCGTGGCCAGGAACATGCGGTGGTTCCAATATACATTGGCGATGGAAGCGCACGTCTCGCAATAAGCCGTATGATTGTGTAGCTCGTAGTTTGGACCGAAACCTTCACCCTGTGCCCGTGAACCCATGCCGCCGGTGATGTAGAGCTTGCGCGACACCAGGTTTGTCCATATCCGCTGGAGGGCATGGAAGTAAGCCGTGTCATGAGTCAAGGCGGCTATATCCGCCACGCCGGAGTAGAGGTATCCCGCACGTACGGCGTGGCCCACAATCTCGTCTTGTTGCAGGATTGGCTTGTGGTCTTGGCTATATTCACTTAAGGCATGTCCGTCCGTACCTTGCCCGGTCTCTTCGATGAAGTACTTGGCGGTTTTCAGGTATTGTTCGTTTCCCGTCACCTTGTATAGTTTGGCCAGTGCCATCTCTACAATCGGATGTCCGGACGGCACATGCTTTTGTCCCTCACCGGGGCCGAAAACTTTGCACACGAGGTCGGCGTTTTTGATGGCTACATCCAGTAAAGTGCGTTTGCCCGTGGCACGATAGTGGGCTACGGCAGCTTCGTACAGATGTCCGGAGTTATAGAGTTCGTGGCTGTTAATCTTCTCCCATTTGTGGGTGCCCCACCATCCGGAGAGCCGGGTGCATCGGTTGGTGACGCATGTGGTCAGATATCCGTCTGGCTCCTGGGCTGCGGCTATGAGTCCGATGACGCTGTCTAAGTAAGCGTCCAATGCCTGGTCGTACTTTACGGCCAGCGAATACGAAGCTCCTTCGATAATTTTGTACGGGTCGGTGTCATCGAATGAAAAGTCGCCCCGGTGCTCTCCTTTTTTCAATCCGCCGGCTATGGCAAAGTTGTCGAAACGTCCATTCTTCTCACACTCACGGAAAGCCGACGGGATAGACACGGTGCGGTTGATTTCCACACGGGGTTTCCAGAAGGCGTCGTCCAAATGTACTTGCGTGAAGCTGACTTCCCGGATAGGGGCGTCCGGCTGGGTGTATGTGTGGCAAGCGGACAATCCCACGGCCATCATCAGGCCAGCCAAGGCGGATTGAATATTTCTCATAAGAATTTGTATTAAAAAAGGTTTTCGCAAATGTAGTGATAAAAAGGTGAATATGCAAATCTGTCGGACACCGCATGCCTTCGCATCCTTATGATAAAATGATGTCGCGCAGTCTGCCTGGACTGCTTCCGAAGCTCTGCCTCCCCCTTTGCGAGACATAGCTTCCTCCTTTGCGGAACATAGTCCTCCTTTTTGCGGGACGTTGGTAAATGGTGCGTTAATCTGTGTGTTCCTTTCGGTTATTTGGCGGATTTTTTGTATGTTTGCGCATGCAAATCAATAAAACATATATGGAAGAGAACGAGCAACTGCTACCATTGGAAGACAAGAACCCTGTAGACAATGTGACCTATACGGACGAGAACATCCGGCATCTGGATGACATGGAGCATATCCGTGTCCGTTCGGGCATGTACATCGGCCGTTTGGGAGACGGAAGCCAAAGTGACGACGGCATTTATGTGTTGTTGAAAGAGACCTTGGACAACAGCATCGACGAGTTCAAGATGGGAGCGGGCAAGAAGATAGAAGTCAACATAGAGGATAACCTTAGGGTCAGTGTGCGCGATTATGGGCGTGGCATTCCGCAAGGTAAACTCATCGAGGCTGTAAGCAAACTGAATACGGGCGGAAAATACGATTCGAAAGCTTTCAAGAAAAGCGTCGGACTGAATGGTGTGGGCATCAAGGCGGTCAATGCGCTGAGCAGCCGCTTCGAGGTGCGCAGCTATCGGGACGGATTTGTGAGGGCCGTTGTTTTCGAACGGGGTGTGCTGGTCAGCGATACGACAGAGGAAACTGCCGAAGAAACAGGTACTTATACTTTCTTTGAACCCGATGACACGTTGTTCGTGGGTTACACTTTCCAACCGCAGTTCGTGGAAAACCTGTTGCGCAATTATACCTATCTGAACACAGGCCTTACTTTTATATATAATGGACAGCGCATCGTGTCCCGTCATGGACTGGAGGATTTGTTGAAGGACAACATGACCAGCGAAGGGTTGTATGACATTGTGCACCTGAAAGGTGAGGACATCGAAATAGCTTTTACGCATACGAACCAGTATGGCGAAGAGTATTATTCCTTTGTCAACGGGCAGCACACCACCCAAGGCGGCACGCACCAAAGCGCTTTGAAAGAACATTTGGCCCGCACCATTAAAGAATTCTTCCAGAAGAATTTCGACTTTGCCGATATCCGCAACGGACTGGTGGCGGCCATCGCCGTCGATGTGGAGGAGCCGATGTTCGAAAGTCAGACCAAGACCAAGCTGGGCAGCAACAACATGTGGCCGGCTGTCCCGCAAGAAGGAAAACCGGCCGGACCTACGGTGAATAAATATGTGGGCGATTTCATAAAGACCGAGGTAGATAACTACCTCCATAAAAACCCGTTGGTGGCTGAGGTGATGTTGCAGAAAATACAGGAAAGCGAGAAGGAACGCAAAGCCATAGCCGGCGTGACGAAACTGGCCCGCGAACGTGCCAAAAAAGCCAATCTGCATAACCGCAAGTTGCGCGATTGCCGCTATCACTTGAGCGATGGCAAAGGCAAGGAACAGGAAGCCGACTCGTCAATCTTCATCACCGAGGGCGATTCGGCCAGTGGCTCCATCACCAAAAGCCGCGATGTCAACACCCAGGCTGTATTCTCGTTGCGGGGCAAGCCGCTGAACAGTTATGGGCTGACCAAGAAAATCGTCTATGAAAACGAAGAGTTCAACTTGCTGCAGGCGGCTCTCAACATTGAGGACGGACTGGATGGCTTGCGCTACAATAAGGTAATCGTTGCCACCGATGCCGATGTGGATGGCATGCATATCCGCTTGCTCATCATTACCTTCTTCCTGCAATTCTTCCCTGAGCTCATCAAGAAAGGCCACGTGTACATCTTGCAGACTCCGCTTTTTCGCGTGCGCAACAAGAAGAAGACGAACTATTGCTACACCGAAGAGGAACGCCTTCGTGCCATAGACGAGTTGGGGCCTAATCCCGAAATTACCCGCTTCAAAGGCTTGGGTGAGATTTCGCCCGATGAGTTCCGCCATTTCATAGGCAAAGACATCCGTCTGGAGCAAGTGACCCTGCGCAAGACGGATGCCGTGAAAGAGTTGCTGGAATTCTATATGGGCAAGAACACGATGGAGCGCCAGAGTTTCATCATTCAGAACCTGGTTATTGAAGAAGACAGGGTGGAAGATGACTGAACGTATCTTGGAAAGCATGTTGAAGCATAAAAAAAATGTTGTAAGTTAAATATTTCGGTCTTGTTTTGGGGATTTGAAAGAATAACACTAATTTTGCGCACTCATTTTGAAACATTGGAATATAGTAGTATAGTTTAAATAAAAATAGAATTTGTCACGATGAACGTTTCATTGCAAAACATTGACAAGGTAAGCGCTCTGCTTACTGTGAAGCTTGAGAAAGCCGACTACCAGGAGAAGGTAGACAAGGCGTTGAAGTCTTTCCGCCAGAAAGCCCAGATGCCCGGTTTCCGTAAAGGTATGGTTCCCATGAGCCTTATCAAGAAGATGTATGGAAAGTCGGTATTGGCAGAAGAAGTTAACAAACTGCTTTCCGAAACCGTATTCAAGTATATTCAAGATAACAAGGTGAACATTTTAGGCGAGCCTATGCCTGACGAGGACAAGCAGCCTGCCATTGATTTCGATACAATGGAAGAGTTCGAATTCTTGTTTGACATCGCATTGGCTCCCGAGTTCAAGGCTGAAGTAAGCGCTGAGGATAAGGTGGATTACTATGACATTGAGGTGAGTGACGAAATGGTGAATAACCAGATTAAGGCTTACACGCAACGTAACGGTAAATATGAGAAAGTGGATACCTATGCCGACAAGGATATGCTGAAAGGCCTGTTGGCTGAACTGGACGAAGAAGGCAATGCGAAGGAAGGCGGTATTCAGGTGGAAGGTGCCGTAATGATGCCTGCTTACATGAAGAATGACGAGCAGAAGGCAATCTTCGCCAACGCCAAGGTAAACGATGTGCTGGTGTTCAATCCGCATACGGCATGGGACGGCAATCCGGCCGAGCTGGCTTCGCTTCTGAAAATAGACAAGGAAGCCGCCGCAGAGATGAAGTCGGACTTCAGCTTCCAGGTAGAAGAAATTACACGTTTCGTGGAAGGCGAATTGAATCAGGAAATCTTTGACCAGGTGTTCGGTGAAGGTACTGTAAAGACGGAAGAAGAGTTCCGCGTCAAGGTGAAAGAGGCTATAGCCAAGCAATTTGTGGCCGATAGCGATTACAAGTTCCTCATCGACCTGCGTAAGGTGCTGATGGAGAAAGTCGGCAAGCTGGAATTCCCCGATGCATTGCTGAAGCGCATCATGCGTGCCAACAATCCGGATAAAGACGAAAAGTTTGTGGAAGACAACTACGGCAAGAGCATTGAGGAATTGACATGGCATTTGATTAAGGAACAATTGGTAAAAGCCAACGACATCAAGGTTGAGCAACAGGATATCGCCAATATGGCTCGCGAGGCTACGCGCGCTCAGTTCGCTCAATATGGCATGCTGAATATTCCCGATGAACTGGTAGAGAACTACGTAAAGGAGATGCTGAAGAAAAAAGAAAGCGTGGAAGGCTTGGTGAACCGTGTGGTAGAGACGAAATTGACCAATGCCATTAAACCGCAAGTGACATTAGAGCACAAAAGCATTTCGGCAGAAGATTTTAACAAGATGTTTGAATAATCGGTCTCCCGATTGCTTATATAACAGGTGGGGATGCTTGAATTTTTTTTCAAACATCCCCGCTTTTTTGTGTCTTTCTATTCTTTTTTGTTTCTTTGCACCCGCAAAACTAAAATTCGATTAAATATGGACGAATTCAGAAAATATGCAACCAAGCATTTGGGGATGAACGCCCTTGTGCTGGACGAGGTTATCAAGTCGCAGGCCGGTTATTTAAATCCTTATATTTTGGAAGAGCGCCAGCTGAATGTGACGCAGCTTGATGTGTTTTCCCGCCTGATGATGGATCGCATTATCTTTCTGGGAACTCAGATTGATGATTACACGGCCAATACATTGCAGGCTCAGTTGTTGTATCTCGACTCGGTAGATTCGGGGAAGGACATTTCTATATATATTAATTCGCCTGGAGGTTCTGTCTATGCCGGATTGGGCATCTACGACACGATGCAGTTTATTTCCAGCGATGTGGCTACAATATGTACAGGAATGGCGGCCAGCATGGCGGCTGTGCTCTTGGTGGCCGGGAAGGAAGGAAAACGTTCGGCGCTGCCTCATTCCCGTGTCATGATACACCAACCGATGGGTGGTGCGCAAGGTCAGGCTTCGGATATTGAGATTACGGCCCGAGAAATTCAGAAATTGAAAAAGGAACTTTATACCATTATTGCCGACCATTCGCATACACCGTTTGACAAAGTGTGGGCTGACTCGGACCGCGATTATTGGATGACAGCCCAAGAGGCAAAGGATTATGGGATGGTTGATGAAGTATTGATTCGGAAATAAATATGGCTGATTCGAAAAAGAATAAAAACAGGTGCAGTTTTTGTGGCCGTACGGATGACGAGGTGGAATTCCTGATAACGGGCATAAATGGCTTTATTTGTGAAACTTGTGCTGCGCAGGCTTATGAGATTGTGCAGGAAACGATGGAGCGTAAGAAAAAAAATGCCGGCTCTTCGTTCAGTTTGGACGAACTCCCGAAACCTATGCAGATAAAGGCTTTTCTGGACCAATATGTCATCGGGCAGGATGATGCCAAGCGTTTCCTGTCTGTTTCTGTGTACAATCACTATAAACGCCTGTTACAGAAAGACTCGGGTGACGATGTGGAAATAGAGAAGTCAAACATCATCTTGGTCGGGAGCACGGGAACCGGTAAAACGTTGTTGGCTCGTACCATCGCAAAAATGTTGCATGTGCCTTTCACTATTGTGGACGCTACAGTGCTGACGGAAGCCGGATATGTAGGTGAAGATATTGAAAGCATTTTGACACGCCTGTTGCAGGTGGCTGATTATAATGTGGCTGAGGCCGAGCGTGGTATCGTATTTATTGATGAGATAGACAAAATTGCCCGTAAAGGTGATAATCCTTCTATTACCCGCGATGTGAGTGGTGAGGGTGTTCAGCAAGGTTTGCTTAAATTGCTCGAAGGTTCGGTTGTCAATGTTCCTCCTCAAGGCGGACGCAAACATCCGGAGCAGAAACTGATAGCTGTTAACACAAAGAATATACTTTTCATCTGTGGTGGTGCGTTTGACGGCATTGAAAAGAAAATAGCCCAACGGTTGAATACGCATGTCGTGGGATATAATGCCGTACGCAATGCGGCTACTGTAGATAGGGAAAACCTGATGCAGTATATTTCTCCTCAGGACTTAAAGGCGTTCGGATTGATTCCGGAAATTATTGGACGTTTGCCGGTGCTTACTTATCTGGATCCGTTGGACCGCAAGGCTTTGCGTGCTATTCTTACAGAACCGAAAAACTCTATCATCAAGCAATACATTAAACTGTTCGAAATGGATGGAGTGAAGTTGACTTTTGAGGAAGCCGTGTATGAGTATATTGTGGACAAAGCGATTGAATGCAAATTGGGCGCTCGCGGACTTCGTTCCATTGTGGAGACAATAATGATGGATGCGATGTATAAGGTGCCTTCGGAACATAAAGACGAACTTGTAGTGACGCTGGATTATGCGAAGCGGGAACTGGAGAAGTCCAATATGGCCAGGTTGCAAAATGTCTGAAAAAGGGTTGTAAGGGGCTAATTGTGCATTTTAAAATTTTTTCTGAAAAATATTCGATGATTTTTGCTTGAAATTTGCGAAGTTGTTTATAACTTTGTTAGGACTCTTGGAAATATAACCTTTTTGAAAATGGAAAACCGGTTTCGGGATTCGTGAAATGGTCTTGAAATTGTGTTTCCTTTGATGTGTGAATTTAGAAACGGATTTGTAAACAACAACCAAAAAGATCATGGCAGGAAAGAATACTTATTTGACAGACCAGCTGAAGAAATACTTCGGGTTCGATAATTTTAAAGGCAATCAGGAAGCTATTATTCAAAACCTTTTGGACGGTAACGATACATTTGTATTGATGCCTACAGGGGGAGGAAAGTCATTATGTTATCAATTGCCTTCTTTATTAATGGAGGGAACGGCTATCGTCATATCACCCCTAATCGCGTTGATGAAAAACCAGGTGGACGCCATGCGTAACTTCAGCGAAGAAGATGGCGTGGCTCATTTTATTAATTCCTCGTTGAACAAGAGCGCGATTGATCAGGTGAAGTCCGACATCGTTTCTGGCAAGACCAAGCTGCTTTATGTGGCTCCCGAGTCATTGACCAAGGACGAATATGTGGAGTTCTTGAAGACGGTTAAGATTTCTTTCTATGCTGTGGACGAAGCACATTGTATTTCGGAATGGGGACATGATTTCCGACCGGAATATCGCCGCATCCGTCCTATTATTAATGAAATAGGTAAAGCACCGCTTATTGCGCTTACGGCGACGGCAACTCCGAAGGTGCAGCATGACATTCAGAAGAATTTGGGCATGATAGACGCGAAAGTCTTTAAGTCATCGTTCAATCGCCCCAATCTATATTATGAAGTGCGCCCCAAAACAGTCAACATTGACAAAGATATAATTAAGTTCATCAAGAATAATCCGGAAAAATCGGGTATCATCTATTGTCTGAGCAGAAAAAAGGTGGAAGAGTTGGCCGAAATATTGCAAGCCAATGGTATTAATGCCCGCCCTTATCATGCAGGCATGGATTCCGCAACCCGCACAAAGAATCAAGACGACTTCTTGATGGAGAAGGTGGACGTTATTGTAGCGACGATTGCGTTCGGCATGGGTATTGACAAACCGGATGTGCGTTTTGTTATCCATTATGATATACCTAAAAGCCTGGAAGGTTATTATCAGGAAACGGGTAGGGCCGGTCGCGATGGTGGTGAAGGAAAATGCATTACGTTCTACACCAATAAAGATTTGCAGAAACTGGAAAAGTTCATGCAAGGAAAACCCGTGGCAGAGCAGGAGATAGGCAAACAACTGCTGCAGGAAACTGCTGCTTATGCCGAGTCTTCCGTATGTCGCCGAAAGACCTTGTTGCATTACTTCGGTGAGGAATACACGGAAGACAATTGCGGAAATTGTGACAATTGTTTAAATCCTAAGAAACAAGTGGAAGCTCAAGACTTATTGTGTACTGTTATAGAAACGGTTCTCGCTGTAAAGGAGAATTTTAAATCGGATTATATTATAGATGTAATTCAAGGACGCGAAACTTCGGAGGTGTTGGCGCATCTGCATGAGGACCTCGAGGTGTTCGGATCCGGTATGGGAGAAGAAGACCGTACGTGGAATTCTGTTATCCGTCAAGCGTTAATAGCCGGTTATCTTAGTAAGGATGTGGAAAACTATGGCTTGCTGAAGGTGACGGATGCCGGTAAGAAATTCCTGAAGAACCCGAAGTCCTTCAAGATTACCGAAGATAATGATTTTGAGGAAGTGGAAGAAGAAGCACCGGCTCATAGCGGTGGCGCTTGTGCGGTAGATCCGGAACTCTACTCTATGTTGAAAGATTTGCGGAAGAAACTTTCCAAGCACTTGCAGGTGCCTCCTTACGTTATCTTCCAAGATCCTTCACTTGAGGCGATGGCTACTATCTATCCGATAACTTTGGAGGAGTTGCAGAATATCCCTGGCGTTGGCGCGGGAAAAGCCAAACGTTATGGTGAGGAATTCTGTAAGCTGATTAAACGTCATTGTGAGGAAAACGAAATAGAGCGTCCCGAGGATTTGCGCGTGCGTACTGTGGCGAATAAATCGAAACTGAAAGTCTCTATTATACAAGCCATTGACCGTAAGGTGGCACTTGACGATATCGCAGTGTCCAAAGGTATCGAGTTTGATGAATTGCTGGATGAGATAGAAGCGATTGTCTACTCTGGTACGAAGCTGAATATTGATTATTTCTTGAATGACATCATGGATGAGGATCACATGCTGGATATCTATGATTACTTCAAGGAGTCTACTACGGACAATATTGATGATGCGCTGGATGAGCTGGGCGATGATTTTACAGAAGAGGAAGTGCGTTTGGTCCGCATAAAATTCATCTCAGAAATGGCTAACTGATAGATGTTTCGGATATAAAAAACTAAAATTATTGCGTGCATATATGCGGAAATGGAATAAAAACCGTATATTTGCACGCAATAAATTTTAAACGCATAACCCTATGTCATTTATTGCTGATAAAATTGTAATGGACGGGTTGACGTACGATGATGTACTGCTGATTCCCGCTTATTCTGAAGTATTGCCTAAAACTGTCGAGCTCACGACAAAGTTTTCAAGAAACATTGAGTTGAAAATCCCGTTTGTAACTGCTGCAATGGATACCGTTACGGAAGCTAAGATGGCTATCGCCATTGCCCGTGAAGGAGGTATCGGCGTAATTCATAAGAATATGTCTATTGAGGAGCAGGCACGTCAAGTCGCTATTGTAAAGCGTGCGGAGAACGGAATGATTTACGATCCTGTTACCATTAAAAGAGGTTCGACGGTTGCCGATGCTTTGGCTTTGATGGCTGAATATAAGATTGGAGGCATCCCGGTGGTAGATGACGAAGGCCATTTGGTAGGTATCGTGACAAATCGTGACCTCCGTTTTGAGAGAGACCATTCCAAGCGGATTGATGAGGTAATGACCAAAGATAACATTGTCACCACTAATCAGACAACCGATTTGGAAGCTGCAGCTCAGATTTTACAGGAACATAAGATTGAAAAATTGCCTGTAGTGGACAAGGACAACAAGCTGGTTGGCCTGATTACTTATAAGGATATTACGAAGGCTAAAGATAAACCGATGGCTTGCAAGGACGCTAAGGGACGTTTGCGCGTGGCGGCCGGTGTAGGTGTAACGGCAGATACGCTTGACCGTATGCGTGCACTGGTTGAGGCCGGTGCTGATGCGATTGTAATCGATACGGCTCATGGCCACTCTAAGTATGTTATAGATAAACTTGTAGAAGCCAAGCGTACTTTCCCGGATATTGATATTGTGGTTGGTAATGTGGCGACCGGAGAAGCGGCTAAGGCATTAGTGGAAGCCGGTGCTGATGCCGTGAAAGTTGGTATCGGTCCTGGTTCTATTTGTACGACTCGTGTCATCGCAGGTGTGGGTGTACCTCAGCTCTCGGCTGTTTACGATGTGGCCAAGGCGTTGGAAGGAACAGGTGTGCCTTTGATTGCCGATGGTGGTTTACGCTATTCGGGTGATGTCGTGAAAGCATTGGCAGCCGGTGGTTGTAGTGTAATGATAGGTTCGTTGGTGGCTGGCACAGAAGAATCGCCCGGTGATACTATTATTTTCAACGGCCGTAAGTTCAAGTCCTATCGAGGCATGGGTTCGTTGGAAGCTATGGAGAATGGCTCGAAAGACCGCTATTTCCAAAGTGGAACAACAGATGTTAAGAAATTGGTTCCAGAAGGTATTGCGGCCCGCGTTCCTTACAAAGGCTCATTGTATGAGGTTATTTACCAGTTAGTGGGTGGTTTACGTTCAGGTATGGGCTATTGTGGCGCAGCAAACATTGAGCAGTTGCATAATGCGAAATTTACGCGCATAACCAATGCCGGTGTCTTGGAAAGTCATCCGCATGATGTCGCCATTACGAGTGAGGCGCCCAACTATAGTCGTCCTGAATAAAATCAATGGATATGGAATAAGGGGAAAGGCTCCTAATGTAAAAGCTTTTACTTCCTTCTTTTGAGGCATAGATTATGCGGGTGGCCTGTTTGGGCTTGTGTCCGCATAATTTATGCCTGATTTTTTTTGTAATTGTAAGTTCGTATGTTCATGGTTCGTCTGGGTGGATTTCTTGTCATGCTTATGCTGTGGGTGAGCGGAGTGAAAGCGCAGCAAGAGGCGTTGATGACAATTGACGGAGAAAAGGTGACATGTGCCGAGTATGAGGCTTTCTGTTTAAGAAAAGGGTTGTCCATGCAGGCGGTAGATACCTTTATAAACTATAAGCTAAAGGTAAATGCCGCACGTCATCTTCGTTTGGATACGCTAAGTCTTTTCCGTAGTTTTGTGGATAGTTGCCGGCATAGCCTGTCTAAAAAAATATTGATAGGGAGGAAGGGAAGCCAGAGCGATTATAGGGCGCCGGGAGTCTCTTTGACTACATGCCGTGTTCTTGTCAGCCATATATTCCGATATATCCCTCAGAATGCTACTTCGCACATGTTGCTTATGTGTCAAGCACGGATGGATTCTCTTTATTCATGGGTCATGTCCGGGGAAAATAGCTTTGAAGAAAATGTACGTAAGTATTCGCAAGAGAAGGAGCCGTTTTGGGTGGATGGTATGGATATGCCGGCTGAATTCGAAGAGGTGGCTTTTACGTTGCCTGTGGGTGGAATTTCGAAGCCGTTCTTCACTCCTCAAGGAATACATATCTTGAAAGTACTTCAACGCGAGCCTGCCGGTAAGACGGAACGGGCAGGTTCTCCGAATGGGCGTTGCTTGCCGGATATGGCGTTGGATAGTTTGAAGCGTTTGTATCATTTCCTGCCGGACAAGGATGGCATAAAAGATTTTTTGACTCATGGTATGACGAAAAAAAACTTGTTTTCGCTGGAGGGAAAGATCTATTCGGGAAGCGAATTGGCTATGTTCGCTTTGTCTCATCCCGCTTCACCCAAACGTCAGTTAGAGGGCTTCATAACTAAGGCCGTATTGGCTTGTGCCGATTTGCAACTGGAGAAGAATAGCCCGGAGTATCGTTTGTCCTTGCAGGCTTATTCAGATAGTCTGCTTTATCACAATGTTACAGATTACGTATTGGGGAAGCGGCTGTTATCCGATACCGTGGGTGTCATGCGCTATTTTGAACACAATCGGAAGTCCTATCGTTGGCCAGAGTCCCGTTTCGAAGGCATAGTATTGCATTGCGTCTCCAAGCGTGTGAGTAAGAAAGTGAAGAAGTTCTTGAAAAAACTTTCTCCGGATGAATGGCAGGATGCTATCCGGTTGGGAGTAAACTCAAATGGGCCAATTGTTGCGGGAGTGGAACAGGGCCTTTTCGCTCCGGGTGACAATCCGTATGTGGATGACATGGTGTTCAAGATGTCTGACTCCCGACCGATGGAAGGCTTCCCTTATACGTCAGTAATAGGCAAGAAGAAAAAAGGTCCTGAACATTGGACGGAGGTTGGTGACAGGCTTTGGGCTGATTATCGGAATTATAAAGACGCTTGTTGGATAGAGGATTTGCGGAATAGTGCGAAGGTTGAAATAAATCAAGAGGTTTTAAAAACGGTTAATAATCACTGAGGCAATAAGTTAAACAGTTATCTTCGTAGGCTAAAAGTATCTAAGTTTTGGATTTATGCGTATAGTCGGCTTCATTTGTCTGTTACTTGTTTTGTGTATGTCGTGTGGGAAATCCGATTACGACCACAGAGGAAAAACGCCATTGGTGGAGCTTGACGGTAATTTTCTGTATCGGGAGGATTTGCAGCGTGTGCAGCCACAGAATTTGTCGAAGGACGATAGTCTGTTGTTTGCCAGGCATTATATCCGTAATTGGGCGGAAGACATTTTATTGTATCAGCAAGCGCAACAGAATGTTTCCGATGATGCGGAAATCGAAAAGCTTGTTTCCAATTACCGGAAATCGTTGATTATACACGCCTATCAGCAGGCTTTGTTGCAAGAACGTTTGGCCGAAAGATTGACGGAAGAAGAACTGCTGGAGTATTATACAGACAATGTGGAGGCTTTTAAGGCGGAAAGCCCTTTAGTTAGGGGACTTTTTATAAAAGTGCCATTGACGGCTCCTCAACTGTCTCAAGTGCGGCAATGGTATAAGAGCGAACGTCAGGATGCGGTGGAGCATTTGGAAAAGTATAGCTTGCAGCATGCCGTGAAGTACGAATATTTTTACGACCGCTGGATGTCGGCTGCAGAAATCGGGGGTTGGTTGCCGTTGAAAGAGCTGAATATGGACGATTTTTTAAAAAAGAATCATCATGTAGAGTTAAAAGATACCGCATTTTGGTATTTTTTGAATATAAGTGAGTACATTCGCACCGGCGAACAACTTCCTTACGAAGTCGCACGGCTGCATGTCAGGGACATGTTGCTGAATAGAAGACAGGTGGAATTTATGAATCAGGTGAAATCCGACTTATATCGGGAAGCCTCTGATGATGGTAAAATAAAATATTTTGAGAATTAAGACATAGAAAATGAGAAAACTTGTGAACTTTAGATGGATGGCTTTATGGGTGTGGACGGTGTTGTCTTATATGCCTTTATTCGCTCAAGACAATGTGATTGATGAAGTTGTTTGGGTGGTAGGCGATGAGGCCATATTGAAATCGGATGTGGAGGAAATGCGTTTGGATGCCATCTACAACGGACGTAATTTTGACGGTGATCCTTATTGTGTGATACCGGAGGAAATTGCCGTACAGAAACTCTTTCTGCATCAGGCGGAATTGGATAGTATTGTCGTTTCTGAAAGCGAGGTGGTGAGCCAGGTAGACTATATGATAAACCAATATGTCAGCCGTATCGGTTCATTGGAGAAGATGGAGGAATATTGGAATAAAAGCGCGACACAAATTCGTGAGACTCTTCGGGAGAATGCTCGTGAGGGGTTGACCGTGCAGCGGATGCAACAGGAACTGGTTGGTGACATAAAAATCACTCCGGCAGAAGTGCGCCGTTATTTCCAGAAGTTGCCTCAAGATAGTATACCTTATATCCCTACGCAGGTCGAAGTGGAAATCATTACGCAGAAACCTAAAGTGCCGGTGGAGGAAATTGAGGATGTAAAGCGTCGTTTGCGTGAGTTCACCGAGCGTGTCAACAAGGGTGAAACCAGTTTTTCCACGTTGGCCCGTATGTATTCCGAGGATAGGATGTCGGCTATCAATGGCGGAGAAATGCCTTTCTATGGCCGCGGACAGTTGGATCCGGCTTTTGCCAATGTGGCTTTCAACCTGCAAGACCCTACCAAGGTGTCGAAAGTGGTTGAGTCGGAATATGGTTTTCATATCATTCAGTTGATAGAAAAACGTGGTGACCGCATTCGTGTACGTCACATCCTGCTGCGTCCTCATGTTCCCGAAAGTGCTTTGGAAGCCGGTATGGCTCGTCTGGATTCTATTGCTGATGATATCCGTAACGGCAAGTTTACTTTTGAAGAAGCGGCGTCCGTGTTATCTCACGATAAAGACACACGCAATAACCATGGCTTGCTGCCGAACCCCAATACCAACACTTCGAAATTCGAGATGCAGGAGTTGCCTCCCGAGATTGCCAAAGTGGTGGACAAAATGCAAGTAGGTGAAATATCGGAAGCTTTTACCATGATTCCGCAGGCGACAGGAAAGGAAGAGTGTGTGATTGTAAAACTGAAAAGTCGTACCAATGGCCATAAGGCAACCATTACCGATGATTATCAGAACTTGAAGAACCTGGTGCTGGAAAAACGGAGGGCCGAGGTCTTGGAAAAATGGATACGTGAGAAGCAGAAACATACATACGTTCGTATTAAAGAAGGATGGAATACGTGTGAATTCAAGTATCCGGGATGGATTAAAGAATAATTTTTTAAGGAATTGAAAGGATTTTATGTATAGACGGAATAGCCATTTACATTTTCTAAGCAGGCATAGGTATCTTCTTTCGGGTATCCTATGCCTGTTTGGCATCTGTTTGCTGAGCGCTCAAGATAAGAAAACTGAACCGGAAAAGAAGAAGACCCGCGTGGATTTGTTGTATGCGGATGAGGCTCAGGCTGATAATGATTTGAGGCCTGATGTGCAGATATTGACCGGGTCGGTAGAACTGCGGCACGACAGCATGTATATGTATTGTGACACGGCTTTTCTTTATCAGCAGAGTAATTCGGTTGAGGCTTTTGGCAATGTCCGGATGGAGCAGGGCGATACGTTGTTCATTTATGGCGACTATTTGTATTACGATGGCATGTCGCAGTTGGCCATGCTCCGTAACCATGTACGGATGATTAACCGGGGGACGGTGCTTACTACAGACAGTTTGAATTATGACCGAATATTCAATTTGGGGTATTATTTTGAAGGAGGAACTTTGATGGACTCGGTCAATGTACTTACTTCTATCTGGGGCGAATACAGTCCTTCTACCAAACTGGCGGTTTTCAATCATGATGTTACATTGGACAATCCGCAGTTCGTCTTGACTTCAGATACATTGAAATACAGCACGCTGACGAAAGTCGCGACCATTTTAGGCCCGTCGGACATTGTGAGTGATAATAATCACATTTATTCTGAACGGGGAGTTTACAATACGGTGACTGAGCAGGCGGAGTTGTTGGACCGTTCTGTGTTGACTAATCAGGGGCGTAAGCTTACCGGTGACAGCCTTTTTTATGACCGTAAGTTGAGTTATGGCGAAGCGTTTGACAATGTGCGGATGAATGATACCGTAAACCGTAATATGCTGACGGGCGATTATTGTTATTATGATGAGTTGACAGGGAATGCGCTGGCCACGAGGCGGGCGGTGGCAGTGGATTATTCGCAAGGCGACAGTCTTTTTATGCATGGCGATACCTTGCGTCTGATTACATTCAATCTGAATACGGACTCCGTGTATCGTGAGATGCGGGTTTATCACAAGGTTCGCGCTTATCGCTCCGACATTCAGGCGGTTTGTGATTCATTGGTCTATAACTCTAAAGATTCTTGTATGACGATGTACACCGATCCGGTACTGTGGCATGGCAGGGAGCAGTTGTTGGGTGAACAGATTAAAATCTACATGAATGACAGTACTATCGATTGGGCGCACATCATCAATCAGGCATTGACTATAGAACAGAAGGACTCTGTTCATTACAATCAGGTTTCCGGTAAGGAGATGATGGCATTCTTCAAAGATGGGGATATGCGCCAGGTGGATGTGAATGGCAGTGTGATGGTTATTTTCTATCCGGTAGAGGAGCGGGACAGTTCCTTGCTTTTAATGAATTATTCCGAAGGCGCTTTCCTGCGCATGTTGCTGAAGGAGAGGCGGATGGAGCGAGGGGCGTTTATCGGGAAAGCTAATGGGACGGCTTATCCCATGGATCAGATTCCTGCGGATAAATATCGGTTGGCCACTTTTGTATGGCTGGATTATATGCGCCCCTTGAATAAAGATGATATATTTAACTGGCGAGGTAAGAAAGCGGGACAAGGCTTGAAACCAAGTACACGCAAGCCTACTGTTTCACCACGTGACATGAATATAGGACGAACTAAAAAGTAAGGTACGCTATGGGATTATTTACTATGAGAAAACCTCGCGGCTTCCATCATACTTATATCTATGTGGATGAACGCAAGGAAAAGTTGGCCAAGATTGAGGAAAACGCCAAGCGTGAATTGGGCATATTGCCTGAAAAGAAATTCTCTCCTGAAGATATCAGGGGGAAATTTGTGGAGCAGACCACTCATTTGAAGCGTCGCAAGGAAAGCGGAAAGCAGCCGTTGCATTTTGTAATTCTTCTGTTCTTTATTGGTCTGTTGATTTATCTTTGGTATGCCCTCAGTAATGGTGTTATTTAAAAGGAAAAAGTAGCGAGGTGTTTGCATGAGCGATATTATACATTTGTTGCCCGATGCGGTTGCCAATCAAATTGCGGCCGGCGAGGTGATACAGCGTCCTGCGTCCGTTGTTAAGGAACTGGTGGAGAATGCGGTGGATGCGGGAGCTAAGGAGATACATGTGCTGGTAACTGATGCGGGTAAAACCAGCATCCAAGTGATAGACGATGGAAAAGGCATGTCGGAAACCGATGCCCGTTTGTCTTTCGAGCGCCATGCCACGTCCAAGATACGTGAAGCTTCTGATCTGTTCGCGTTGCGTACAATGGGGTTCCGGGGCGAGGCTCTGGCTTCTATTGCCGCTGTGGCCGAAGTGGAACTGAAAACCCGTCTGATTGGCGAGGAACTTGGTACTCGGTTGGTCATTTCCGGTTCGCGGGTGGAAAGCCAGGAAGTCGTTTCGTGCCCGCAAGGTAGCAACTTCTCGGTGAAGAATCTTTTTTTCAATGTGCCGGCAAGGCGCAAGTTCTTGAAGACAAACTCTACGGAGTTGAGCAATATACTTACGGAGTTTGAACGCATAGCCTTGGTGCATCCGGACATCGCGTTCTATCTGTACAGCAATGATGCCGAACTGTTCAATCTGCCCGTCATGCCGTTGCGTCAGCGCATTATGTCCGTCTTTGGGAAAAAACTGAACCAGCAGTTGTTGTCGGTAGAGGTCGATACGACATTGATAAAAATTTCCGGTTTTGTGGCCAAACCAGAGACTGCACGTAAGAAAGGGGTGCATCAATATTTCTTTGTCAATGGCCGTTATATGCGTCATCCCTATTTTCACAAGGCGGTGATGGAGGCTTACGAACGGTTGATACCGGTAGGCGAACAAATCTCTTATTTTGTCTATTTTGAGGTAAATCCTGCCAATATTGACGTGAACATTCATCCCACGAAGACGGAGATCAAGTTTGAGAACGAACAGGCCATCTGGCAGATACTTTCGGCGGCGGTGAAAGAGACGTTGGGAAAGTTTAATGCGGTGCCTTCCATTGATTTCGATTCTGTCGATATGCCCGATATTCCAGTCTTTGATCAAGGCCGTTCCGTTACACCGCCTCAGTTACATTATAGTGCGGATTTCAATCCTTTCAAGTCATCATCGGGTGGGGGGCAGTCCTATTCACGTGCAAATACCGATTGGGAAAAACTGTATGCGGGCCTTGCGAAACCCAGCCGGATGAATGACACGCAGGAACAAACCGTTTTTGATAATCCGGAAATGTCGGCTGAAAGTGAGGAACACGCTGATTTGCAGGGCGGGACATTACCCTCTGGCAATGACCCTGCAGCCACGTCCGGCGTGCAGTATTTGCAATTCAAAGGCCGCTTTATTCTTACGTCAGTGAAGTCGGGGCTTATGATAATTGACCAACACCGTGCACATGTGCGTGTGCTTTTCGACCGTTACATAGAACAAATCCGACATCGGCAGGGAGCTTCTCAAGGAGTGCTGTTTCCGGAGATTATTCAGTTCCCGGCTTCGGAGGCCGCTGTGCTCGAAAGCATTCAGGATGATTTGTCCGCTATAGGCTTTGAACTAACTTCCTTGGGTGGAGGCAGCTATGCCATCAACGGGGTGCCGGCGGGAATTGAAGGCCTGGATCCTGTAAAGCTTGTGAGGAGCATGGTGCATACAGCGATGGAAAAAGGAAACGATGTGAAGGAAGAGGTGCAGACCCGGTTGGCATTGACACTGGCACGTGCGGCCGCCATTGTTTACGGGCAGGTGCTGACTACGGACGAAATGTCCAATTTGATAGGGCAGTTGTTCGTTTCCCCTTCTCCGAATTATACGCCGGACGGCCGTCTGGTTTTGTCTACAATAAAGGAAGAAGACATTGAGAAAATGTTCACCAGATGATATCCGGTTTGGCACATACTGAATAAGTGCCCTATATCGAGCGGCCAAGTATCCTTGGATAAAAGGCAAAGTCTTCAATGATACTTGGACAAAACTCCAATAATACTTTGCCAAGCCTTCAATAATGCTTGGCAAAGTTGTTTATATGTATGTGCCTCATTGGCACCCTGTCTCTCTGATAAACTATCATGTCTGCACTCGAATTCATAGTTTTTTGCTCTTGTAGAATGTTTTTTTAACGATATTAGTTTGCTCCTAAAAAAGTTTTCTTTACCTTTGTGTTATTAAATCTAAAAGAATAGGGCTGTAGATTAATATGAAGAACAAAGAAAAACAAATATTTGTAGTATTAATCATTAAATGAGGTGAGAATATGAAAAAGTTCTTGATGTTGCTGGCAGTGTCCAGCATGTCTTTGGGTGCCATGGCACAAGAGACAGAAACCGCAGAAAAGACACAGTACGATGAGTATGCGGTTGTTACGAATAGCTTTTGGGATAACTGGTTTATCTCGGGTGGAGTCGGTGCAAGCGCTTTATTGGGTGACTATGATAATAAAGGTGACTTCGGTAAACGCATAAGCCCGACGATTAACATTGCGGTAGGTAAATGGTTTACTCCGGGGTTGGGACTTCGTTTGCAGTATAGTGGCCTGCAAGCCAAAGGATTTATCCCGGGTAACAATGGCATGAACTATGCGGACGGAATGTCGGACGGAATGTACAAGCAGAAATTCAACTATATGAACCTGCATGCGGACGCTATGTTCAACTTGATGGCCTTGTTTGGCGGCTATAATCCCGACCGTGTGTATGAGCTGATTCCGTATGCCGGTTTCGGTATGACACATAGCTATAGCACGCCCCATCGTCAGAGCATGTCTGTAAACGGAGGTCTTATCAACCGGTTCCGTATCTCAGATGCGTTTGACATTAACTTGGAGTTGTCCATTGCCGGATTTGAAGACAAATTCGATGCCGGTATCGGTGGAAAAGGCTACGATGGTGTCGTAAGCGCAACCGTTGGCGTTACTTATCGCTTCGCTAAGAGAGGTTTTGACAAACCGAAACCACAACTTATTTCAGAGTCTGAGCTGAATGTGATGCGTGATAAGATGAACGACATGGCAGCCGAGAACAGACGCTTGGCTGGTGAATTGCAGCAGGCTAAGATGGCTGAGCCGCAAGTCCGTGAAGTTGAAGTTGACCGTCCGGATGTTACACCGCGTACAGTATTCTTCACAATTGAGTCTGCAAAAGTTTCCAAGCGTGAGGCTATGAACCTGTCTTATTTGGCTGAAACAATGAAGAAGTATCCCGACACGAAGTATGTTGTCAACGGTTATGCTGACTCCGCTACTGGTACAGCAGAGTTCAACCAGCAGTTGGCTAAGAAGCGTGCGGAAGCAGTTATCAAGATTTTGGTTGAGAAATATGGCATTGAGTCAGACCGTCTCTCTGTTGGTAAGACTGAAGGTGTCGATACATTCGGTGAACCTATCTTGAACCGCGTGGTATTAGTTGAGGCAAGCAAATAATCCAGTCCCTTAAATTAAGATTTCAATCCCCTTTCCGATAATGAAATGTCGGAAAGGGGATTTTTTTTAGTATCTGTTTGTACCTTTCATTCCCTTTCTGAGTAGCCCATTCCTGTGTATGCTACCAATGCGGTCTTTATATAATAAGCACAATTTCCAATGGAATATGTGTTGGCGATACGTCGTCATAACCAGGTTCGCGGTTATTCCTTTTTTGATGCTTCCTCTTTCCTCCCCTTACTCCCTCGCCCCCCCCATTTGTCAACCCTTTTCCCTGTCCGCCCCCTATTTGGGAAATTTGTATGTTACTTTGCACACTGAAATCGACCTCAGAAGTATGTGTAAGGCGACATTTGCCCAATATAAGAGATCGGTGTTTTTACACCATATTATATATATCACAAACGAGTAAGAAAAGAAATCAAATTATTAACTAACTAAAAATTACGATTATGGAAATGGAAAAGTTTTATGTGGCTCCGGAGGTGGAAGTTCTGGAGGTTGCTGTGGAAAGAGGGTTCGAGGCAAGCCCTGTAAAGCCGGGAGAAGGAGATGTGCCCGGAGGTGGCGTAGAATGGGAATAATAACAAATAGAATTATTAATAAAAACAATTAAATTGTAAGCACATGAAAAAGTATTTATTTTGTGCAAGTGTGTTGGCACTTGCAGTAAGTTGTACGCAGGACGAGCTGGGGTCGTTCTCCGCACAGGACGAGGCCGCAAAAGGTATCTCGTTCAGCGTAGAGATTCCTGAAACTCCCGCTACAAGGGGTGACCTCGCCTATGACGATGCCAGCGGCATACATGACTTCTTCTGGTATGCCGAAAAAGACCGCATCAATATCTGGAGTACGAACACGAAGGTTGAAAATGAAGCTGGTACGGATGCAAATGGCAATCAGACAGTTGCTTTCGACAAAGACAAAAAAGCTGAGTACAAAGCTACCAAGTCTCAATCCAGAGGTTTCTTTACATCTATAAATGATGACAACCTCCTGGAATTTGAAGATGACGCTTTTGCTGTGGAAGACTGGACAAAAGAGGCCAATGAGGACAAAAAGTCTGAATTCTTGGTTGTTTATCCGACTACTGTAAGTGTTGACGCTATCAACGCTATCGACGGAGATGGCAAGAAGAACGGCTACGAGGTTACTTTGAGCAATCTTCCCACTATTGCAGAGCAGACTGCAGCGGCATTGGACGGCCAGGCTGTGACTGGTGTCATGCCGATGTTCGACTACCAGGTGGCTTATCCTGAGAACCACTACGACGCTGTGGGCGAGACAGTTAACTTGTCGTTTACACGTCTGTTCGGTGCGGCTATATTCAAGACAAAAGGTGTGACGGAATACAGTGAGTACGATGAAAGCGGTAGTAGCTTGTTTGGTGGCTTGAAGAAGATTACTTTGACAGCCAAGGGTTACGACGCTGATCCGGATGACGGAGCGATTGACGCTGCCAATGGCGATATCAAGCCTTCTATCTTAGCCTATACACCGGATCAAGTGAAGTACATCCTTAATACAAAGGATATCACTAAGTCTAAGTTCGTGGGAACTGATGGTACAACAGAGGTGACGGATTGGAGCGGTAAAGGTGTTTCTGAAATCACATTGGAACTCGGAAGCGGTCTGGAGTGGACTGACAATGACAACGCTTACATGGCTATCAACTATGTGAACCGTGGCGCTTCGAAGTTCACGGAAACGAAGCCGGAAACCATGCAGGTGACTTGGGAGTTCGGCCGTATCAAGTTCGTTGAAAAATGGGAGACTACCAACAACTGGCCGAGCGTGCAGGGTAACAACATGTTCAGCGGTATGAAGGTGCTGGATATGGCAAACTATCCTTACTTGGTTACTGAGGAGTCGGGAGTGGATACAAAAGACCGTGCACTGATTGTGAACAGCGGTGCCTTCTTCGATGCTTTCTCTGAGAACGACATGATTAAGTGGAATGGTGAGGAAATCGCCTTGGAAGACTTCAACACCATCATCTCCAAAGTGTTGCTGAGCGACGATGAACTGAAGGTTCTGAAGGACTTTACGAACTTGGAGAAAATCGAGTTGGCTGAAAACACAAACATACCTTCCAAGACATTCGAAGGCTTGACGGGCATCACTTCTATCAACATGCCGAAGGTAACGGTAATCGCCAATGACGCATTCGAGAACACGGTTGAAATGACTGAAGTGAGACTGGCTTCTTACACCTTCCCGACGGACGCTGTGAACGCTATCCTGCTGAAGAAAGATCACCTGGTAACTCTCGACATGAGCGGTGTAAAGACCATGATGAACATCTTCCCGGCTGAAGGCTTCTCGCTGACTGGCTTCGAAAAACTGGTTAACGTGTACGTACAGGAAGGCGTAGAGGTAGGTTCCGCAGGTTTCAAGGGTTGTACACTACTAAAGACCATCAACAATGCGGTGAACATCACGAACGGCTTCAGCGCATTCGAGGGCAGCGCTCTGACAAGCATTAAGCTGACCAACACCAACATCCCGGCAGCCGCATTCAAGGATTGCGAGGACTTGAAGGCTGTATACACGGCTGATGGCAAGACTTTGCTGGCTCCGACAGAAGTTGGCAACGAGGCATTCAGCGGTTGTGCGACTCTCGAGAACATCGACCTGTCTCAAGTAGTTGGCGAGGAAAGCGTGATTGGAGAGAACGCGTTCTATAACTGTACTTCTTTGGTAGGTATGCCGAACGAAGCTAAGGGCATAAATGTACTCTATGTAGGCGCGAAGACCATCAAGAAGAATGCGTTCGCAGGCTGCTCTGCTCTGAAGTATGTTGAGTTCACTAACGCTACAGCTATTGAGGACGACATCTTGGCTACAACAACTGTAGGTGGAGGCTCGACGAATACCGTAGAACTGGCCGAATTGAAGTTCAAGCAGGAAGTTGCTAAGGCTGCGGCTAACATCTCAATTTCTGACGATGCATTCGGTAAGACAACAAATACCAAGTTGTTCATCAACCCGAACCAGTCGTTGTCCTACTACGAAGGCAGCCACTTCTATCCGAACGGCAATAAGGGAACGGTTGGTGCAGTAGACATCACATTCGGCAGCATCACGCTGGAATAAACTGAAAAAGTAGCGGCACGCAACGTCGCGAAACCGATAAAGAAAGAGGGTACTCCATACCGGAAGGGGGGGGTATCCTCTTTTTTTTGTACCACCTTTTTGCGGCATTCATGCCAACTTACGAAAAAAAAAACGTACTTTTGTCAACATCATCAATTATTAACCAGGCCGAACCATGAACAGTATCGAACAACATAAAGAAAACCTGCGGGTTCCGGAACCTACGCTGCGGAGGCTCCCGTGGTATTTGTCCAACGTCAAACTGCTGAAGCAGAGAGGCGAACGCTACGTGTCGTCCACACAAATTTCCAAGGAAATCAACATCGACGCCTCGCAGATTGCCAAGGATTTGTCCTACGTCCACATATCGGGACGCACACGCGTGGGCTACGAAGTGGACACGCTGATAGCGGTGCTGGAAGACTTCCTGGGCTTCACCAACCTGCACAAGGCGTTCCTCTTCGGTGTGGGAAGCCTGGGCGGCGCCCTGCTGGCCGACTCGGGTTTGAAGCATTTCGGACTGGACATCGTGGCGGCGTTCGACGTAAAGCCCGGGTTGGCAGGCACTATACTGAACGGAATTCCCATCTTCCACTCCGACGAGTTCGGCATGCGCATGGAGCAGTTCCGGGTGAACATCGGCGTGCTGACCGTACCTATCGAGATTGCCCAGCAGATAACGGACTACATGGTGGCTGGCGGCATCAAGGCCGTATGGAACTTCACCCCCTTCCGCATCCGTGTGCCGGAGCACATTGTCGTGCAGAACACGTCGCTCTACGCCCACCTGGCCGTGATGTTCAACAGGCTCAACTGTAACGAGATAAAATAGAACAAACAGCCCCTCCCCATCCCTCCCCCGAAGGGAGGGGGTTCAGAGCATTCAACATTTTTATCTATGAATTCGAGCGGGTCACCTCCCCCTTAGGGGGAGGAGGGAGGGGGCTCTAAATGAAACGAACATGAAGATTATAGCAACAGGCATGAACTACGCCCGGCACAACGAGGAACTGGGCCACACAGAAGCGAACCGTGAGCCGGTCATCTTCCTGAAGCCCGACTCCGCCATTCTGAAGGACGGCAAGCCGTTCTTCCTGCCCGACTTCTCGCAGGAGGTGCACTACGAGACTGAGGTCGTGGTGCGCATCAGCCGTCTGGGCAAGCACATCGCGCCACGCTTTGCCTCCCGCTACTACGACGCCGTGACCGTGGGCATCGACTTCACCGCCCGCGACCTGCAACGTCGTTTCCGCAACTTGGGCTATCCGTGGGAGCTGAGCAAGTGTTTCGACAACTCCGCCGCCATAGGCGACTTTATCCCTCTGGCTGATGCGGGGGGGGATGTGCAGCGCCTGGACTTTCACCTTGACATTGACGGAAGGACGGTGCAGCAAGGCTGTACGGCCGACATGCTGTTTCGGGTGGATGACATCATAGCCTATGTCAGCCGCTTTATGACACTGAAGATGGGTGACCTGCTGTTTACCGGCACGCCTGCGGGAGTAGGTCCCGTCGGCATCGGGCAGCATCTGCAAGGCTACCTTGGCGAACGGAAACTGCTGGATTTCTATGTGAGGTAAGTAGCCCATCCCCATCCCTCGGGACTAAATGATAATTTAGGGGCTGTTTAATGGCACACTGATGGTAATTCAATTCTCCTCCTTCGGGAAGGAGGAGTACCCGTAAGGGGGAGGTGGTAGGAGAAACATGCCGCGTAAGCGACTCCTATTACTATATAATGTAAATAGGTCGAGCCATTCTTGTCCTGCCACCCCGCCCGGTGGGCGCCTACCCCCTCCTTGCTCCCCCGTTATCGGGGGAGAGCAACCTCCCAGGAGGAAGGGAGTTGATTACACTAATTCTTTATTAAACCCAAATCTGTGGGCATCTTGTTCAATCCGTGTCATCTGTGTGCCAATTAAATTCCCATTTACAATATAAACTAATTTTGTCCATTTACTTAATTACTGAATGACATGATGAAGATACGTGTAGGTTTTGGTTACGACGTCCACCGTCTGGTGGAAGGACGCGAATTGTGGTTGGGCGGCATACGCCTGGACCACGAGAAAGGCTTGCTGGGACACAGTGACGCCGATGTGCTGATACACGCCGTGTGCGACGCCCTGCTGGGGGCGGCCAACATGCGCGACATCGGTTATCACTTTCCCGACACGGCAGGCGAGTATGCGAACATCGACAGCAAGATACTGCTGCGGAAGACGGTGGAACTGATAGCCACCAAGGGATATACGGTGGGCAACATCGACGCGACTGTGTGCGCCGAGCGTCCCAAACTGAAGGCACGCATCCCGGAAATGCAGCGGGTGCTGGCCGACGTGATGGGTGTGGATCCGGATGACGTGTCCGTCAAAGCCACCACGACCGAGAAGTTGGGTTTCACCGGTCGTGAGGAAGGCATCGCCGCTTACGCCACAGTGCTGATAAGCAGGGACTGAGGGGTAAGGGGAGTTGTGAGAATGACGGCTGAAGAAGGAAAACAAAAAAAACTCTCCTCCTCCCGAGAGGAGGAGTACCCGCAGGGGGAGGTGGTAGGAGAAACATGCCGCGTAAGCGACTCCTATTCTTACTATAAATAAATAGGCCGAACCATTCTTGTCCTACCACCCCGCCCGGTGGGCATCCCTCCTTCTCGAAGGAGGGGAGTTGTGGGAATGACAGCTGAAGAAGGAAAACAAAAAAACTCTCCTCCTCTTGGGAGGAGGAGTACCCGCAGGGGGAGGTGGTAGGACTAACATGCCGCACAAGCGACTCCTATTACTATATAAATAATAGGTCGAACCATTCTTGTCCTGCCACCCCGCCCGGTGGGCACCCCTCCTTCGGGAAGGAGGGGAGTTGTGGGAATGACAGCTGAAGAAGGAAAACAAAAAAACTCTCCTCCTCTTGGGAGGAGGAGTACCCGCAGGGGGAGGTGGTAGGACTAACATGCCGCGCAAGCGACTCCTATTTCTATATAAATAAATCGGTCGAACCATTCTTTTCCTACCACCCCGCCCAGTGGGCACCCCTCCTTCCAGAAGGAGGGGAGTTGTGGGAATGACGGCTGAAGAAGGAAAACAAAAAGAACTCTCCTCCTCCCGGGAGGCGGAGTACCCGCCGGGGGTGGTGGTATGAGAAATATGCCGCGCAAGCGACTCCTATTCATATATAATGTAAATAGGCCGAACCATTCTTTTCCTACCACCCCGCCCAGTGGGCACCCCTCCTTCCAGAAGGAGGGGAGTTGTGGGAATGACGGCTGAAGAAGGAAAA
>CASENS010000063.1 GCA_949289345.1 uncultured Bacteroides sp.
CTACTTAGTATTCAAAGCCTCCCCCACGGGGGGAGGTCTGGTGGGGGCTAAATTCCCATTTATTTTGTTCACTTACTTACAATAAAACCTTGCACGTCCCCTGCGGAATGGCATTACCGCAGGGGACGTGCAAGGGCTACATTTTTAAAACTCTAAATAAAACAATCGTTTGCTTTTACCTTAAAAATGTATCCTATAAAATATGAGTGATTAATATCCTTCGTTCTGACTCCAGTTTGTATTGGTATTCATCACGCCCAGGGGAATAGGCAGAATCCGACGCCAAAGCTCTGTTTTAGCAGCCGGATGTACAACGTGCTTCCAGCCCCAATCATTTTCGAACTGACCGAAACGGATCAAGTCATTCCGTCTCCACATTTCGCAAATGAATTCACGCCCTCTTTCGTCCAACAGTTCCTGCATAGTAACTTCTCCTTCCGATATATGTGGAGCGCTTGAACAATCACGCACTTGGTTAATCAGCGATGCGGGCGTGTCGCCACGTGTTGCACTGGCACCGCGCAGAATGCATTCAGCCTTTGTCAACAGGATATCGGCATAACGGAAAATTGGAATATCATTACCGCTGACACGGTCGCGGATGTCAAAATCGTCCGGAGTGCTGGGGTATTTACCCAAGTGATACCCTTTCATGATGTTGGCAGGTTCTGAATCAGCACCCACATCCAATGTGTTGATGTCTGTAAAATCGGACGTTTCCAATTGCTTGTAAGTAACCTGCTGACCTTGATACATCAACGGTTGGTCAGTCAAGACATAATTGTTAGTATAGTCAAATACATATTGTGGGCCGCCTAAAATCATCAGATTACGCTCATCACCCGGCAAATTGAAACGCTCCGCGCATTCGGGCACTAAAAAACATAGGCTCCGGCTACAGACTTTGAAGGAAGGAAGCCCCAAGGACCATTGTCGCAGTTGTTCGCCTTCTTGAATGTCATGAAACGGTCCATCTGGTGCCCGCCCACATACTTAGTCGTATTGGCCACCGGGTCGAAGTTCATGGCATAGATGAAATCTTTAATCTGGACACCATTGTCCGGGAAGAACTTGGTACTTTTATGATCCATCCGACAAATGTGTGGTTTCATAAATGGGAGTTGAGAGACCACACATACCGATATAAATTCACCCTTTAAGATATAAGCCGCTTTCCTCATGTTGGATGCTTGTCCAAGTATTATTGGATACTTGCCCAAATATTATTGGATACTTGCCCAAATATTATTGGATACTTGCCCGAGTATTATTGGATACTTTGTTACTTGTCCAATGATGAAGACGAATGGATACAGATTTTTATGTCAAGTGCCTGTAAGGAAAGGAACGTTTACCCGATTAACCCTCACAGAAGTGGTGTTGGAGAGTGGGAAAATGCTTCAAAAGGACAAAAAAAGCTCCAGGTTTACTATTTTCCCCCATTTCAGCACTATTTTACACCTCAAATAAGCGAAAATACCCATAACTTTGTGAAAAATCTAACAGAACTATGGACACTTTTTTGCAATATTCTACTAATAAAGGTAAAGTTGGGTTTATCCTAACTCGGACTTTGCCTACAAAACGAGCTTCGTTCAAGTCTTATAGCTTATATAAAGAAGGAAACGAAGCCACTCCTTTCATTACCTATAACAAAACACAAACGTCTATATATCAGCCTATTAATACAGATTTGCAATCATGTTGAAATATTCTTGTAATATGGATACGATACTTTTGCAGCCGGAAAGATTGTAGAAAAGTGTACAAGTATCATGTTGGATAAATTAGATAAAATAAAGTAAAATAAAAAATTGATGGTATGAATATCCGTATGTCACCCAAAAACGCCGGAAGAAAAAACGGCGGGTTCATCCGTAAGAGAACCGAGTTCTTCCCGAACTTATCCGCTCCCCTGCGGAGTGAAGGGTGAACAATGGATATATAATGCAAAACACTAAAAAACAACCAAATTTATTAATTAAACACAAATTGTTATGCAGAGTGTACAATCTAAAAAGAGGTGGACGTGGCTTCAGGGCGCAGTCTTGGTCATGTTCCTGCTAAGCAGTACCTTAGCATTCGCACAAAACAGAGTGACCGGTACCGTAACAGACAGAACCGGAGCGCCGCTTCCGGGCGTCAATGTACTGGAAGTAGGCACAACCAACGGTAACATTACGGACATTGACGGTAAGTACTCCATTAATGTAGAGGAAGGCAAGACGCTGCAATTCTCCTTCATCGGTTTCGTGACTCAAGATATTAAAGTAGACCGCAACGTCATCGATGTAGTGATGGCTGAAGATGCCCAGGCATTGGAAGAAGTGGTCGTTATCGGTTACGGTAGCATGCAACGCAAGGATGTGACCAGCTCTATCACAACCATCAAATCCGATAAAATGAATATCGGTACTTATACCGATCCCGCCCAGATGCTGCAAGGTAAAGTACCGGGGCTGACCATTACGCAGAGTAGCGACCCGAATGGCGGAACATCTTCCATACAGTTGCGTGGCGCTTCTTCTCTGCGTGGCGGTGAAGCTATGGAACCCTATTATGTAGTGGATGGGGTACCTGGCGTGTCTTTGGCCTTGGTCGCTCCTGAAGACATTGAGAGTATTGACGTATTACGTGATGCAACAGCAACGGCCATTTATGGTTCGAAAGCCGCTAATGGTGTGATTATCATCACAACAAAGAAAGGTAAATCAGGAAAAGCTACCGTTAACTACAATGCTTATGTAGCTATCGACAACGTGATGAAGAACCTGGACATGATGACAGCTGCAGACTTGCGTGCTTATGCACAACAGCACAACCTGACCATTGGCAATGACTTCGGTGCAAGTACCGATTGGCAGAAGGAGGTACAGCGTACCGCTTTCACCCACAACCACAATGTATCTATTAGCGGTGGAACGGACCGTACGCAGTACAACGCAAGCATCAACTACATAGAAAAACAGGGTGTTATCAGGGGGACTGACATGGATCGTCTGATTGGACGTGCATTTTTACAAACGAAAGCATTGAATGATCGCTTGACATTATCCATAAATGTAAATGCAAGTGTCACAAACAATCATTCTGTTGAAACCGGTTCGGACAACACCAGTGTTTACGATGCCATGAACTATTATTCGCCGCTGGTTCCTGTATATGATGAAAATGGCAATTGGACGTTGTATGAAGGAGTATCGCAAAACTACAACCCGTTGTCGTTGATCAATGAAGATACCTATGATCACACGACAAAGAAGATACAGGGAACGGCCAAAGCATCTTTGGATATTATCGAGGGACTGAAATGGGATGCCATGCTTTCCTACCAGAATGAACAATTCTTGTGGGACGAATATCATTCTTCCAAATCACAGCTGACTACGGTGAAAGATAACGGACAGGCTCACCGCCGTACCACTCAGGATTACAGAAAGGTATTTGAAACTTACTTGAACTATGACAAAACGTTCAACGAGGCGCACAAATTGGGAATTATGCTGGGTTATTCTTGGGAAGAAACGACTAAAGCAGACGGATATGGTCTTACCGTATATGATTTCTATAGCGATGCAACCGGTTATAAAAACTTGGGATTGGCCAATAAGATGGACGGCATCAACGGAATCTGGTCTTCGGCAGAAAATACACTGCGCATGATATCCTTCTATGGACGTGTGAACTACAGCTACAATAGCAAGTATCTGTTGCAGGCTACGGTTCGTCGTGACGGTTCTTCCGCGTTCGGTGAAAACAACCGTTGGGCAACTTTCCCCTCTGTATCGGCTGCCTGGCGCATTTCGGAAGAAGATTTTGCAGAAAACTGGGGATTCGATGACTTGAAACTTCGTGTAGGCTACGGTGTCAGCGGTAACTCTTTGGGATTTGATCCTTATCTTCCAATAATGGTGTATGGAGGGACAGGATGGTTTACCTATACGGATGGAACCGAATACCGCACCATCGGTGCCTTGAGAAACAATAATCCCGATTTAAAGTGGGAAAGCACCGGCATGTTCAACATCGGTTTGGATTTCTCTGTATTGGGTGGCCGTTTGGGAGCAACCATTGAGTATTACAGTAAACAAACGTCTGACCTAATTCTTGACTATCAGGTTTCCACCAACAGATACCAATACGGAACCATGTGGGCCAACGTAGGCGACATTTCCAACAAAGGTGTTGAAATCAGCATCAACGCCATTCCGGTTCAAACCAAGAATTTCCAGTGGAGCACTACCTTGAACTTGTCGCACAACAAGAATGAGGTTGAAAAGATTTCCAATGACACTTATTCAGTGCCGTATATCAACAGAGCCAACCCGAACATCGGAGGTTTCGCGCAGACGAATTCAATCCAGCGCATCATGGAGGGCGAGCCCATCGGTACGTTCTACACTTATCATTGGGAAGGTTATAATGAAGACGGGGTGTCTATCTTCTCTCACTACGATGAAGAAGGAAACTACATCGGAACAACCACCAATCCGGGTGAGCAAGACCGTGTGAAAATAGAAGGTTCTGCACAGCCTAAACTGAATTTAGGGTGGAACAACACTTTGAACTACAAGAACTGGACATTGACTGCTTTCTTCCAAGGAACTTTCGGTAATAAAATCATGAACTTGCCGCGTGCCCAATATAATAACGTGACCAACTTGGGCGTAGGTAAAAACGGATTGAAAGAAATCATCGAACTGAACAAGCCTAACGATGTCAACGCACAGGCACCGTCTGACCGTTACATCGAGGACGGTAGCTACCTGCGTCTGTCGACATTAAGCCTGAGCTACGATTTCGGGAAAATCGGCAATTGGATTAATAACCTGAAGCTGACCGCTACTTGCAACAACGTATTCACGATAACAGGCTACTCCGGCACAGACCCTGAAGTAAGTCTGGGTGGGGTGGAACCGGGTATCGATTGGCGTAATTCTTTCTACCCACGCACCCGTACATTTATGCTGGGGCTGAATGTGAATTTCTAATTAACTGATTAACTGGAACAATATGAAAAAGATATCTAAATTATTTATATCTGCCGGATTATTGGCCATGGCTGCTACCGGCTGTACGGATCTTGATGTGGACATCACATCTCAATATACAGAATATCCGGATTCGGAAATTGCCATTGAAGCCAAAATGGCGAATGTTTACTATGCATTCCGCGGGGCATTAGGACGCCGCTACAACGAAGCCGTATCATTCTCCAGCGATGAGTTTACCGGTATTTCTTTTGATGGAGACTATTACAACTCCGGTGAGAATTCCCATCCTACACTTCACATGTTGACGCCTGATGATCCTACTATTGGTTGGTATGGTGACTTGACTTCGGGTATCACCAACTGTAATAAAGCGATCTTGGAATTCGGTGGTGAGGACGAACCCTTGGCTGCGCCGGCATTGACCATGCGTGCATTCTATACATTCATTCTGATGGACTGCTACGGTGCTACGCCTATCCTTGACCATTTGGCTGAAGAAGACGAGGTTATTGCCCGTTCACCGCGTCCTGAAGTCGCAGCTTTCATCGAAGCAGACTTGCTGAAAGCGCTTCCCAATTTGTCCCAAGAATCCAACTCGGTGACCTATGGAAAGCCAAATTACTGGATGGCGAAAGCTCTTCTTGCCAAGTTGTACCTCAATTGGGGAGTTTATTCTTGCGAGGATGTGACAACTTATACCCCCTCGACCGCTAATCCAAAACTGAATGATTGTATCGCCATCTGCGATGAAATCATGGCTTCCGGATTATTTGACCTGAGCGACAGCTATCGTGAAAAGTTCTGGCCGGAAAATGGCGCTCATATCAAGGACTTCATCTATGCAATGCCTTATGACCGTATTACTGCCCAAGGTATGACATACGCCCGCTTCCGTACCTGGCGCCAAATGAACTCGCTTGATGTTTCGATGTATGGTTTTAAGTTGAGCGCTTCGGTTGGTGGTAATTTTGCAGTGAATCCGGAAATGGTAGACCTGCTTTCTCTGCCGGGCGACGAACGTAACCAATCCATTGTGGGTGGTCCTATTTATTACTTTGACAGCAACCGTAATTTGACAACTGATCCGGTTATTTATGAAGGACAGCAACTCGTATTTACCAAAGAAATCACGTTGAAAGCGGGTAGTGTTCCTGAAGAAATCAATACGGGTAAGGATGTTAACGGTTGGTCGCAAGGTTACAAATCGGTAAAATGGTTCCCGACTTATGACGATTATGTAAATGGTCGTAACCAAAGCAACGATGTGCCCATCTTCCGTTATGCCGATATTATCCTGACGAAAGCAGAAGCCATCCTGCGTGGCGGTTCGGCAACCAATGGTGATACACCGGCTTCCTTGTTGAATCAGATACGTTCCTATGTGCATGCACCTCAGTTTGAAGGCGAACCCACACTGGATGATATCTTGGACGAACGTGGTCGTGAGTTCTTCGACGAAAACTGGCGTCGCAACGACTTAATCCGTTTCGGTAAATTTGAAGACGATTGGGGTTTGAAGCATGTCATCAATCCGGCTGCTAAAACCGAATTGTTCCGTCGTATCTTCCCGATACCGACAGGTGTGATGAATACCAACACGAACTGGAGCCAGAACGCCGGATACTAATAAACACACAGAAACATTTTTAAGGTAAAAGCAAGCGATTGTTTTATTTAGAGTTTTAAAAATGTAGGCCTTGCACAAAACCTGCGGTAATGCCATTCCGCAGGGTACGTGCAAGGCTTTTTTGTAAGTAAGTGAACAAAAAAATAATTTATACTATAAATTTAGCAGTTAGGAATAGGTAACAGAACTCTCCTCCTTCTGGAAGGTTGCTCTCCCCCGATAACGGGGGAGCAAAGAGGGGGTGAGTACCCGTAAGGGGGAGGTGGTAGGAGAAACATGTTCGTAAGCGACTCCTATTCCTATATAAATAACAGGTCGAACCATTCTTTTCCTACCACCCTACCCGGTGGGCACCCCTCCTCCCAGGAGGAGGGGAGTTGATTACACCAATTCTTTATTAAATAAATCTGTGGTTATCTTGTTCAATCCGTGTCATCTGTGTGCTATCTAAATTTCCATTTAGTATAAAGAAAATCTGATTAGTTACTTATGTCAAGACAAAAAACGATATCAGTTCTATATGCCTGCCCGGTTCAGTTGAACATGATTAAAAATTTGCGTAGGAACGGATTCTATGCTTATCTGTTCGCGGAATTAGGCTGTTCCTTAAACAACGTTTAGGCTTCCATGCAGACATAGTGCGCATGCGCCGCAATATGAACACCATGAAAAAATTGAAAATAGGGAAAAGGCGGTGTATGTGTTATAAACAAATTGAACGAATTTTGAGCGCCTCATGCATAGAAGCGGGATTTACCCATTTCCCTCCCGAAGGGCACGATACATCGTCTCTTGAATGCGTTCACGTATTTCCAACACCATCAGCAGATTGTTCCACGGGTGCGGATAAGTGCGGTTGCTCAAGAATACGTACACAAGACCATTATCCGGATCACACCAGGCGCATGTCCCTGTAAATCCGGTATGCCCGTAGACTGAAGCCGGCGCAGAAGCCGAGCAAGGATTGTTTCGCGGACGTTGCAAGTCCGGTTTGTCAAAGCCTAACCCGCGTCGGCTGATGCGTGACGTACGGGTAGTGAATACCTTGCAAGTTTCCTGACTCAGATAACGGTGCCCACGGAACGTTCCTCCATTCAGCAGCATCTGATAAACGCAAGCCACTTCGGATGCATTGGAAAACAATCCCGCATTGCCCGACACTCCGCCAAGGAAAGCCGCCGACTCATCGTGGACATAACCACGCAGCACTTCCTTACGGATGAATTCATCCTCGGCGGAAGGCACCACCGCAATTTTGGGAAGAAAGTCCAACGGATGATAACCGGTACGCTTCAAACCCATAGGCCGATAAAACTCTTCATTCAAGAACCGATCCATCGGCTTTCCTGTAATAGCCTCAACCAGTTGCTGAAGCAGAATAAATCCCACACAACTATAACGATAGCGACGGGAATACAAGCGAGCATCGGCTATCTGCCGCATCATCTCATCCTTGAACGAAGCGTCCAGCCACAAACTGTCACAAACACATAAGCGGTGCCGCCCAGTCCGGACAGAAGAGGTCAAGCCCGGACGAAACCGGAAAGTAGGATTAGCCCATGTCGTACGGGCAATCTGAGCCGCATGTACACGGTCACGACGTGAAGAGAACAGAGAACCCTTGTAACTGGCCGAGTCAATAGCTTCCTGATAAAAAAGGATGGTACCTGGCAAACCGGATTCATGAAAAAGGAGGTCACTGACTGTGATACGTTGTTTGTCCGTACCTTGCAAGAATGGCAGGTAATCCGCCACATGGTCAGTCATACTCAACCGGCCCTGGTCGTATAGCTTCATGACCGCGAGCAACGTGGCTGTTGTTTTGGTGAGGGAAGCCAGGTCATACACATCGGTAGGGAGTAAAGGATGGACCCCATCTTGTGTTCCGAACGCTTTATTGTAGAGTTCCATCCCGTCTTTCCAAATAACGACCTGGCAACCGGGATAAGCACCTTGGCGGATACCTTCTTCCGCAATCTCGTCAATCTGAGCCAAGCGTTGCGCACTCATACCATGTTCTACAGGATTATAACGGGGTTGCGTATGAGGTTCCAAAGTAACACCTTCACCGGCAGCAAACACATCACCGATGGATGCGGAAAGTCGGCCATCAGCTCCGGCTTCCCCATAGAGTAAAGCAGCAGTATGCCGCTGCACATCCTCCTGTGCGGAATGGGCCAATACAACAGCATCGGCGTTCTTTAAAGCCTTTTGTATAGGTGCGGCATCCAAGGCGTCTATATATAAGAGGTATATGACCGGTTTATCCGTCCGCAAAGAATTTAAGAAGTCACGGCAGAATTTGAGCCGGTCAGTCGTAACGCACACCAGCAGGCGTTGGCAAGTCGCAATACGGCGAATTAGCTCCTCACGTTGAAAGCCATCGGTCTGAGGGGTAAGATTGCATTCTACGGGAGTGACATATTGGCTCAATTCATTGAAAAAAGGACGGAAGTCGGTTCCGGAGGAACCTACATGCAACACTGCCACACGGTTTGCCGAAGGATCCAACGGAAGAGCCGCGTCACGGTTGCTTACTATCGTTGTCGATGCCTGACGCAAACAGGAAATCAACTTACGGGCACCGGGCGTATTCAGACGGGTAGCAAGTCCGGAAAGCAGGACATGGGGTTTCCGGTTAAGTCCAAGCGCATATTTATAGGTCAGCACTTTGCGACAACGGCGATTGATTTCGTCTTCGGACAATGTCCCCCGACGGATGGCATGAAGTATGGCGTCTACATCTTCCTTAATGCGCCGAGGCACCAACAACACATCATTGCCGGCTTGCAAGGCACGCAGGCAGACAGAGCCTTGTCCCGCCGCACCTTTCATTACCAAAGCATCGGTAAAGACCAGACCACGAAATCCCATTTCCTCTTGCAAGAGTCCACGTATGACACGAGGTGACTGACTGGCCGGAAGTCCCTGTTCAGGTTCCACGGCAGGCACCCCCAAATGTCCCACCATGATGCCGTTCAGTCCCGCTTCTATTGCCTTGCGAAAAGGAAACAATTCAATACTATCCAACCGTTCACGGCTGAAATGCAATGCAGGTAATGCCGCATGCGAGTCTACATCAGTATCCCCATGCCCCGGGAAATGTTTGCAGACCGACAGCACACCTCCATCCTCCAATCCTTGCGCATAAGCCAAGACCTTACGCGCTACATTTTCCGGTTTTTCCCCAAAGGAACGGGTGTTGATGACCGGATTTTTAGGATTGATATTCACATCCGCCACCGGAGCGAAATTGACCTGTATGCCCATCTCCCGGCACTGACGAGCCACTTCCTTTCCATATTCATAAAGCAAGCTATCATTTTGAATACAGCCTAAAACCATGTTGCGCGGAAACTGGGGTGTGTTCTTCAGCCGCATGGCAAGCCCCCATTCACCGTCCAAAGTAATCATCAGCGGCACATCCGCCCATTGCTGAGCCCGGTTGGTCAATGCCACTTGATCCTGAATCTCACCCTTGGAAAACAACAGTCCGCCTATTTTATAGTCTCTGACCACTTTGCGCAGCAAGTCCACATTCGCCTTGTCCTGTGTGGGCGCTATAGTATAGACCATTAACTGTCCTACCCGCTCTTTTAAATTGAGTGTATTCATGACGGAATCCACCCACTGCCTACACCTTTCGTCACCCTCCATCCGCTGTAGCATCGTCGCATTATCCGCCAAGGTGGTGACCCAAGGCATGAAGCACATCCCTATAAGTATTCCTATTATCTTTTTCATACATTCAATCCTCCAATGTCAATTTCCAAACTCCCACATACGCGCCGTTACGCCCGGTGTGAAACACAGCCACTTCCCTACCCTCAGCATTCTTACAAAAGACGGGAGCATTCATATTCGTATGCGAATGTCCCCCTAATATGGCATCAATGCCTTGCGTACGTCCGGCCAAAACCTCGTCATCCTCAACACCTAAATGAGACAGGCACACCACTACGTCACACTGTTCTTTGCCACGCAATGTCTCCACCATCTCTTGAGCCGTAACGACAGGATTTTTGTAAACCACGCCTTCACACTTATCCGCTTGCACCAGTCCTTCCAGTTTCGGTCCTAACCCGAAAACCCCGACGCGCAGTCCCGCCCGCTCAATCACCACGTAAGGCTTCACCCTTCCTTCCAAAGGCGTGCCTGCCACGCCGTAGTTGGCACATACGGTAGGACAACCAGCCAGTTGCAGCAAATGAGCCAGATTCTCCATGCCGAAATCGAACTCATGGTTCCCGATGGCAATGGCATCGTATCCCATGAGATCAATCATCTTTGCCTCCAGTTCACCGTGGTAAAAATTATAATAAGGTGTACCTTGCGAATAGTCACCGCAATCCAGCACCACAGTGGCGGGATGATCCGCCCGGAACTGTTTGATAAAAGTGGCGCGCCTCACCACTCCGCCTTTCCCCGCATCAGGGTCAGCGGCATGTTTGTCCAGCGGTTCGATGCGGCTGTGCGTGTCGCTTGTGTGCAACAGGTACAACGTCTTTGTCTCTTGGGCCATAAGCGTTAAAGCGACGCATAAGGTCCCTATCATCCATGTCAATAAACGTTTCATTTTAATTTTCTTTGATTACAATCCGTCCTTCAATCTTTGCGTTAAGTTTCCTGCCCACTTTCTGTTCGTGTTCCACATATTGCATGAACAGACTTCGCAATGTCGCCCCCTCAGGGCACGTACGGCTTTGAGCCCGTGTCAAAGCTGTCATGCCATCATTGCCTTCCGCCAGATAATCGATAGTACTTACCGTATAAAGATGTTCATCCTCAACAGGTTTTCCGTCTATCGCCGCCTGCAGCACTTGACCAGTAGAGTCAATGGTCATTGTAATTCCACTCACGCCCTCACCCCCACGAGCCGCAATGTTCTCCAACAAGGTCCGGAGGTCGGTTCCTTTCAATGTCAGTATGCAAAGGGAGTTCTCAAAAGGCAATATCTCGTAAATGTTTTCCGTCGTGACAGGTCCCTGTGTCAGCACGTTGCGTATACCACCTATATTGACCAGTCCCATATCAGCCGGGCGCCCCACCACATCTTTGGCAGCTTGACGCAACACGTCAGCTACCAGATTAGACAGCGGGCTTTCAGGACGGAAACGGTCCATGCTAACAGCAGCCTCACCCTTCACTTCGTTCATCACACTGTCCATGCTTGCCTTATAAGGCGCCAACAACGCTACGGCCTCCGCATTGGGAACAGCATCCCACACGGAATCCATCGGAACCCGATAAGCGTTTATGGATACCACTCCGTCTCCCGTCCGGCACGATGTCAAAACAAGGAAGCAACCCATAACGATTCCTATCGCCCGGTTTAATCTGTTCGTAATTATCTTCATTACTTGTTTCATTAAATATCGTCCCACAAAGATACGCAAACTTGCCCAAATACAGATAGAATTCGGAGGAATAAAAACTAGTATATTTCTTCTTTGATACACCCCAGTTTTCGCTATCTTCGCAGACAGAAACAATCACATCATACAATAATAATATGGATATAACGATACGATTGGAACAACCTGCAGATTACCGCGAGACGGAAGCCGTGACGAGAGAGGCTTTCTGGAACCGCTATTCGCCCGGATGCATGGAACATTACCTGCTGCACATCATGCGACATTCGCCACACTTCGTGCGGGAGTTGAATTTCGTGGCTGTGGCAGACGGCAAGGTGGTCGGGTCTATAGCCTTTATGAAAGCATTTATCAGGAGCGACGACGGCAAGCGTCACGAGGTATTGACTCTGGGACCGATAGCCGTATTACCCGCTTTCCAATGCAAAGGCATCGGTCGGATGCTAATAGAACGCGCATGTACCGAAGCCCGTAAGCAAGGGTATCGTGCCATCCTTCTATGTGGCGACCCGCTATATTACCGGAAGGTAGGCTTCACAGCAGCAGAAGATTTCGGCATCCGCACGTCTGACAATAAGTATCTGGCAGCGTTGCAGGTGTGTCCGCTCTACGACCATGCCTTACAGGGGATGAGAGGACGCTACTTTGAAGATGAGGCTTATACGGTAGACGAAGCGGATGCCGTGACGTTCGACCGACAGTTTCCACCCAAAGAGTTTGTCGAGGATACGCCCACGCAACTGCGTTTTAAGGAACTGTGTGCTATGCAAAAAGAATATGAGGGATAAAATGACAAACACAAACAGCATCATTCCGCTTCATTCTAACCCCGAATGGCACATTCCGGCTGCCCGCCGGTTTCAGAAGATACAGGAAATCCCCTTGGAGAAAAAGACAGGAAAAACGTTTTACTGCGGATTACAGCAATACCGGTCAAAGCATAAAAGCCCCCCCCTTAACCCTACTGATGTAAAGTATCCGGTTTATCATTCCTTTCCAAAGCCAGCAGGTATTCTTTCGCCTCAATGCCACCATCATATCCCGTCAAAGTACCGTTGCTTGCTATCACCCGATGACAAGGCACAAAAATGGAAATGGCATTCGCAGCATTGGCATTTGCGACCGCACGGACAGCCGACGGCATACCGAGTTGCCGCGCCAACTCGCCATATGAAAGTTTCTGTCCATACGGAATGTCAAGCAGTCGCTCCCACACTTGCTTTTGAAAAGCCGTTCCAACGAGTAACAAAGGGATGTCGAACATGGTCCGTTTACACAGGAAATATTCATCCAACTGCCGGATAGCCTCTCGAAGAATGCCGGAAGGAGCTTCTACATAATCAGCGTCCAGCAATGTCCGCAGACGCTTATCCACACGCCCCGGGTGCTTTTCCACCACCCAGTTACAGAGGCAGAGCTTTTCCCCGTAAGAACCAAGTATCATGTCTCCGCAAGGAGCAGAATAACGGAAGGTTAAAATCTGATTACTCATTAAATTAATGTACTAATTATATTAATGTGCTAATGTATCGACAGAACGTACGTCAGGCAAAAAGACGGCTACGACTCCCAACAGCGGCAGCCATGTACTGATGTGAAAAATGAACTCAATGCTCGTCAAGTCCGCCAACCAGCCGAAAAATGCGGAGCCAATGCCTCCCAGTCCAAACATCAGACCGAAAAAGACACCTGCAATCATCCCCACCTTATCGGGTTTCAAATCCGTAGCATAAACCACAATGGCCGAAAAGGCTGAAGCAATCACCAGCCCTGTAATGACTGCCATCACGACAGTCCAGCCCAAATTAAGATAAGGCATGGCCAGCGTAAAAGGAGCCGCCCCAAGTATAGAGAAAAGGATGACGTACTTACGCCCGTAACGGTCGCCCAGGAAACCACCCAGCAAAGTTCCCGCAGCGAAAGCGGCCAGATAAGCGAAAAGGCAATATTGGGACTGTTGCACCGTGATACCGAACTTCTCCATCAGATAAAAAGTGAAATAACTCGTCATACAGGCGTTGAAGAAATATTTCGAGAAAATCATCAGCACCAGAATACCCAGTGCCATACGCACCGTCCTCGCAGGCAAATTGCAGAGAATGGCATGACGTTTACGGTGACAAGACTTGATTTCATCCAGCACCAGACTATACCAATAACCCACTCTCGCCAACAACATAGAAGCAAGCAAAGCAGCCAATGCAAACCATCCCACCGCATGTTGTCCGTAAGGAATAATAATAAGCGCCGCCAACAACGGGCCAAGTGCACTTCCACCGTTGCCACCCACCTGGAAAATAGACTGTGCCAAACTCTTCTTGCCTCCTGATGCCATCTGCGCCACCCGCGAAGCCTCGGGATGAAACACCGAAGAACCACAGCCTATCAATGCCACAGACAACAATATCAGCAGGAAGCTGGGAGCAAAAGCCAACGCCACCAACCCGGCAAGCGTGAAACACATACCTATCGCCAATGAATAAGGCTGCGGATACCGATCGGCATAGCGTCCTACAAAAGGTTGCAACACCGAAGAAGTCAGTTGGAATACCAACGTTATGACACCAATCTGCGCAAACGTAAAACCGAATTTATCTTTCAGCAACGGATAAATGGCCGGAATAACCGATTGTATCATGTCATTCAACAGGTGGCAAGTACCCATGGTAAATAAGATGACATAAGCCGTACCTTCCATTACCTGTGGATGCCCCTTGATTTTGCTCCATACATTCGTAAACATATATCTTGATTTTTTCATTTTTTCCATTCAGATGCGACGCAAATGTAATGCCTTGACTCCAAACATACAAACATACCACCTATTTTTCCGGGCAAATATTTGTGTATCCGATAAATAATTCGTTCCTTTGCAACCGCTTTCGCGCAATCGCTGTCAGGAAAAACAGAGAGAAGCCTGGTATGTTGCGTAGTAACGATAAACAATTTAATCAAAGTTTAAACAATGGATTTACTTAAAATTGCAGAAGAAGCATTTGCTACAGGTAAGCAACATCCCAGTTTCAAGGCTGGTGACACAATAACCGTAGCATACCGTATCGTGGAAGGTAACAAGGAACGTGTACAGCTGTACCGTGGTGTAGTTATCAAAATCTGCGGACATGGTGAGAAGAAGCGTTTCACCGTGCGCAAGATGTCCGGAACCATAGGTGTAGAACGTATTTTCCCGTTGGAGTCACCGGCTATTGACAGCATTGAGGTGAACAAAATCGGTAAGGTGCGTCGCGCTAAATTGTATTACCTGCGTGGTCTTACCGGCAAGAAAGCAAGAATTAAAGAGAAAAGAGTCTTGGGATAAACGCTCAGACTTCTTGCTTAATGACAAAATAAAAAAGGGAACTTCCATACAGGAGTTCCCTTTTTTATGGGCTATTTGATTTCCCAACCCAGCGCACTGGCTCCAAGCACAGCCGCATCAGCGTCCTTCAATTCGGACATCAGCAGTTTGGTCTTTCCCTTATATATATTCAGCACATTCCTGTCAATAGACTCACGAATTGGCCGGAAGATATATTCACCGGACTTGGCAAGCCCTCCAAAAAGGATAATCGCTTCGGGGCTGGAAAAGGCGATTGCGTCCGCCAAAGCCTCACCAAGAATGTTTCCAGTAAACTCAAAGATATCCAATGCCAGTTTGTCGCCTTTCACGGCAGCGTCATACACGTCTTTAGAGGTTATCTCTTCGGCGAGGATTGAACGCAGCAGACTCGGCTCTGTGCGGGCGGTCAGGAACTCACGCGCTGTACGTGCCACACCGGTAGCCGAACAGTAGGTCTCCAAGCAACCATGCCGGCCACAACCGCACAAACGGCCATCGCGACGAATAATGACGTGACCCAACTCACCGGCAAACCCGTCATGCCCATAGACCAATTGCCCGTTGATGACAATACCGCTACCGACACCTGTTCCCAAGGTAATCATGATGAAATCCTTCAGTCCACGAGCCGCCCCATAAGTCATCTCACCTATCGCAGCAGCATTGGCATCGTTAGTCAAGGCTGTCGGAATGCCCAAACGCTCTTCAAACAAGGCAGCCAGAGGTATGACACCCTTCCAGGGCAAATTGGGCGCAAATTCGATGGTACCTGTATAATAGTTGCCGTTAGGCGCACCGACACCAATGCCTTTGATTTTATCCGCACCGCCATTCGCCTCAACCAAAGCCGCAAGATTCTTACATACTTCATCCACATAGTCCTCCACTTCGGTGTAAGCACCTGTTTTGATGGAACTGCTGGCTATAACCGTGCCGCGCGCGTCCACAATACCGAACACAGTGTTTGTTCCGCCTATGTCGATACCTACCACATAGGGCTTTTCCATGTTTGTAATCATGATATTCCTTATTTAAATAGATTAATAATATTGATTGGCTACAAAAGTGCCAAAGAAAAACGAGACAGCAAAATGTTTTCTACTAAAAAAAGTATTTCCCCTCGCATACGTTAGCATAGACGACGGATACGCAGGACGAGGACCTCACGGATTTCACGGATATCAATGCCTACCTGAGAGCGGGCGATACAGCTTTTTCCATGAAGTGTGAGTGGGGGAAAGCGCCTTTATGCGCAAAAATATAAAAAAAGTATATGGCGGTTGCAACTTTTTATATACCTTGTGCGTCCAATATCCCGAAACCATTAATCCGTAAAAACGTGATAAAGCTAAGAGACATCAACAAGACCTACCACAACGGTGCCCCCCTGCACGTACTGAAGGGCATCAACTTAGACATCGACCGGGGGGAGTTCGTGTCCATCATGGGCGCATCCGGTTCGGGCAAGTCTACCTTATTAAATATATTGGGTATCTTGGACAACTACGACACGGGGGAGTATTACCTCAACGACACACTCATCAAGAGCCTCAGCGAGAACCGCGCGGCGGAATACCGCAACCGCATGATAGGCTTCATCTTCCAGTCATTCAATCTTATTTCCTTCAAGAACGCGGTGGAGAACGTGGCACTGCCCCTGTTCTACCAGGGCGTGAGCCGTAAGAAGCGCAACCTGCTGGCCATGGAATACCTTGACCGGTTGGGACTGAAGGACTGGGCACACCACATGCCCAATGAGATGTCCGGCGGACAGAAGCAGCGTGTGGCCATCGCACGGGCCCTCATCACACAACCGCAAATCATCCTGGCCGATGAACCTACAGGCGCGCTGGACAGCAAGACCTCCATCGAGGTGATGCAAATCCTGAAGGACCTGCACCAGACGGGCATGACCATCGTGGTAGTGACCCACGAAAGCGGCGTGGCCAACCAGGCCGACAAAATCATCCACATCAAGGACGGAGTGATAGGCAGCATAGAGGCCAACCTGAAACATGACGCCTCACCATTCGGGCAGGGAGGGCTGATGAAATGATTGACCTATGGCAAGAGATATACGGCACCATACGCCGCAACAAGCTCCGTACCCTGCTCACAGGCTTTGCCGTGGCGTGGGGCATCTTCATGCTCATTGTGCTGCTGGGCGCGGGCAACGGGCTGATACACGCCTTCGAGCAGAACGCCTCGGAGCGGGCGCTGAACTCCATACGCATATTCCAAGGATGGACCACCAAGTCATACGACGGGCTGAAAGAAGGGAGGCGCATCCAGCTGGACAACCGCGACCTGGACGACACGGAACGCCTCTTCCCCGAACACGTGGAAAGCGTGGGAGCCACCCTCTCGCAAAGCAGCACGGACATCAGCTACGGGGCGGAGTACGTCAACCTGTCGCTGTTGGGCGTATATCCCAACTACGTGGAGGTGGAAGCCGTGAAGACAGCGGGCGGACGCTTCATCAACCACACCGACATCAAGGAACGGCGCAAGGTGATAGTGCTGCACAAGAAGTCGTCGGACGTGCTGTTCGGCAAAACACACACATCACCCTACGGCAAGTTCGTGAGGGCGGGAGGCGTGGCCTATCAGGTGGTGGGACTCTACAACGATGAGGGGAGCAGCGAACCGAGCCAGGCGTTCATACCCTTCTCAACCCTGCAGACCATCTACAACAAGGGAGACAAGCTGAACAGCATCATCTTCACCACCAAGGGACTGACGGACGAGGCCAGGAACGAAGCCTTCGAGGCCGACTACCGGCGCGTCATCGGGCAGAACCACCGTTTCGACCCTACGGACGACAGCGCCATATGGATATGGAACCGTTTCACCAACTACCTGCAGACACAGAACGCCATGGGCATCCTGCGCACCGCCATCTGGGTGATAGGCATATTCACCCTGCTGAGCGGCATCGTAGGCGTGAGCAACATCATGCTCATAACCGTACGCGAGCGCACACACGAGTTCGGCATACGCAAGGCGCTCGGAGCCAAGCCGCGCAGCATACTGTGGCTCATCATCATCGAAAGCGTCACCATCACCACCCTGTCAGGCTACGTGGGCATGGTGGCGGGCATCGGGGTGACGGAGTGGATGAACGCGGCGTTCGGCACACAGAACGTGGACAACGGCATGTTCCAGGTGCAGATGTTCAGCGACCCTACCGTGGACATGCGCATCGCCATACAGGCCACCGTCACACTCATCATAGCGGGTACGCTGGCGGGATTCTTCCCCGCACGCAAGGCAACCAGGATAAGACCCATCGAAGCATTAAGAGCAGACTGACATGAAAGTAGACAGAGACACATTAGAGGAAATACTCCTCACCATCACACGCAACAAGACAAGGAGCCTGCTTACGGCCTTCGGCGTATTCTGGGGCATATTCATGCTGGTGGCACTGATCGGAGGCGGACAAGGCGTCCAGCAGCAACTGAACAAGCAGTTCGAGGGCTTCGCAACCAACTCGGGCTTCCTCGTGGCGGACAAGACCAACGAACCCTACAAGGGCTTCCGCAAAGGACGCCGCTGGGACCTGGAGGTGGACGACATCGACCGCATACGCCACGTCGAAGGCGTGGACGTGGTAAGCCCCACCGTGACACAGTGGGGCAAGCTCAGCGTGCGCCAGGGCAACAAGTACGACAACACCATCGTCAAAGGCCTGTACCCCAACTATGAGGCGATAGAACACCAGGAAATGGCGTACGGACGCTTCATCAACGACGTGGACATACGCGAGGCGCGCAAGGTGTGCGTCATCGGCAAGCGCGTGTACGAAAGCCTGTTCCCCACCGGCGGCGACCCCTGCGGAAGCTACGTGCAGGTGGACAGCGTCTATTACCGCGTAGTAGGCATGTGCTCGTCCGAGGGAAACGTCAGCATACAAGGACAGGCATCGGAAAGCGTCGTGCTGCCCTTCACCACCATGCAGAAGATGTACAACCTGGGCGACAAGCTGGAGGTCATCTGCTTCACCATGCGGCCCGGAGTGAAGGTCAAGGACGTGGAGCCGCGGGTGAAAGACGTGATACGCCAGGCACACTACATAAGCCCCACCGACGACCAGGCCGTCATGCTCCTCAACCTGGAAGTCATGTTCGCCATGATGGACAACCTCCTCACAGGCGTGCGGCTGCTGGCGTGGCTCGTGGGGCTGGGCACACTGCTGGCCGGAACCATAGGCGTGAGCAACATCATGATGGTAACCGTACGCGAGCGCACCACCGAGATAGGCATCCGACGCGCCATAGGGGCACGCCCGCGGGACATCCTGCAGCAGATACTCTCCGAAAGCATGGTGCTGACCACCGCGGCCGGCATGGCGGGCATATCCTTCGCCGTAGGCATACTACAGCTGGTGGAGAACGCGGCCAACCCCTCGGGCGTGGTCGAGATACACTACCAAGTATCATTCGGCATGGCCACAGGCACCTGCGTGCTGCTCGTAGCCATGGGACTGCTGGCGGGACTGGCACCGGCCTACCGCGCCATGGCCGTCAAACCCATAGAGGCGATAAGGGATGAATAAAGGAGCGCAAGCCCACACGGCAATGTGGTGCATCCACCACACGGTAATGTGGTGCACCCACCACACGGTAATGTGGTGCACCCACCACACGGTAATAGGGTGTACCCGCCATACGGTAATAGGGTGTACCCGCCATACGGTAATAGGGTGTACCCACCACACGGTAATAGGGCGCACCCACCACACGGTAATAGGGCGCACCCACCACACGGTAATAGGGCGCACCCACCACACGGATTTGTGTGTGCACCCTCACACCGAGCGGTGTGTGCACCCTCACACCGAGCGGTGTGTGTACCCTCACACCGAGTGGTGTGCGTACCCCCACACCGAGCGTCGTGCGTACCCCCACACAAAACGGGGCGCGCACGCTGACACCGTCCGGTACAGACAGAACAATTAAACGTAATAATAAGATGAAGACAAGGAAAGCAGTAAAGATGGCACTCCTCACGATAGTGGGGCTGGTGTTTGTTTGGACCTTCGTGTTCCTGTGGCGGAAGTCACAGCCGGAGGAGACAGTCTACGAAGTGGTAAGCCCCGAAAAGGCCGACCTGGAGAAAACCACCGTAGCCACAGGCAAGGTGGAGCCACGGGACGAGGTGGAGATAAAGCCCCAGATATCCGGCATCATCGACATCCTCTACAAGGAGGCGGGCCAACAAGTGAAGAAGAACGAGGTCATCGCCAAAGTGAAAGTCATACCCGAACTCGGAACGCTCAACGCGGCCGAGAGCCGGGTGCGGCTGGCGGAAATAAACGTAAGGCAGGCGGAGACGGACTTCGGACGCGTGGAGCAACTCCACAACGACAAGCTCATCAGCGACGAGGAATACGAGCAGAGCGAGGTCAGCCTCAAGCAGCAAAGGGAGGAACTGCAGGCCGCGAAGGACAACCTGGAAATCGTGCGCGACGGCATCACCCAGCGCAGCGCGGACATCAGCAGCACACTCATCCGCAGCACCATCGACGGGCTGATACTGGACGTGCCCGTCAAGGTGGGCAACTCCGTCATCATGGCCAACACGATGAACGACGGAACCACCATCGCCACGGTGGCCGACATGAACGACCTCATCTTCCGGGGCAACATTGACGAGACCGAAGTGGGCCGCGTGCACGAGGGCATGCCCGTGAAGCTCACCATCGGAGCCTTGCAGGACCTCACGTTCGACGCCACCCTGGAGTACATCTCGCCCAAGGCCACCGAGGACAACGGCGCCAACCAGTTCGAGATAAAGGCGGCGGTGGAAGCGCCGGACAGCGTGGTGATCCGTTCCGGGTATTCGGCGAACGCCGAAATCGTGCTGGAACGAGCCGCCCGCACGCTTGCCATCCCCGAAGGCTGTGTGGAGTTCGACGGGGACAGCACCTTTGTCTATGTGCTGACGGACAGCGTACCCCACCAGAGGTTCCGCCGCACACCCATAGCCGTGGGGCTAAGCGACGGCATCCGCATCGCCGTGCTGCGGGGCCTTACGGAACAGGACAAGGTGAGAGGAGTGGAAAAACAGCAATAACACAGGAGGATGATTATGACGACAACGAATATGAAGAAGCAAGCAGCACTTTTCATGATGTGCGCGGCGCTGGGCGCCCCGACACACGCCCAGGACATCTGGACGCTACGCCGGTGCATAGACTACGCCATAGAGCATAACACAGACATCCGCCAGGCCGCCAACCAGGCCGAGCAGAGCGCCGTGGAGGCGAACACCGCCAAGTGGGCGCGCCTTCCCAACCTGAACGGCAGCGCCAACCAAAGCTGGAACTGGGGACGCACGCAGACGGCGATACCCGACGAGACAACCGGCGACTACAGCACCGTCTACGTCAATACAAGCAGCAACGGCACCAACATGTCGCTCAGCACCAGCATCCCGCTGTTCACCGGCCTGGAGCTTCCCAACCAGTACGCCCTCGCCAAGCTGAACCTGAAGGCCGCCACAGCCGACCTCGACAAGGCCAAGGAGGACATCAGCATCAACATAGCCTCCGCCTACCTGCAAGTGCTGTTCAACCAAGAGCTGCACGAGGTGGCGCTGGGCCAGGCCGAACTGAGCAAGGCACAGTTGAACCGTATAGCCCGCCTGGCCGCCGTAGGGAAGGCGTCCACGGCCGAGGTGGCCGACGCCAAGTCACGCGTGGCGCAGGACGACATGACCGTCGTCCAGACCCGCAACGACTACCGCCTGTCATTGTTGGATCTGGCACAACTCATCGAACTGCCCTCGCCGGAAGGCTTCACGCTGGAACACCCTTCCGCCGCCTTCCGCCCCTCGGCACTTACCCCGCCCGATGACATCTACCAGCAGGCGTTGGGGCAGAAGGCCGTTATCCGTGCCGCCCAATACCGGTTGGAAGGAAGCAGGCACAACATCCGCATCGCGCAAAGCGGGTACTATCCGCAACTCAGCCTGAACGGCAGCCTGGGCACAAGCTACTACAGCACCATCAACCGGAACTTCCGCCAGCAGCTGGGCGACAACTTCAACAAGTACATCGGGCTGAGCCTCAGCGTCCCCCTGTTCAACCGCCTCAGCACACGCAACAGGGTACGCACCGCCCGTCTGCAGCGCGACAACTATGCCCTCCAGCTGGAGAATGCCAAGAAATCCCTTTACAAGGAGATACAGCAGGCATGGTACAACGCCGTGGCCTCGGAAAGCAAGTACACCAGCAGCCATGCCGCCTCCATCGCCAGCAAGGAGTCCTTCGACCTGATGAAGGAGAAGTATGAGAACGGAAAAGCCAACGCCGTGGAGTACAACGAGGCCAAACAGAACCTGATGAAAGCGCAGAGCGACGAGCTACAGGCCAAGTACGAGTACCTGTTCCGCGCGAAGATACTGGACTTCTACAAAGGAGTGCCCATCGAGTAAGGGACGAAACCTCCGGACACAATGAAGGCGCGGGAGTACTGCGCCTTCATTGTAATGTGTCATACCAGGCTGATGCCATCCTCGTGCAGCGTAACCAGCCGTTTCTTGTACAAGTCCCCCACCGCTTTCTTGAATGTCTTTTTGCTTACACCGAACAAGGCGTATATCTCGTCAGCCGGGCTTTTGTCGTTCAGATGGGTGCGCCCGCCATTGCCGCGTATGTATTCCAGCAGTGCGGCCGCGAAGTCTTCCACTTTGGCCTGCCCCGGCTTCTGCAGGATGAGGTCTATCTTGCCGTCTTCGCGCACCTGCTTGATGTATGCCTTGACCTTCATTCCCATATAAAGCGTCTGGAACACCTCGCTTTCGTACAGCAGTCCGGTATAGGTGTTGTCGACTATCGCTTTATATCCCAGGTCAGTCTTTTGCCAGACAAGCGCCTCCACCTCTTGCCCCGGCTCATACGCCGGCCTTTCCCGCGACAGGAAATGCTCCACTTTGGCCGAGGCCGCAATTCGGTAACTTTCCTCATCAAGGTGCACGTGTACGATGTATTTCCGTCCTATTTCCATCGGTGCCTTTTGCTCACGGAAGGGCACAAAGAGGTCTTTCATCAGTCCCCAGTTCAGGAAAGCCCCATACCGGTTGACCCATGCCACTTCCAGGCAGGCGAACTCACCCACCTGCGCCAATGGCGTTTGTGTGGTGGCTGTCAGCCGTTCCTCCTGATCCAGATAAATGAACACCCGTAACTCGTCTCCCGGCCTGCAGCCTTCCGGCACATATCGCTTGGGGAGCAAAATCTCTCCCTCTACACCTCCGTCGAGGTACATGCCGAAATCCACTTCTTTCACGACCCGCAACGTATTGAATTTGCCTAAATTAATCTCCATAGAAAACACATTTTCGGCAAAGGTAAGGAATAGGAATAACATTTCAACCCAAAAGATAACTTTTTTATATGAACAAGTGTCGGAGAAAAACGTTATCTTTGCGGTGCGAAACAGAAGGAATACGTTTTTATTCACCTTTAAATAATTAAAGATTATGGAATTTCTTACAAACGAAAAACTGACCATCGTCGGCGCAGCCGGTATGATTGGTTCAAACATGGCCCAGACAGCCATCATGATGCACTTGACTCCTAACATCTGCTTGTACGACCCGTATGCGCAAGGCTTGGAAGGTGTGGCCGAAGAAATCTTCCACTGCGGCTTCGAAGGGGTGAACCTCACCTTTACCTCTGACATCAAGGAAGCCTTGACCGGTGCCAAATACGTAGTATCTTCGGGTGGCGCAGCCCGCAAGGCCGGCATGACCCGTGAAGACTTGCTGAAAGGCAATGCAGCCATCGCTGAAGAGTTCGGCAAGAACCTGAAGGCATACTGCCCCGACGTAAAGCATGTTGTTGTCATCTTCAACCCGGCTGACATCACGGGCTTGATTACGTTGCTGTATTCCGGTTTGAAACCTTCTCAAGTTACCACACTTGCAGGTTTGGACAGCACCCGTCTGCGCAGCGAACTGGCCAAGCACTTCAACATGAGTCCCGACAAAATCCAGAACTGCCGCACATACGGTGGTCATGGCGAACAGATGGCCGTATTCGCCTCTACAGCGACTGTAGACGGCAAACCTCTGACAGACATCATCGGCACTCCCGAACTGACGAAGGAACAATGGGCCGAAATCCAGCAGAAGGTAATTAAAGGCGGTTCCAACATCATCGCCTTGCGCGGACGCTCTTCCTTCCAAAGCCCGGCATACGTTTCTATCGAGATGATAGCCGCAGCTATGGGTGGCAAACCGTTCAACTGGCCTGCAGGCCGCTACTGCTCATTCAAGGGCTTCGACCATATCATGATGGCTATGGAAGTAACCATTACGAAGAACGGTTGCGCCTACGAAGAGGTTGTAGGTACTCCCGAAGAAATGGAAGACTTGAAGAAGAGCTACGGTCACCTCTGCTCACTGCGTGACGAAGTCATCGCCATGGGCGTGCTTCCTCCCGTTGACCAATGGCACAGCATCAATCCGAATATTGACTGATAGCAACGGATTTAGAACAGATAAGAAAGACGCCTTTCCTCAAAAGGCGTCTTTTTTATGCATTTTTCCGAAGAAAGGCTTGCAGTATCAAAAAAAAGCCTTACCTTTGCACCCGCAATCAAAAACCAAAACAATTGGTGCCATAGCTCAGTTGGTAGAGCAAAGGACTGAAAATCCTTGTGTCCCCGGTTCGATTCCTGGTGGCACCACCATCCCGAAAGGGCATCGGAATGTAGCGCAGTTGGTAGCGCACTACGTTCGGGACGTAGGGGTCGGGCGTTCGAGTCGCCTCATTCCGACAAACGAGGCTTAATTCATCACGAGTTAAGCCTTTTCTATTTACCGGAACCCCGCTGCCCCCCGGTTTCGGATGACAGTAGAAACTTGCTAATACCGGAACTTATATGACCCAACGTACTACCACTCCAGCGCATGCAAAGCAAACGAATGACAAATTAGTCCTGGAAGAAACGATAGCCCTTTCCGATGACGACCTTGAAGTATGGGCGACCTTGGTTTCTGGCTTCGACACGAACAAAAATCTTGTCGTGAGGTTCGACTACTATCGGGATTACGACGCCGGCGACTCAGGCTACAGTCTGATTGCAAAAGTCAACAAGGAAGAAGCGTACCAAATGTCATCTGTACTGCACGCCCCACTGACCCGGCTGCCTTCCGTCCTGCGGGAAGAATTTGCGGAGGAGTCCAATTCGCTTTCATTGGCACCATCGGAAGTAGAATGCCTGTTCAAAAAGGTTTTGGATTTCATTTTGGACTGCGGCGTACACTACAAGTTAGAGAAAACAGCCTAAAACAAAGATATACTTACTTTGCAGATGAAGCATATCTTCAATAGCAAGGTAAGTATATCCGCGCAACCTGAATAATCCGGTTGCAATAAGCGTCACGCGCCCACCGTTCAGCCCAACAGTTCTTTTACTTTGGCGGAAATAGCGCGGCCTTCAGCCAGTCCGGCCAGTTTCTTGCTGGCTACCCCCATTACCTTTCCCATATCCTTGCCACTTGTGGCACCCACTTGGGCGATGATTTCCTTTAATGCAGCCTCCAGTTCCTCAGCGCTCATCTGCTTAGGCAGATAATTTTCCATCACTTTCACTTGAGCCAATTCCGCATCGGCCAAATCCTGACGTCCTTGCTGCACATATATCTCGGCCGCGTCCTTTCCCTGCTTCACTAACTTCTGGATGATTTTCAGCGCATCCGCGTCAGCCAACGTATCATTGGCGCCCGGTGCGGTTTTTGCCTCCAAAAATACTTTCTTAATGTTTCTCAGTGTGTCGAGGGCCACTTTATCCTTGGCCTTCATAGCGGTTTTAATGTCCTCGCTAACTTTGTCGAACAAATCCATAATGCTATACTCATTTTAAAGTTGGTATTCCGGTTTTCACTATTCAGACGCAAAAATACAAATCTTTCACCGAACATGCAAAGAACTCCCCCACACCGTAGCGAACAAATTTATACAGCAGTGAAGGCATAAACAAAAATTTGTCGCTTAAGTAATGGACCTTGCAAAGGCTTATTGGTTACTTACCCATGTATTATTGGATATTCGGCCATTTATTCAATGATATTTGGTCATTTCATATTGGATACATTAAATGTTTTGCTAATTTTGCCCATCAAATAAGCAGAAGGGCATGGAAAACACGGAGCAATTGGTCATCGCACAATTAAAGCAAGGAAACGAGGAGGCCTATCGGTACCTCTATCGGCACCATTATGCGGTGTTGTGTCATGTGGCCAAGGAGTTTGTAGGCGACTCGTTTTTGGCGGAAACGTTGGTGGGCGATGTCATCTTCCATCTATGGGAAGTGCGTGAGACGTTGGACATTCGGACTTCCTTGCGCAGCTATCTGATTCAAGCCGTCCGCAATCATTGTTTGGATTTCCTATCTTCTTCGCACGAGCAGCGGGAAGTGCCCTTTTCAGCCTGGGGCGAAGAAGCTTCGTTGAAGGACCGCTATATCTTGTCGGACGATTATCCCCTGGGCCAATTATTGGAGCGTGAGTTAGAGCATGAAATCCATGCCGCCATCCGTCGTTTGCCGGACGAGTGTCGCCAGGTTTTCCTGAAAAGTCGTTTTGAAGAAAAGAAATACGAAGAGATTGCCCGCGAGTTGAGCATTTCCGTCAACACCGTTAAGTATCACATAAAGAATGCCTTGGCCCGTCTGCACGACGAGTTGGGAAAGTATCTGATCGGACTTATCGTACTGTTTTTATCAGCGAAGTGAAAAAAAATCTTCGCGCAGACTACCCATCTTCTTGAAAATATCGTCTTACCTATAGAAACCCCACAAAATGGAAGAGAAAAACGTACATATTGACGAATTGATCACTCTGTTCTTATCAGGCCAACTGCCCCCGGAAGGAAAAGAAAAACTGAACGCTTGGATAGCCCAGTCGGAAGAGCATCGTGCGTACTTCATGCACCGTCAGGAAGTCTGGTTTTCGGCCATTCAGGAGAACGAACGTGTGTTGTACGATTCGGAAGCGGCTTTCCGGAAATTCCAGACCCGGGTGGAAGCGCATCGTACTTCGCATAAGCAGACTCCTCTATGGAGTTGGGTGAAGTATGCCGCCGTAGTGGCTTTGGTGGGATTGGTTGCTTACTTCTCCTATCAACGGGGTGGAACCGATTTGAAAAACGCTTTGGCCGATATCGAAATGCAGGCTCCCATCGGCTCACAGGCTCATGTACGTCTGCCGGATGGCACATCGGTAGTGCTCAATGCGGGTTCGCGCATCGTCTATGCCCAGGATTTCGGTGTAGATAGCCGGGAAGTCCGTTTGCAAGGTGAAGGATACTTTGAAGTGGCGCATAATGCGGAAGTTCCTTTCTATGTACGTTCGGAAAACCTGCAAGTCAAGGTATTGGGTACGAAGTTCAATTTCAGGGATTATCCGGAAGATGCCGATGTCGTGGTGTCTTTGATAGAAGGGAAAGTAGCCTTGAAGAACGAAATCCGTACGGAGTCGGAAAAGATATTGATGCCCGACGAACGGGTCATTTTAAATAAGCGGGAAGGCTTCATGAAAGTAGAGCGGAAGGCGAACATAGCGGCCGACACGCAATGGGGAAAGGGCATTCTCTCCTTTGACGAGACCTTGTTACCGGAAGTCATCAACGTATTGGAACGCACTTATGGCGTCACTATCCGGTTGCAAACGGATTCATTGGCCGGCTATCGTTTCTATGGCCGTTTTAACCGTTCGGAACAAACCATTCAAGATGTGTTGGAAGCCTTGAAAGCGACCGGCAAGATACGCTATGCGCAGAAAGACCAAACTATTATTTTATATTAACCTTTTTAATGTATTGAAATCATGGAAAATACCGAACCACCAGCATTTTCAGTGAGGTAAGAAGAGGTTGACTTTCAGGAACAAAAAAAGTCGGAAGATCTGACACATCTTCCGACTACAGTTTCCTTTCTTACCTGCCGCCTTACGAACAGTTTTCTAAAGGATGTCGCAAAGTTACGAAAACATTCTTTAGGGGACACCTTTTATTCAATTTTTTATTAATCTTTTAAATCTTTATTTTTATGAATTACAGGAAAAAGGCAATGCTACTGGTTGTAGCTTTGCTAGGTCTCCATTGGGGAATCTATGCCCAAACGTTATCCCTAAAAATGCAAAATGTCTCCGTGAAGAAAGCCATGACGGAGTTGCAATCCAAGAGTGGCTACTCCTTTGTATACATCGCCGGCGATGTGGATACGGGAAAAAAAGTATCGGTCAATGCCGGTCAGTTGGAAGAAGCCGTGAAGCAGATTTTGCAAGGTCAAAATGTCTCTTACGAAATTCAGGGAAAGAATATCATTATTAAGAAGATCACTCAGCGCCCCCAGTCCGTTCAGCCCAAACAGAAAGTGACGGGTACGGTAAAAGATGCGAATGGGGAGCCCATTATCGGTGCCAATGTGACCGTGAAAGGCCAGTCATCCATAGGTACCATTACAGATATAGATGGTCATTTCACACTCGAAGCACCGTCCGATGCCGTTCTACAGATTACTTACATTGGTTATGTCACACAAAATGTAAAAGCAGTCTCCGGTAAAGAAATGAATGTGATGCTGAAAGATGATACGGAGATGTTGGATGAAGTGGTGGTAGTTGGTTATGGTACAATGCGCAAGAAGGATTTAACAGGAGCTATTACCCGTGTTTCTCCCGAAAATACGACCCAATCGGTTACTAGTGTGGCAGAAATGCTAAGAGGTACAGTTGCCGGATTTTCTACTGGATTTGCAACATCGGCCAAGGGAGGAGGAACGATGTTGATTCGTGGAGAGAAATCAATCAATGCAAGCAACTCTCCTTTAATAGTCTTAGATGGAGTCATTTTTAACGGCGATTTAACAGATATCAATCCTGCAGATATTGAATCCGTCGATATTTTGAAAGACGGCAGTTCTGCTGCCGTATACGGATCTCGCGCAGCTTCAGGAGTTGTAGCCATTACAACTAAATCAGGAAAAGAAGGCAAACCGGTCATAAATTTCGATATGAAAATAGGATTACAGAACCTTACTCGAAATCAACGTCCTTTTAATGGTGCAGAATATACAATCATGCGAAGAGATGAAAAGATTCGTAGTAACCCTTCACGACCATTAGGATATTTTCACGACCCTTACAATCTTCCTCAAGGCGTAGATCTAAGAACATGGCTTTCTTATAGTGGAGCAACAGAAGATGCCAACCCCACTGAAATCTGGTTAAATCGTTTAGCTTTTTCAACGGCAGAGATTGAGAACTATCTAGCAGGCAGAGAAACAGACTGGTACGATGCGGCTTTTCAAACGGCCTTACGACAAGACTATAATGTTAGTATCTCAGGGAAAAATGATAGAATTCAGTACTATTGGTCATTAGGAAGTATAAATAATAAAGGTATTGTAGTGGGTGATCAATACAAATCCATTCGTTCACGTTTGAATTTAAAAGCGAACGTAACGGATTGGTTTCAAGTGGGTTTACAAGCACATTATGCGACTCGTAACGAAAGCGTAGACGAAGTTGATTGGGAAGAAGCAATTCAAGCCAGTCCATGGGGAGATATGTATGAAGAAGACGGTTCTTTGAAGTTTTATCCTAATGATGATATGCAAAGTACAAACCCTTTTGCTAATTATGAACAACGAAATCGTTACAATGTGACACAAACATTAAATGCGACAATAAATGCAAAAGTTACTTTACCATGGGGATTTGTTTACGAGATGAATTATTCAGACTATAACAGTTGGGAAAAGAATCATTATTCAGACCCTGCCAATAGTTTGAGTGGCGAAAAGTATAAAGGGCATGCGGTTCGACGTAACAATAGTGCCCACTCGTGGATTTTTGATAATATTTTGCGTTGGGACCACACATTTAATAAAATACACAAATTAGACCTAACACTTCTTTTCAATCTTGAAAAAAATGAAACATGGTATGATAAAGCCGAAAATTCAAATCTTACTCCATCAGATGTATTAGGATGGCATGCTATAGCTAATGGTACCAGTCCAGTTGTTGATAGTGAAGATGAAATAGATACGGGTAATGCCATGATGGCACGATTGAATTACAATTTCAATGACCGTTATTTGTTCACAGCTTCTTTCCGTAGGGATGGTTATTCAGCCTTTGGAGAAAATAATCCTTATGCCAATTTCCCAGCCTTTGCTTTTGCATGGAGAATCAGTGAAGAAAAATTCCTAAAATCCATTTCCTGGATTGATAATTTGAAACTGCGCCTATCATGGGGAATCAATGGAAATAGAAGTATTGGAAGATATGCGGCATTAGCCAATCTTGATTCGGAATCATATTTGCACGATGGAAACACCGTAATAGGCATTTATGCAACACGATTGCCCAATAAGGATTTAAAATGGGAAAAGACAGAGGCATACAATATCGGTTTAGATTTTAATCTTTTCAATAATAGATTGAATGGTACTATAGAAGCATATTATATGTCGACTAAAGATTTGCTATTAACCCGATCTTTACCAGACATTATAGGTTTTTCCGGAGTAACAACGAACTTAGGAGAAGTACGAAATAAAGGATTTGAACTCACTTTGAATTCGGTGAACATAGACCATGAAAATTTTAAATGGTCTTCATCTTTAATAGCTTCTTTGAATAGAAATGAAATAGCCCATTTATATGGAGAAATGGTCGATATTTTAGACGAGCAGGGGAATATAATCGGTCAAAGAGAAGACGATGACATTCAAAATGGTTGGTACATAGGCCATGCTTTAGATGAAATATATGATTATAAAATCTTGGGGGTATGGCAGGAAAACGAGCGCGAAGAAGCAGCAAGATACGGGAAAGAGCCTGGTGATTTTAAAATCTGGGATGTGAATAATGATGGCCAATATTTGCCGGAAGATGACAAAGTTTTTCAAGGTTACAGAAAGCCTCGTTTTTCTTTTGGTATAGGGAATACTATGGAATTTTTCAAATGTATAGATTTCTCATTTTTTATTCGTTCAGATTTGGGACATAAATCTTCAAATAGCCACTATGCGCATTCAACGGACTATTATTATGACCGTATTAATGCGTATAAATATGATTATTGGACCCCTGAAAATCCCACAAATGAATTTGCGCGTTTAGGTTCAAATACAAAATCTCCTTCTTTTAATGTATACAAGAGTCGTTCATTTGTTCGCCTGCAGGAAATATCTATAGCCTATAGGATTCCTAATACGATTTCTTCCAAATGGAATATTACAAACGCACGTGTTTATTTAAATATTTCCAATCCTCTATTAATCACAGACTGGAATTATTGGGATCCCGAGTCCTTATCCCCAGCACCTCGCACATTTACTTTAGGTATTAATTTTACATTATAAAACGAATAATTATGAAAATGAATACAGCATCCCAACAAGTAAGATTATTATTTACATCAGTCTTGCTTACTCTATGTTTGATTTCATGCGATGATTGGCTAAAGCCAGAACCATTGTCTTTCTATTCTCCAGAGAATACCTATATCACAAAAGAAGGTTTGGAAGCAGCATTAATTTCATGCCGCGCTATGATTAGGCCTGAATTCTTAGGAAATAATTCTTACGCCTGCACAGAATTAATGACTTCAGATATTGCCGTAGCCGGAAATATCGTGGCACAAACATTGAAGAATTTCGAGATTCAGCTAAAACCTGGAGCTTACGGAGATTCACAAATTGGAACTTTTTGGACCAAAGGTTTCAGCGCAATTCAGAAAGCCAATACAGTTATTTCAAGATCACAAATGGCCACATTAACAGATGAGGATAAGAATATGATTTTAGCAGAAGGCTATTTTCATCGCTCTTATTGGTATTATAAATTAGTAAACCAATTTGGAGATGTCCCTTTTATAGATGGAGAAATAACAAGTCCCAAATTAGATTTTTATTCACATACGAGAAGTAGCATATTAAAACGTTTACAGAAAGACATGCAGTTCGCTGTTCAATATTTACCAGAGACAGCTCCCAATGGCGCTGTTTCTAAAGCTGCCGGGAACCACTTGTTAACAAAAATATGTCTAGCTTGTTGTGATTTTGATGGAGCTATAGCTGCCGCTTCTTCGGTTATTGACCAGAGTAAACACAAATTAATGGAAAATCGATTCGGTGTAATAGCATCAGACAAGCAGTATAATATCATCAGTGATTTGTTTAGACGAGAAAATATCAATTCAGCCGAAAATCTAGAAGGCATATTCTTGGTAGAAGACAAAATGTTAACAGAAGGAGGAACTTCCACAGGATCTTATAGGATGCGTGACCTTGTGCCATGTTGGTGGAATGCAAATACGAATAATGATCCTGACGGGAAAAGAGGAACAATAGACAAAGCTGCCGGACAACCTCAAATAGGTCTAGTTGGACGTGGTATTGGTAGAGTAAGAACTAGCAATTATTTTAATTATGATATTTGGGATTCTAAAGACGATTATCGCCACACTTCACCCAATTGGTTAAATATGGAAGATCTTGTATATAATAATCCTGCATCGGCTTATTATGGGCAACCATTGCAGAAACAATATTGCGTAGACACTATCTATGCATGGAGTCCGATGCAATATTATAAGACGTTCGTTCCTGAGGACAACAGGCCTGATACGCCTCAAGGAGGGTATACAGATTGGTATGTGTTCCGTTTAGCAGAAACTTACTTATTGCGGGCCGAAGCATATTATTGGAAAGGTGAATTGGAGGCAGCAATGGATGACATCAATAAAATAAGGAAACGGGCTAACGCCACTGAATTGACAAGTTCCCAACAAGTAACGATTGAATATATTTTGGATGAGCGCGCAAGGGAACTATTCTTTGAAGAACCTCGTAAAACGGAATTAACACGCATTTCTTTTATTATGGCAGAGAAGGGCATTAACGGATATTCTCTTGAGAATATATCTGAGAGGAACTACTATCATGATAGAATGATGAAATACAACAATTTCTTTAGAGATAAGATTAATCATAACGGAATAAACACTTATACAATCAAGCCATACCACATCTTATGGCCAATACCCGAGAATGCAATAGCATCTAATTCAAGAGGACGAATCAATCAAAATATCGGTTATCCAGGTGCAGAAGATAATGTACCTGCTTTAGACGTTGAATAAATAAATCAAATAGATATGAAAAAAAATCTTATTTCTATAGTATTATTAATTATAGCGAGCAGTCTATATGCGCAACAGTTTTCTGACAAATTAAGAAAAGCTGACATTGCTAAAGTTTGTAATGCAGTCGTTAATTGGCAGATCAAACATCAAGAAGAAGTGAAACACCATCCATTAGATTGGACAAATGGAGCCTTGTATCGTGGAATGACAGAATGGGGTAAAGTATCCGGGAATGAGCAATGTTATGATTTTGTGCAGCAAATTGGAGAAAAATACAATTGGAACATGTGGAATCGGGTATATCATGCCGATGATATTTGTGTAGGACAGGCTTTTATTGAAATATATCGCAAACTTGGAGACAAACGTATATTACAACCTGTCATGGAACGTGCTTTTTATGTTGCTCATCATCCTTCTAAAGCACCATTGTTGAAAACAGACGCTATCGGAACATCAGAACGTTGGTCTTGGGCAGACGCCTTATTCATGGCCCCTCCTGTATATGCTGCATTGTATACACTAACCGGAGATAGCATTTATTTAGACTATATGGATAGTGAATATAAGGAATGTGTAGATTCATTATTTGATAAAGAGTATTCCTTATTTTATAGAGATAATAAACGAATACCTTTACGAGAAAAGAATGGAGCTAAACAATTTTGGGGACGCGGTAATGGATGGGTATTTGCCGGACTTCCGTTAATTATAGATAATCTTCCTACGGATTGCGAATCCCGTAACTATTACATCCGTTTATTCATAAAAATGGCGGATGCTGTTCGTAAAACACAATGTGAAGATGGGGCTTGGCGCGCAAGTTTATTGGATCCAGATTCTTATGAGATGCCGGAAAACAGTTGTTCAGCATTCATGTGTTATGGCATAGCTTGGGGAATAAGGAATGGATATTTAGCAAATAGAACTTATAAAAAAGTTCTAAGCAAAGCTTGGAAATCATTGGTAAATGCTGTACATACTGATGGAAAATTGGGGTATATACAGCCTGTTGGCGCCGCTCCCAAAGCGGCCGGATACGATGCTACGGATGTTTATGGTGTTGGAGCTTTCTTATTGGCTGGAAGCGAGATATATAAAGGGATTAAATAGATTGGTTGATTTGTTGTCCAAATTCAACTAACATTCAGCAAAATCCTTTTCTCATTGTTTGAAATAAGCAGTTTCATAATCTGAAATTTTATTTTGGGGAATGGAACAACTTATTTCAAACAATAAGGCAGATTGCTTGCTGTCCGTGAATAGCTTTTCAACAGCCTCGTGTATGTAAAGATGAATATTATGATAATTCTTTGGATATGAAACATATATTTGTAGATAAATTGGCAATCTGTGTCTTACTGTTGTTCATTTTTATAAAATCAACAGAAGCACAAAATAATGTATGTTCTGATAATCGCAAGTATTGGGTTAATACCTTGGTTAAGATAGCCCATCCTGTCTTATTTAATTTAAGTCATGACCAATTGAGAGAAATGATCCCCATAGGGCGTTCGTCATCTGCGAAAAAAAGCGATAGGGAATTTATAACCCACATGGAATCCGTTGGACGAACCATTGCAGGAATAGCGCCTTGGTTGGAATTAGGACCAGACCAGACTGATGAAGGGAAATTGCGAGCAAAATATATTGAGATGACTTGTAAGGCTTTGGCTGTCTCAGTCGACCCCTCATCTAATGATTATTTTGACAGTACAGAAACCAGACAAATTTTAGTGAATAGCGCGTTCTTAATACAAGGCTTATTGAACGCCCCTACTCAATTATGGGAAAATTTAGACACAATGACTCAACAGCGTTTATTGGCACAATGGAAATCCACGAGATTAATGAAACCGGGAAATAACAATTGGTTACTGTTTTCTGCAATGGTCGAATGTGGATTGAAATATTTTGGAGGGGAATGGAATTTTGAAATCGTGAAAAAAGCGATATCTTCCCATGAAAATTGGTATAAAGGCGACGGTATTTATGGAGATGGCCCGAACTTCCATTTAGACTATTACAATAGCTATGTAATTCATCCAATGTTACTTCAAGTATTGAAAATTGTGGTACAATATGACGCTTCATATTCTAATATATTGGATCAAGAATGGAAACGTTTGATGAGGTATGCGGAAATTCAAGAACGTATGATTGCTCCGGATGGAAGCTATCCTGTTTTGGGACGTTCTGTAACTTATCGTTCTGCGGCTTTCCAAGTATTGGGAGCATGCGCCTTGTTTCACAAGTTACCATCCAGTTTAAAAGAGGGACAAGTTCGAAATGCCATAACTGCTGTTCTTAAACGTTTGTTTGAGCAACCAGGGACATTTGACGAACAAGGATGGCTGACGATAGGAGTATGCGGCGAACAACCTGAATTAGGAGATGTATATTTATCTACTCCTTGTGTTTATCTTTGCACATTAGGCTTTTTACCTTTAGGATTATCGCCTAATGACAAATTTTGGACAGACCCTTCTGCTCCATGGACAAGTGTAAAAGCCTTCTCTGGAGACAATTTTAATATTGACAAATTTATTAAACAATAAAGCCATGAAAAGAATCATATTTGTTTGCTCGATTTTATTATTAAGTATCTGCTGTAACGCAAAAGAAACTTTAGGATTTGAAGACCGGAAATATTGGATAGAAACGATGATTAAAATAGCCGATCCTGTCCTATTAAATATGAGTAAAGGTGAACTAAAAAAAAATATGCCTGTAGAAACCAAATCAGGAGTAGTTAATCCACCCAATGCCCGTACGACCCATTTAGAAGCTTTAGGGCGTTTATTTGTGGGGATAGCTCCATGGCTTGAGCTTGGTCCCGATACAACAAAAGAAGGTAAATTACGGGAAAAATATATTCAATTAATGATTTCTTCCATTGATAATGGCTTTAATCCAAAGTCCCCAGATTTTCTAAATTTCGAGAAAACAAGGCAACCATTGGTAGATGCCGCTTTTTTCTGTCAAGGCCTATTGCGTGCTCCCAAACAAATCTGGGGAAACCTTTCAACTTTCACACGTCAAAATATAATAAATGCATTGCAAAAAATCCGTAAAATAAAGCCCATAGAAAGCAATTGGTTACTTTTTTCAGCAATGGTAGAAAGCACTTTACTAGAACTTACGGGAGAGTGTAACATGCAACCGATCAATTATGCTATTATGCGCTTCAAAGAATGGTACAAAGGCGATGGTTGGTACGGCGATGGTGTAAATTTGCATATGGATTATTACAATAGTTATGTTATCCACCCTATGCTTATGGATGTATTATCAATCATGCAAAAACATGAAAAAGGCGAAAGCGAGTTTTACCAATTAGAAAAAAAACGTTTCACAAGGTATGCAGAACAACAAGAAAGAATGATTTCTCCCGACGGAGCCTATCCAGTTATAGGACGTTCCATTACCTATCGTTTCGGAGCATTTCATGTATTATCTCAAGCCGCATTGTTAGAAATGTTACCACCTTCTGTTACTCAAGCTCAAGTAAGATCAGCCTTAACCGCTGTAATTAAAAAGCACATGAGTGTCGAAGGTAACTTTGACGAAAAAGGATGGCTTAAATTAGGCTTTGCAGGACATCAACCGGAAATTGCAGAAAGATATATATCGACAGGTAGTCTATACTTATGCATGACAGTTTTTACCGCATTAGGACTTCCTTCCAATCATCCTTTTTGGAATTCTCCATATGAAGAATGGACTGGGAAAAAAATTTGGTCAGGTAATAAAAATGTAAAACTGGATAAAGCCATAAAGCCATGAAACCATCTATTATCCAAAATATCATTATTTTTATAATCAGTAGCATTTCTATAAATATACATGCCACTACCAAAAGAGTTATGGCAAATATTTTACCAATAGAACAATGTCTAAGGCATGAAAACAATCAAATTGGCAACTTAGTTGCCAATTTTCTAAAAAATCAAAGTAAAATAAATAATTTCACTCCATCCGGAATCGACAATAACGAATATTTAAGACAGATTGAACGACAAATCAAAGTATTTTACAATTATCAAGACACCGTTAGTGGAGCAATTATAGACCCAGTATATAAGATAGAATGGCAATATTCTACTCCTTGTTATGCTTTATCAGTAGGTTTATTAGCACAAACAGGATTTATAAAGAATACAGACATAATTACAAGTGGGATAAAAGCTTTGGATTGCTCTGTTAATGAAATGTATGAAAACAAATGTGCTCACCATCACGGTGAATTTTTCATCCAACCTATCATGCTAGCATTAGATCTCTATGAGAATATAGTCCCTCCCAAGCAGATTGATATATGGTTAGAAAAGATTAAAACAGTAGACCCATATTTATTATATAAAGATAACTTGAAACGGAAAAAGTATTGCTATAATCATAATGTCGTAGCCTTATCAGGAGAGTATTTGCGCTATAAAAGAAATGTCTGTAAGGATAAAGAATTCCTTGATATACACCTAAAACATCAACAACAATATTTTTCATGTTTTGGGCTTTACATTGACAATAGAACCAATCCTCCAATGGCATATGATGAGTTCACGAGACAATTTTTAGCTTCTATATTAGTAGAAGGATACAAAGGAAAATATTTTAATTTTTATGCCAAGAAATTACAATTAGGAGCCTGGACCTCTCTATTTATGCAATCTCCATTTGGAGAAATACCAACAGGAGGAAGAAGCGCTCAGCACATTTGGAACGAAGCCGCCGCTGCCGTAACTTATGAAATTTATGCCTCACAATATGCATTTCAAGGAGAAATGGAAAAAGCCGGAACCTTCAAGCGTGCCGCACATTTGGCATTAAAAAGTATCAGTCGTTGGGAACGTGAAGACGGGAGTGGCTTTATTGTCAAAAATAGATTTCCTATTGAAGCGATGCATGGCTATGAAAGTTATTCAGCACAATCCCAATATAATTTATTAGCATGTTGGTTAATGTGTGTAGCTTATTTATATGCCGACAATTCCATTCATGAATATCCTGCTCCAGCTGATATAGGCGGATATGTATTAATAATGAAAGATGTTTTTCACAAAGTTTTTGCGAATTCTTGCGGTAACTATATCGAATATGAACTAAGTGGAGATCCACGGTATAATTCAACAGGATTAATTCGATTACACCTAAAAAACTCTAATCCACAACTAGGCCCATCAGATGGCATTCCACATAAATGGGATAATAAAAAAAAGAAAGATTTAGGAGGAGAATTATATTCCGTTGGACCAGCATGGTTCGATACTAACGGACAAGAACACCGATTAGCCGAATATACCAATATCATATATCCGGATTCCAATCTTTACTCCGCTTACAAATCTTTTCAAAAGCCCCAAATTCAAACAAAAATCATAAAGCAATCACCACAAGAAGTCCAATTCAAGATTATTTACAATGGGAATTTTAATAACGTAACCCAAATATCACAATGTATTTCTATAGACAAAAGTGGGATTTCCATATGTGATAGCCTTAAAGGAGATATTCAAAGATTAAGAATTTATTATCCAATGCTAATAGATGACGGAATGGAAAAAACAAAAATTGATATAAAAAAACATCGAATGATATTACAAAATCGAGATGGAGGTATTTGTTTTCAGGCCGTCAATCCTTCTGCATTCATAAAAAGAAAAAATAAGAAATTTTATTATCGAAATGGATATGCCGATGTCGCCTATTTTGATTCCAATAAGAACATTGCCAAATATAAAATAACGACTTATTAGTAGTCTTTATCAAAAAAACAGGATACGAAAAATATCAAGGCATGCTGTTATAGTATTTAAATTGAACGATACACTGTGTTTTTGTAAATATCAATTGGCTATAGTTAAACCCAAATCGGTCATTAGAAATTTTTGCGAGCAAAATGTAAGACAGTACCTTTATTATGGTCCAAATTTACATTGCGCACCTTAATTATTGCCATAATTATGACGTATTTCACGCAAAATGAAAGCCCGATTTTCTAATGACCGATTTGGGTTAAATTTTTACAGAGCAAAATTTAACTATAGCCTTTGTCAGTTACAAAGTAAGCAGTAAGCAGTCAAAAAAAGGCTATTAATTGAAATAAGTACCTTCGCTGCCAACCAAATTTATAGAATTATGTACAGCAGTGAAGATCTTGAAAGGTTTTACTTTCAGTACCAGACCGAGGCTTTGCCCCGAGGAGAATCTCTCCAAACGTTTTGTTTAAAGAACAAAGTCCCTTATAACATTTTCCAGAAATGGTTTAAGGATACCCGCAAAAAAGTAGTTGAAGTTCAGGTTGCC
>CASENS010000064.1 GCA_949289345.1 uncultured Bacteroides sp.
ATAAGTGTTCATTGTTCCGACAATAATCGGAACTGGACCGTCATGCAGTATTGCAAGGGGAAAAGGATATAGAGAGGGATAGACACTCGTTTCCACACACAAAGATAGTCGCGGTCTTGCTTTTCATAGAGGAAATATACGGAAAAAATAAAGGCGGAACAAGTTTTTCTTCTCATCCCGCCTTATTTTTCTTCCTTATGCGGCTGTTTTCCTTCCGACTTATTTTCTCTCTTTGATGATGCAGTCGGCAGGCGCCGCTATGTTTTCGTCTATCGTTACGGAGCCGATGCTGTCCGCCACGATACGTCCCGATGTCGGGTTCTTGATGTTGGTGATGGCTCCGCGAATGTCGGCGTTTAGGGTTGTGTACTCGAAGGCCCGGTCGCACGCGGGGTCGAATGTGCAGTTCTCCAGCACCAGGTCGTGGGCGTAGCACAGTGGCTGTTCGCCTGCGATATGGCAGTTCACCAGCCGCAGGTTCTTGGAGTGCCAGCCCAGGTATTCTCCGTTCAGTTCGGAGTCATAAATCGTTACGTTCTCCACCTCCCAGAAGGCGTCCTTGGTTGTGATTTTGGCGTTGTGTATCTCTACGTTCTTTACGTACTGGAATACGTACTTGCTGTCGCTCTCCAGTCCGTCGACGTAGATTTCCTGGCTGAACATGAACGGGTAGGTGCCTTCGTGCAGTTGGAGGTTCTTGACGCGTATGCGGTTGCATCGCCAGAAGATTTCGTCCGCGTCGTTTATCCGTACGTTCTCGATGTCGATGTCGTTCATTTCGCGGAACATCTTGGGCGCGTCTATCACTGTGTCCTTCATCGTCAGGTTGTCCGAGTACCACAAGGCCGACCGTCCGCCTACGTCAAAGTAGCAGTCCCGGATGGTGAACCCGTGTACATGCCAGAACGGATAGTTGCCCTCGAAGCGGCAGTGGGTGGCTACGATGTTGCTGCATTCCTTAATGGCGGACTCGCCTGCGCGTATGATGACGTTGTCCAAGTGCAGGTCGTGTGAGGCGAACAAAGGCCGTTCGCCGCCGAATTCTTTGTCTTTAATCAGTTGCATAAGTAATACTCTTTTATAATTCCGTCTGCAAATGTACATTATTTCCGGCACTTTTCTTGTGGACGGATTACGGAAGATGTTACCACAATTACCGGATCGCGTGGTAAACGTGTGCGGTTGGAGAGGTCAGTATTTGAGTGCTCTGCGGAATTTCCGGATGAGTTTGATGCCCAGCATGACTCCGTCGAAAGCCATGAGTCCCGTGTTGAAGGCGCGCATGATGGAGTTCCCTTTGCTCACAGCGGGTGCCAGAGGGGCGACAAGTTTGCGTGCGGATTTTCCCACAGCCTTCTTTTGTTGTTGAAGTTTCCGGTATGTGTGGGTTCTCATCTGCCTGATTTCGTCCAAGCTCGTCGGTATGCGTGGGATGTCATTTGGATTGGGATTGTTCATTTTTATTCGGATTGGCGATGAATAGGTTTGCGATGAATTTTGCCATGGGGTTGATGATGAGTCTTTTGCGGAACCGGATAATCACGATGGTCAGCAGGATGACCAGTGCTGTGATTAAGGCGAAACTGAGCATGGTACTGCCCAATACCGGAGCCAGCAGGTAAGCGAATGTGAAGGACAAATAAAACAGTGCCACCATGCTCAAGATGATGACAATCAGTATGAGAACGAGTGTGGACAGCAGGATGGTCAGTTTTTCCGACACTTCCAGCAGGGTGTATTCCTTTTGAAGAGCCAGATATTTTTTCACTTCTCCAAACAATTGTTGCAGGTTCTCTATGCTTTTATCATTCGAAAACATGGTGGTACTGTCTTTCTAATTCAAGCTTACTCGGCTGTTTCGCTTTTCATTTCAGCGGCGATTTCGTCTACCAGATTGTCCATTTCCGAGCGGTTCAACCGAATACCTTTCTTACGCAGGATTTCAGCGATTTTTGCTCGCGTATCTTCTCCTTTTTCGGGAGCGAACAGAATGCCTAATGTGGCGCCTACGGCCGCTCCACCCAAGAATGCGGCTAATACGTTAAGTCCTTTCATACAATATCCTCCTATTTATTATTGGTTTCTTGCAAATCTAACATTATTTTTCGAGAAATCAACGTATCCGCACCGGTATATGGAGGGATATATTCATGGAATTAGACTTATTTAACTAAATGAAGATGGTCAGCCGATAGCTTCGCTGTATTTTTGCCCTTCAAAAAATAGAGTGAAGTCTATGAGAAGTTTTTGGAGGAAGATGAAGTGGGGGATAGGGCTTTTGCTTCTGCTGTGTTGCGTCTCATGCACGAATGGGGGGGATTCTCCTTGGACAGGCCGTTGGCAATTGCGTGAATACCGATATCCGGACGGAACTGTACAGCGGGTGGACAGCGTTTTTTATGGATTTCAGAAAGGCTCGTTCATAACGTTTTATATGAATGAGAGAGGCGGCTATCGGTCGATGTATGGATATTATGAGGAAGGAAACGATACGTTGACCATCCATTTGTGGGAGCCTGATGTAAATGATGGCGCTTATTGGAAATGGTTCGGCTGGGAGAATGGGATGCGTTCGTTTCGTGTATTGAACTTGAGTTCCAAAAGTATGAGGTTGAACTACAAAGATACGGTATATGTATTCCGGAGTTATTGAATTGAGATAATGAATAATTAATGATAATGAAAATGAGTAAATTGGCAATTTTAGGAATGGGCGCTTTCGTTGCGGTAGCGCTTGTTTCCTGTAAATCGAGTGAAAGCGCTTATAAGAAAGCGTACGAGAATGCGAAGCAACAAGAGTTGGCACAAGCTTCTTCGCAAGAAACGGTTGCCCCTGTGCAGGAAGAGGTGGCTCCGGTAGTGGCCGCTCCGGTGGTTGCTCCTCCTAAAGTGGTGGAGAGCACAACAACTACTGCTACGAACGGTGTACGTGAAGAAAAAGTGACGGTAGTATCGGGGACAGACAGTTTGAAAGACTACAATGTTGTGGCCGGTAGTTTCTCGGTAAAGGCCAACGCTGAAAGTCTGAAGGATTTTCTGGATGGTGAAGGATATCAGGCAATGGTGGCTTTCAATGCCGAAATTGCAATGTATCGTGTGATTGTCGCTACCTATCACGACAGAGCTTCTGCGGCTGCGGCACGTGACGCTTTTAAAGCTAAATATCCCAACCGTAAGGATTTCCAGGGCGCATGGTTGCTGTACCGTATTAACTGATATCTTTTCGATTGAATAGAAAGGGAAGAAAGAAAGGGCGTATCGGAACGATGATACGTCCTTTCTTCGTAGTATTTGTTTGTGACACTTGTTATAGTTTAATTGCTTTTGTTGGAGAGACATGGGACTGATACGCAATGCGATGGATGTGGAGCGGCAGGCGCTTGAATTTGGCTTTTTGCCGTTTTTCCGCTGTGGGGTGCCGGGGTTTTCAATAGAGGAACGTACTGCTCCTGAATATTGGTTTTCTGATGAAGAGGAAGGCCCTTGGGAATGGAAAGGTCCGATTATTCGTGAAGGACATTGCGCATACGGCAAACTCTTCAATAAGAAAGCCGGGTTTGTCAGTTTAAAATGGTGGCCGGATTTGATGAATTACCGTCGTTCACGTCATTATGCCAAGGATGAAGACACCGCGGCACTGGATGATGTTGTTCTACAGACTATCATTTCCGAAGGAGGCTTGACGGTAAAGGAACTGCGGCGTCTGTTGGGCTTTGTGAGAGGAAGGGGACATCGTACGGTTACGGATTTTGTGGACAATATGCCGTATGGCGGTAAGGTTTCTTTGGAACCTATTCTCACCCGTCTGATGATGGGAACATATATTGTTATTTCTGATTTTGAATATAATGTGGATCGTCATGGAAGGCCTTATGGATGGGGCGTAGCTCGTTATACCACGCCCGAAGTCCTTTATGGGCGTATGGATGCCGAATGTACGCCGGAAGAATCATTTCAGAAGTTACAGGCTCATTTCCGTCATCTGTTTCCTGATGTTAATGAACGGAAATGGATGCCGTTGGTAGGGTAACATTCTAAAAACGGTTAGGTTGTAATCCTAAGGATAAGGAACGCTGTGTCTCTGTGCCGCTGGGTTTAAGTGCCTGTGTCTTTAGCGCAGGCGGAGCGTGTCACCCACTTCGGGCACGTATTCCTCTATCTTCTTCTTGTTCATCTTGTATAGATTCTTCAAACGGATGCCGTAAGTCTGTGAGATGCTGTGCATGGACTCGCCGTCGCGCACCACGTGAAGGGTGTAGGGCTTCTGTGCCTTTTTGTTCTTTTTCTTCAGATAGATGATGTCGCCCGGTTCTAAGACATATTCTTTGTGCAAATCATTATAATCTACCAACTTCTTCCAACTGATGTCGAACTCGCCACCCAAGAGCTTGAACGTGTCGCCTTCGCGCGCCACGACGTAGGCCAGTCCGTTGGCTATGTACACTTGGTGCGGATTGACCAACCAAGGTTTCTTCTTCAACAGTTTTTCCAACTTCCGCGCCTCGCGCTTGCTCATGCCTTGATTGTCGTACTTGTACAGCTCATAATCTTCGATGATGGTTATCAGACGGTTGGCGTACGAACGGTCCGTGGCATAGCCGGCCTTCTTCAGTCCCTTTGCCCAGCCTTTGTAGTCGGTTATCTTCAAGTCGAACAGGAAACGGTAGCGGGGACCTTCGGTGAGGAAAATGGAGTGGTCCTCGTAGGAGTCCTTTACCTTGCTGTAGGCACGGAAGCACTCTTGAGGAGCGTCGTCATCGTAGTACACTTTCTTTCCGCGCCATGTGCTGTGGCACTTAATGCCGAAGTGGTTGTTGCTTTTGCGCGCCAGCGAGCTGGTGCCCGCTCCACTCTCTAACAAACCTTGCGCCAAGGTGATACTGGCGGGTATTTTGTATTTCTTCATCTGCTCCACGGCGATGGGGGCATATTCCTTAATATAACTGTTGTAGCGTGCGTTCCGGCGCTGGGCTTGCAGGACAAGCGGCAACACCAGAAATACAGCCACTATCGAAAGTCGGATGTACTGTTTCATAGGGGTTCATTGATTTGTCTGCAAAAATCTATAAAAGAATTGAATATTCCAAGCTACTTCCCTATCTTTGTGACATGTATCACTAAAAAATCTTTGTTCCATGAAAGAACAGACGCTGCACATTGCATTGACGTATTATCCTTATGAAGAATTGAGTGAAGCCGATCGTAGGCTTGTTGACACTGCCCGCGAGGCCACTTATCGTAGTTATGCACCCTATTCCCGCTTTTCGGTGGGAGCGGCTGCCCGTTTGGCGGACGGCACCGTGGTGAGTGGTTCCAATCAAGAAAACGCGGCTTCCCCTTCGAGCATCTGCGCCGAGCGCACCACACTTTTCTATGCCAACTCCCAATATCCCGGCCAGGCGGTGGACACTCTTGCCATAGCTGCCCGCAATGAGCGGGGCGAGTTTCTGGATAATCCCATTTCGCCCTGCGGAGCTTGCCGGCAGGTGATGATTGAGGTAGAGCGTCGCTTTGCCCGTCCCATGCGTATCCTTCTTTACGGACAGCAAGGCACTTGCGAAGTGAAGAGTGCAAGAGACTTGCTGCCTTTGTCGTTTGATGATTCGGCTATGAAATAGGAAGGTAAAGTTCATCCGAATTTTATACAAGAGGGAATTTAAGGGGACAGTCCGAAAACCTGGTCGCAAAAGTATCCAAGGATAACTGGTGAAGTATCGTTGAATAAATAGCAAAGTATCCAATAATACTTGGGCGGATAACCAATGATGGGGTCGTCCTTTAAAAAACTGTAATATAGGTATAAATAGAAAGCGTGTATGCCGATAACGTTTCTGTTTTTTGACTACTTTTGTGGCAACAAATACAAAAGACAAATCTTATCATTTAAAAAGTTATGTTACGTAAAATCAGACAGACACTTGCCATTGTCTTCTTTGCGCTGATTACTTTGCTGTTTCTCGACTTCACGGGGACTGTCCACGCATGGTTTGGCTGGATGGCAAAAATTCAATTCCTTCCGGCCTTGCTGGCGCTCAATGTGGGAGTAGTCGTGGCGCTCATTGTGCTTACCCTCCTGCTGGGGCGTGTGTATTGTTCCGTTATTTGTCCGTTGGGCGTGATGCAGGACATCGTGGCATGGTTTTCCAAGAAACAGAAGAAGAACCGCTACACGCATTCGCCTGCCCTTCAGTGGTTGCGCTATGGCGTGTTAGCTCTGTTCGGCATAGCCATGCTGGCCGGAGCAGGCTCGTTGGCGGCCTTGCTGGCTCCTTACAGCTCCTACGGGCGCATTGCCGGCAATTTGTTCGCACCTGTTTACCAATGGGGAAACAACTTGTTGGCCTACTTTGCCGAACGGGCGGACAGCTATGCCTTCTATGAAACAACGGTGTGGATAAAAAGCCTGCCCACGTTTGTCATCGCTGCCATTACCTTCATTGTGCTTGTCATATTGGCCTGGCGGGGCGGACGCACGTATTGCAACACCATCTGTCCGGTGGGAACCATTCTTGGAGTGCTTTCTAAATATGCTTGGCTGAAGCCGGTTATCGATACGGACAAGTGTGTCAACTGCAACCTCTGCGCACGCAATTGCAAGGCTTCGTGCATTGACATCAAGAACCACCGGATAGACTATAGCCGTTGTGTGGCGTGTATGGATTGCATCGACAAATGCCATAAAGGGGCTATCGGTTATACCCATAAAAGTCCTGTTCCGACAATGTCTCGCAAAGAGGGTGTCAAAAGTGCGCCGAAGCCCGGACAAAGTGCCTCGATGGCAGAGGCTGGAGAAGTAGGTCGCCGCACTTTCCTTACCGCAACCGCCTTAGCCGCCACAACGGCCGTCTTGAAAGCACAGGAGATGAAGGTGGACGGAGGATTGGCCACCATTATAGACAAAAAGAAGCCCAAACGCCAGACGCCTGTCGTGCCTCCCGGCGCGCAAGGTTTGCGCAACTTCGCCCAGCATTGCACGGCTTGCCAGTTGTGCGTGTCCGTATGTCCCAACGAGGTATTACGTCCATCCACGGGATTGATGACGCTGATGCAACCCGAAATGAGCTACGAACGGGGTTATTGCCGTCCGGAGTGCACGAAGTGTTCTGAAGTATGCCCTACAGGAGCCATTAAGCCGTTGACCGTGGCCGATAAGTCGGCCACGCAAATAGGGCATGCGGTGTGGATTAAGAAGAATTGCGTCCCCTTGACCGATGGGGTGGAGTGTGGTAATTGTGCCCGCCATTGTCCTACGGGGGCTATTACAATGATTTCTTCCGATGCCTCTAATCCCGAATCGGTGAAAATCCCAGCCATTGACGTTGAGCGTTGCATCGGATGCGGAGCTTGCGAGAATCTTTGTCCTGCCCGTCCGTTCAGTGCCATTTATGTGGAAGGACACGAACGTCACCGCACCATATAATAGAATATGTATATATAATCAGCAATAGTATCTGACCGATATGAACGAAAAGAATAACAGCGATATATCCCGCCGCGATTTCCTGAAAATCGTAGGCATCAGTACGGCCACTTCCGCTTTGGGACTGGCCGGATGTACACCCAAGCAAACTACTTCGCCCGACGCTCCGCAAGCGCAAGGCGAAATTCCTACGGATAAAATGACGATGCGGGAGAATCCGCGTACGCATGAAAAAGTCTCCCTCTTGGGCTATGGCTGCATGCGCTGGCCTACCTTGCCGACAGCGAAGAAAGGTGAAAACGTCATTGACCAGGAAGCTGTAAATGAACTCATTGATTATGCTATGGCCCATGGGGTGAACTATTATGACACGTCTCCTGTCTATGTGCAAGGCTGGTCGGAGCGCTCTACCGGCATTGCCCTTAAGCGTCACCCGCGTGAGAAGTTCTTTGTCGCCACCAAATTATCCAACTTCTCTAACTACACGCGCGAAAATTCCATCGCCATGTATGAACGCTCTTTCCAGGAGTTGCAGGTGGACTACATTGACTATTATCTGCTGCATTCCATTGGCAACGGAGGCATTGAGACTTTCCGTGCCCGCTACATCGAGAATGGCATGATTGATTTCTTGATGAAGGAACGCGAGGCCGGACGCATCCGCAACTTAGGCTTCTCCTTTCACGGCACCAAGGAAGTGTTCGATGAAGTATTGGCCATGCACGACCAGGTGCATTGGGATTTCGTGCAGATTCAGATGAATTATGTGGATTGGCGCTATGCCTCGGGACGGAACGTGAATGCCGACTATCTCTATGCGGAATTGGAGAAGCGCCACATCCCTGCCGTCATTATGGAGCCGCTTTTGGGCGGACGCCTCTCCAAGTTGCCCGAACATCTTATTCAGCGCGTCAAGCAACGTAATCCGGAGGTCAGTGTGGCTTCATGGGCCTTCCGTTATGTAGGGTCGTTTCCCGGTGTGCTCACGGTGCTGAGCGGCATGACCTACATGGAGCACTTGCAGGACAACCTGCGCACGTATTGCCCCCTTGTACCGTTGACGGAGGACGATTTTCAATTCCTCTACCAGACGGCGGACTTGATGAAGCAATACCCCACAATACCTTGCAACGACTGTAAGTATTGCATGCCCTGCGAATATGGCATCGACATCCCCGCCGTGTTACTCCATTATAATAAATGTGTCAACGAGGGGAATCTGCCTACCTCGAAAGAGAACGCCAACTACCGTGAGGCACGCCGCGCTTTCCTGATAGGTTACAATCGGAGCGTGCCCCGTTTGCGTCAGGCAAGCCATTGTATCGGATGCGGACAATGTAATCCGCGCTGTCCGCAAAGCATTGACATCCCGAAAGAACTGCACCGCATAGACGCCTACGTGGAGCAACTTAAACAGGAAACATTGTAAGGGATTTTGTAAATTATTATTTCATTTTCTATGTTTAGACAAATGGATAAACTTGTAGACATACTGGACGAAGGGAAATACTCCTGCGTCATAGCTCATGGAGACTGCATCCGTACGTTTACGCGGCGCGGTGTGGCCGATCTTTATGACCTTCTGCAAGAAGACGCGTCTTTTTTGCATGGGGCTTCTGTGGCCGACAAGGTCATTGGAAAAGCCGCCGCTACACTCATGATATTGGGCAAAGTGAAAGAGGTCAGTGTACATACTATCAGCCTGCCAGCCTTGCAGTTATTGCAGGAAGCGGGCATTCCTGTCCAATATGATGAAGCGGTGCCGCACATTATCAATCGTGACCGTACGGGATGGTGTCCCTTGGAGCAGGCCAGCCGGGATTTACATTCGGCAGAAGAAATATATCCTGTCATACAAAATTTTGTAATGCAGCAAAGAAGCCGGTCATGAAAAGGCTTCTTGCGTGAATTTTGAAAGAGAAACAGTTATGGAAAAAACTTGGAGGTGGTTTGGGAAAAAAGATCCCATCACGTTGGAAATGCTGAAGCAAATAGGAGTGGAAGGAATCGTGACAGCCTTGCACGATGTTCCTAATGGTGAGATATGGACAGTGGAACGTATTAATGACTTGAAGTGCTACATTGAGTCACACGGGCTGCGTTGGTCGGTAGTGGAAAGCCTTCCGGTTTGCGAAGCCATCAAGTATGCCGGAGCCGAAAGGGACCGGTTGATAGCGAATTATAAAGTCAGTTTGGCTAATCTGGGAAAATGTGGTGTCAAGACGGTGTGCTACAATTTTATGCCTGTCATAGACTGGATACGGACCGATTTGCAGCATCCTTGGGCGGATGGCACGTCTTCTTTGTACTTTGATAAAATCCGTTTTGCTTATTTTGACTTGAAAATCCTGCAAAGGGTAGGTGCGGAGAACGATTATTTGGCCGAAGAACTGGAACAAGTGGAAGCTTTGCATCGGGTGATAACCGAGGATGAGAAGGCGGAATTAGTGGATACGATTATCGTAAAGACACAAGGATTTGTCAATGGCAACATCAAAGAGGGTGATTTGAATCCGGTCAGGATATTTAAGGATTTGCTGGCGCTTTATGAGGGCATTGGTCGGGATGCTTTGCGTGAAAACCTGCGTTATTTCCTAAACGCCATTATGCCGGTGTGCCATGAATACGGTGTCAATGTATGCATTCATCCGGATGATCCGCCTTTCCAGGTGTTGGGCTTGCCTCGTATTGTGACCGACGAGGCTGACATTGACTGGATACTCAATGCGGTAGATGATGTACACAACGGATTGACTTTCTGCGCCGGTTCCTTGAGTGCCGGTGTGCACAACGATACACGTCTGTTGGCTCGGAAGTTTGCCAAACGCACTCATTTTGTGCATCTGCGGAGTACGGATGCTTTGCCGGGAGGCAACTTCATTGAGAGTTCACATTTGACGGGACGGGGACATGTCATAGACCTTGTACGCGTATTTGAGCGTGAGAACCCTTCTGTTCCCATGCGGGTGGATCATGGACGCATGATGTTGGGTGATGAGGACAAAGGATACAATCCCGGCTATTCATTCCATGGACGCATGTTGGCTTTGGCACAGGTGGAAGGCATCATGGCGGTGGTGAAGGATGAAATGGGACGGACTGTCTGAAAGTGCATGCATTGAGAGTAGAAAACGGGTGATTTTTTCTTCATTGTCGGGAGATTTTGTAACTTTGCCCCCGGTATTAGTTTTTTAATTTAAAAAGATTGTTGTAATGAAATTACCTGAAGATCCGATGATGCTGTATAGCTTCATCAACTTGAAATTACGTGATTTTTATCCTTCGCTTGACGCTCTTTGCGAGGATATGAATGTGGAAAAGGCAGATATTATCAAAAAGTTGAAGACTGTAGGATTTGAATATTGTCCTGAACGTAATCGCTTTTGGTAATTGGTTTTGGCGATAGTTTATTAAAAAGCCTCTGTTCCGTTTTTGTCGGAAGCAGAGGCTTTTTATCATTTGTGGCGATTGGCTCGTTTGCGGCGGATTTCAGCTTTCATCTTGGCTGCTCCTGAATTGTGCAGTCCCGTGATGTAGCTTTTCTTTTTGGCCTTGGTTTTGATTTTGTTTTCTTCTTTAGGCTTTTCTTTTTTCCCTTTGAAAACGATACCTCCACCTGTTATGATATCTTCGATGTTCATAGTCGGATGATATTAATCATTTATTTCACCATGGCTTTTACAATCTCGCCAATGTACATACGGGGCTGTCCTTCCATAGGTTCCTGTGACGGAAGTTTCTTGCACTCCAATATTACAGAGGGTTCTTGCTTTCCATTGGGATAGAAACGGACAGAGTATGTTTCGACCTGGTCTATCTGTTCATGGTTTTGTTCGGGGGTAAGGAATGTATAAACCACGGGCTTGCCGGACATTTTACCTAACGAACCTCCAGCGTTGGCAGTCATCATGGTCATGTTGAACGCGTCGGTTCCTATGACTATAACCAGTTTCCCGGATCCTATCTGAATAATGTCGGATGGCAATAGGTTGGGGGCTGTTTCCTTATATTCGTTGGAATTTGGGGCTTTCGTAACAGGTTGTGCGGGGACAATGGGAGTGGCGGCTACAGTTTGGGGCTGTTGTTCGGCCTTTTCGTTAGGAGTGGTTACTTCTCTCTTAGTCGTAATAACCGTAGGCCCGGCGTTGACAATAGCTTTGGCGGGTTGTTTAGACTCTTCTTTTGTTTCTTCTTCATCATTATTCATGGCTACAATCTGTTCGATGCTTGTGGCGCTCAGCGCATCGGTGGCCTCTGTGCAAAGCGCATCGGCAAAGTCTACCGTCTTTCTGCGCCATTTGGCAAGTCCGCGTACGAGCTTGGTCTGGCTTTTGTTTAAAGCGTATTCGTCTGTAATCCATTCTTCTGCAATGTATTTTTCTTGGTCTCTGCCTTCACCATACGTATAGCGGATTTTCTCGATGCGGAGTTCGCATGTTTCGGGTTGGCAGAAAGCGCCTATTTGGTATTGGACGCGTGTACGGTCGAGTGCCAAGGCTGTCGAACTGAATACAATCCATTCCTCACCTATGCCGACCACTTGTCCTTTTTCCTTGTCGGCATATACTATGCGGCTGGTTTCATTCTGATTTCGTTTCAGACGGATTTGCATCCATTTCTGCATGCGTTCGAATATTTCGTCTTTCGACATACCGGGGATGCTGAATTCCTTGCTGAAAACCACTTTCCCGTCTATTTCGGGAACTGCACCGGCCAGATACTTGCTGTCGTCACGTTTTTGAGCCTGTACAAGCATGGGCAAGCACAGGCAAACCAATACGAATAGGAGTTGTGTAGTCTTTTTCATAATCTGTTGTATTTAGCGTTTAGATTGTAGATCTTGTATGCTGTTTGCATGAGTTTTTTTCCCAGCTGATTTTAAGAATTTTCCCACTGTATCCTTCCACGGACACTTCGGCCGCTTTGTCAGGAATCAGGCAGATGTTTTCCGCTTTTCCGCTTAGCAAGTCCGTTGCATGTGCGTGGGTTATGTGGGGAAGATGCAGATATTCGAAAGCATGCAGGGGAATGTTGATGTCCACATGGACGGGCATATTGTCAAAATTGACCACTACAAGCAGCAACTCATTCTCGTATTTGCGCATGAAAGTGTATTGGCGGTGTTCGTTGAACCGCCATCCGCCCAAGTTGGCATACATCAAGTCGAAGAACTCGCCTTGTGCAATGGCTTTTTCTTCACGACAAAGGGTCAATATGCGTTGATAGATGGCGTACAGGCGTTTTTCGTGCTCGGTCAATAATTTACCATCGAATTTGCCCCCATTTCTCCATCGACGGATGGTGTCCACCGTCCAATAATCGAAGATTGTGGTGCGTCCATCTCTTCCGCTAAACCCTTCGCTGTCCATGCCCATTTCTCCAAACTCCTGGCCGAAGTATATCATCATGGGGTTCGTATTCATACAGGCCGATACAATGAGGGCTGGGATGGCTTTATGGGGTGATCCGGTGAAAAAGTCCGAGGCGATGCGTTGCTCGTCATGGTTTTCCAAGAAGTTCAGCATCCGTTTTTCAATGCCACCCAAACTTTGCCAGCATCGGGTTATTGCGGTGGCCGATTCATTGCCAGACAAAATGGCTCGCAAAGTGTCGTAAAGTCCTACTTTATCGTACAGGTAGTCAAACTTGCCCCGGTACAGGTAGTTGTGATATTCGCTAGGGTTATACACCTCGGCTATGAAAATCAGGTTGGGATGTACAGCTTTCACTTGCGGGATGACCCATTCCCAAAATTCAACGGGAACCATTTCTGCCATGTCGCACCGAAATCCGTCAATGTCTTTCCCGGCCCAGAACAGCAGGATGTCCAACATCTTGTGCCAAGTGTCGGGAACGGGTTCAAAGTGGCAGGTGCCTCCGTTCAAGTAATCCACGCCGTAGTTCAGTTTTATGGTTTCGTACCAGTCGGTGATGTTTGGATAAGCGTCGAAGCGGTTGTTGCCTGTAGCCTTAGCTGGAAACTCTTGATAAGGGTCATCCGCATTTCCTTTCATATCAAACTGGCATTGCAGGGGAGTGTCGGGGATGTAATAGAAATTATTGTATGGGCTAAAGGCCTGTTTGGGGTCATCGTTGACACCAAGTCCGATGCTGCCATCGGGTTGGACGTCCGAATGGTATTGGCGTGCCACGTGGTTGGGCACAAAGTCTAGGATGACTTTCAATCCCGCGCGATGGGTGCGTTGTACCAAGTTTTCGAATTCCTTCATACGTCCAGGCACATCTTTGGCCAAATCCGGGTCTACGTCGTAATAGTCTTTGATGGCGTAGGGTGATCCGGCTTTGCCTTTTACTACGGCAGGGTGGTCGGGACGTATGTTGTAGCGCCGATAGTCGGTCTGTGTGGCATGTTCTATGACGCCTGTGTACCAGATGTGAGTAGCTCCCAAACGTTTGATCTCTTCCAATGCTTTGCCGGTAAAGTCGGCCATTTTGCCGCATCCGTTCTCGGCCAAGCTCCCGTTATGTACGAGGTGGGTATGGTTGTTTCCGAACAGACGGGTGAAAACTTGATAAATTATCAGTTTGTTGTCTTCGTTCATGATAATGTTTTTTATTTTATAGGTAAAATAAGTAATTCTTATCGGGCACGAAGTTAACAAAATTCTCCAAGTAAACAGGAAGGTGCCAGGAAAAAATGTAGTTTGGGGCAATTTTCCCTTAAATCAGAACTTTATTCATCATATTTGACATATACAATTCATGCTCACTCGTGTTTGTTTCTTACTCGTTGAGAAAGCGTTCCATGCCACGGGTCATGTACGTCTTATAATGTCCTGTAGAGTCGGCATAGATGAAGTATGCGTCTATATCAGGACGGGACTCCACGAAGCGTGTGGCTTTTTCCAGCCCCATCACCATACAAGCTGTGGCATAGGCATCGGCACTCATGCAATCGCGGGCAATAACTGTGGCTGAAAGCAGATTGTGTAAGGCTGGATAACCCGTCAGAGGGTCGATGGTATGTGCATATTTTTTGCCCTCGTGATAATAATAATTGCGATAATTGCCCGAGGTGGCTATCCCGACACCGGATACGTTGAGCACCGTTTGGAGTTCCTGGTTTACGGACAATGAATCGTCCACAGGCTTGTTGATGCCGATACGCCACAAGGTGTCTTGAGGATTGCGTCCGCTCACCACTACTTCTCCTCCTATGTCTACCATGAAGTTGCCTATGCCTTTCCGGTGGAGCAGGCCGGCTATGACATCCACGGCATATCCTTTAGCCACCGCACTGCAATCCAGCATGATGTGCGGGGATTCTTTTACTATCTTGCCTTCTGGAGTGAGGCTTACCTTTTCATACCCCACTAACTTACGGAGGCTGTCAATATGGGCTGAGTCGGGGAATGTACCCTGCTTGAAGCCAAATCCCCAAGCATTGACCAGAGGTGCTACGGTGATGTCGAACGCCCCTCTCGTTTCATGCGAAATCTCCATGCTTCGCTGGAAAACGGTGCGGAAGAGAGTGTCTGCCAATACGTCCTCGTCCCGGTTGATGCGGGTAATGAGAGCCGTGTCGTTGAAAGGAGATAAAGAACCGTCAAACCTCCGGAGCTCGGTTTCAATTTCCTTTTTTAAGTTCGTGGCGTGTTGGTACGTAATGTTGTAAACGGTGCCGAATATCAGCCCGCTATCTTTCTGGTAAGGTATGGGGCGGTTATGGCGTGCCAATATCCAAACGGTGCCCAATATGAGTACGAGCACCCACACGAGGTTGCGTTTCATTTTTTTATCCATAGTGCTGTATCAAGTGTTCAACGAGTATTTTTATGCCAATAATGATGAGTATGATGCCTCCTAGGAAGTCTGGCTTTAAGCGCTTGGTTATGCCACACCCGAAACGGATGCCCAGTCCAAGTCCCATGAGTGAGAGTACGAGAGACACGAAACCGATGATACCCACCGAAGGGATTATGTCCGATGTGTTTTTCATGCCTAAAAAGGCGAATGACACACCGATGGCTAGCGCGTCGATGCTCGTAGCTATGGCCAGCATGATGACTACACGTAGGTTGGTCGGGTCGTATTCGTGCCGGCACTCTTCTTCCTTGAAAGATTCGCGTACCATTCGCCCGCCCAGGAAGGCCAGGATAGCAAAGGCTATCCAGTGGTCGATGTCTTCTATCAGGTGGCTGAATGTATTGGCGCAAATCCATCCTATCAAGGGCATTAAGGCTTGGAAAAAACCGAAGAAGAAGGCCATCACCAGCATGGGACGCCATCGTACGCGTTTCAACAAAATGCCGCTGGCTATGGATACCGCAAAGCAATCCATGGCCAAGCCTATGGCTATCAGCCAGATTTCTAATCCACTCATGGTTTTTTGTTTTTGATAAATACGGGAAGTCTATATATAATGGTATAGGTGATACCTAAGGTGTTGGAGCCGAAAGTGCCGTAGCCGGGTACATAAGCCGGGTCTCCATATAGACCGGTGGATGCTGAAAGTCGAAACTTAAAGCGCACACTCCAGCCCATGTATAAGTCACGCCACACGTGTGCCCGGATGCTTCCGCAAAGTTCCAGCCATTGCATGGTGCTTTTCATGCCCGGATGGTTGAAAGGAATGCTTCCACCCCATATGTCATCTTCGATGTTGGGATTGAAATGCCCTCCAAAGATAGGGTCATCAATGCCGAGGCTGGCTACATCGTACTTGAAACTGCTGAAACCATAGCGCACGCCTACCAAAAGTTTGTGCAGGAATTTTTTCTTATAAAACACATTGTAGTCCATACCGAGACGGAAGTAAGGCGCTCCGGTTTTGTAATGAATGCCTTCTTCACTCCAGTTATCCGACTTCCCATATCCTATTTCTACGGTAGGGAAGAAACGGTTCTTCATGTTTAGGGCCGCCACAGCTTCCGCACTGAAGTTGTCTGAACCCAGCAAGGCGCTTCCCGGTCCCCATAAGTCTACCCCTACCTCCAGACCGTTGAGTAAGGGGTAGACGGGTATATTGGGGTCTTTTTCCTTCTTTTTCTTGTGCGCTACGGGCAGCTTCGACCTGTCTTGCCCCGAGTTGGTGTATTGGGCTTGCGTAGGCGCCGCAATGAGCAGGCACAAGAACAGACTAATAAAACAACTGAATATTTTCCGTGCCATTGATGCTGGTTTCAGGGTTTGATACATAAAGCGAGTCGAGGTAACGTTGTGTATAGCGCGTTCCCGTGATGCTTTGCTTCATCTGGTATCCGCAATCCATGGATACGAAATAAGGGGTATTCGTATGCCGGATAACGAGGGTATCGGTCAAGCGGGCCGTATAACGGAAAATGAACTCCGTAGAATCCGCAGTATAACGCAAGGGCAGGGTGATGCTGGATACTTCCGCCATGCGGTTAATGATGACCGAGTCCGTGCCCACTGCGGTCACCGTAAGTGAATCTATGGTGTCTTTGCCTGCCAGACCTGTATTAGGGTCTATGGTCAAAAAGTTGCATACTATCATGCCCCGGTTGTCCACCATGGAGCAATCTTCTTCTTCAGAGCAGGCATATACAATGCAACATAGTGCGTACACCATGGCTCCAGTCCATAAAAGTTTGAACAGATTCCTCATAGTCAGATAGTTTTTTCTATTTGATAGTTATTACGTTCGGATGAGTTGCGTGAAATCAGTTCGCCCAAAAAGCCTGCCACGAACAGTTGCGTCCCGATAATCATGGACGTCAGTGCCAGGTAAAAGTAAGGTGAGTCGGTGACCAGCCGGTAGGGCATGCCGTGATTCATGGCATAGAGCTTGCTGGCTCCTACGATGATGACTGCTATGAACCCAATGATGAACATCAACGAGCCAAGGAACCCGAAAAAGTGCATGGGCTTGACACCAAACGTGGAGAGAAACCACAAGGATATCAAATCCAGATAGCCGTTGAAAAAACGGTTCAATCCTCCGAATTTTGTCTTTCCGAACTTGCGCGCCTGGTGATGCACCACCTTCTCTCCAATCTTGATGAAACCTGCGTTCTTGGCCAGATAAGGAATGTAGCGGTGCATCTCGCCATACACCTCGATGTTCTTGATGACTTCCTTCCGGTAAGCTTTCAAGCCGCAATTGAAGTCGTGCAGGTTTTTGATGCCCGACACACGGCGTGCCGTGGCGTTGAAGAGCTTGGTGGGGATGGTCTTCGACAGCGGGTCGTAACGTTTCTTCTTCCAGCCCGACACCAAGTCGTATCCTTCCTCCGTTATCATGCGGTAAAGTTCGGGAATCTCATCGGGGCTGTCCTGAAGGTCGGCGTCCATGGTTATCACTACATCGCCTTGCGCTGCCTGGAAGCCGCAAAACAAAGCGGGTGATTTGCCATAGTTTCGTCGAAACTTTATGCCCCTCACCGCTTCGCGGTGTTCGGCACAAAGTGCCTCGATGACTTTCCATGAGCCATCCGTACTTCCATCGTTGATGAAAATAACCTCGTAGGTAAAACCGTTGGCCTCCATTACCCGCTTTATCCAAGCAAAAAGTTCGGGCAATGATTCTTCTTCATTATAAAGAGGTATGACTATTGAAATGTTCATATATATAATTAAGGTGTATTCAGCTTTCGCATTATTGTTCGTCTGGCATATACGGGTTGCCTTTCGGCTTGTTTCGCATCACTAACAGGGCGGTGGGGATTCCCAGCAGCACGCAGAAGAAGACGTTGGTCTGAAGCATGTTCAGCATGATGTCCACCGGCGTAAGCCCTTCCATTGTGTCTAATGCCTGCTTTATCTGTCCGTTGTCCATCTCCATGCCCGGCGTGTCCATCAACGTCTCCAAAGTGTCGCGACATGTATTAAGAATGTAGCCCTCATCTATATACTGGAAGTATACATAGTGTGCAATGGCCGTAAGCAAGGCCGCACACATGTACATCAGTATGTTGAACGACCATGCGTGCATGAACGGGATAACACCCCCGCACACCTTATCCCTGTATAACCTCGTGTAGTAATAGCCCATGAACGGAACACATAGCGTGAGGCAGATGAAAAGCAGGGAGAGGAACGGGTGGGTAAGCCCTAAAGGGATAAGCGCGAACTTCAGTATCCAGAATATTCCCATATAGGTGCCGAATATCATTGCGTATTGTTGCATGTTGCCTTTATTCTTTTGCATATTTCCTTGGTTTGGTGCGCAAAGGTAAAAATAATATTGTATGTATCCCCCTGTATTTCTGTTAAAGTTAAATGGAAGCGTGAAAAAAATGAGCTTAACTATTGTGCCTTCAAAAAATATATGTACCTTTGCACCCGCAAAAGCGAAAAACGGGTAAGTCCTATACGGCCAGCTCCCTTCGAATCCTCCAGGGCTTGATCGCAGCAAAGGTAGTTGGTTGTAGCGGCGCGATATAGTAAGCTTACCCACCCCCGCCGCTTTAGCTCAGTTGGCCAGAGCACGTGATTTGTAATCTCGGGGTCGTTGGTTCGAATCCGACAAGAGGCTCAAAGCAAAATGAAAGTCGCGGACAGCACTTCGTAAGGAAGATGCTGTCCGCTTTTTAATTATAAATAAGGTTGTTAATCGGGGTATGCTGAAAAACATAGTTTAGTAACACATGCGGATGAGTTGCTTATTTGTCAGACTTTCTCTAATTTGCGCCCACTTTTAGTTAAAGGCGTGTGAAGACACGCCGCATTTTATTCACACATTAATCTTGTATATATCATGAAAGTATATCAGACGAATGAAATTAAGAACATTGCACTGCTTGGCAATGACGGCTCGGGTAAAACCACTCTCACAGAGGCGTTACTCTATGAGAGTGGTATCATAAAACGTCGTGGACGCATCACAGCCAAGAATACGGTCAGCGACTACTTCCCTGTGGAGCAGGAGTATGGCTACTCGGTGTTTTCTACCGTATTCCATGTGGAATGGAACGGCAAGAAGCTGAATATCATTGACTGTCCGGGAAGTGATGACTTCGTGGGAGCCGCCATTACGGCTATGAACGTGACCGATACGGTTATCCTCTTGCTCAATGGCCAGTATGGTCCCGAAGTAGGCACGCAGAACCATTTCCGTTACACCGAAAAGCTGGGCAAGCCCGTCATTTTCTTAGTGAATCAACTGGACAATGAGAAATGTGACTACGACATGGTGCTGGAGCAGTTGCGCTCCATCTATGGCTCCAAGGTAGTGCCTGTGCAATATCCGCTGGCTACGGGGCCGAATTTCAATTCGTTGATTGATGTACTTCTGATGAAAAAATACTCGTGGGGACCCGAAGGTGGTGCGCCCACGATAGAACCCATTCCCGAAGAGGAAATGGAAAAAGCTACCGAGTGGCACAAGGCATTGGTAGAGGCTGCTGCCGAACATGATGAGGGCTTGATGGAGAAATTTTTCGAATCCGAATCACTCACTGAAGATGAAATGCGCGAAGGCATCCGCAAAGGTTTGGCATGCCGGGGCATGTTCCCCGTCTTCTGCGTATGTGCCGGCAAGGACATGGGCGTGCGTCGTCTGATGGAATTCCTGGGTAATGTTGTGCCTTTCGTAGACGAGATGCCGCCCGTGCATAACACTCGTGGTGAGGTAGTGAAGCCCGACCCTGACGGCCCGACTTCGCTTTATTTCTTCAAAACAGCAGTGGAACCGCATATCGGTGACGTGCAATACTTTAAAGTAATGAGCGGACGGGTGCACGAAGGAGACGACTTTACCAACGCTGACCGTGGTTCCAAGGAACGTATCGCACAGATATACGCCTGCGCCGGTGCCAATCGCATTAAGGTGGAGGAAATGGTTGCCGGAGACATAGGCTGCACCGTGAAACTGAAGGATGTACACACGGGCAATACCCTCAATGGCAAGGGAGCTGAAAACCGCTTCAACTTCATCAAATACCCCAATCCGAAATACTCACGTGCCATTAAGGCCGTGAACGAGAGCGAGACTGAAAAGATGATGGCCGTGCTGAACCGCATGCGTGAGGAAGACCCCACGTGGATTGTTGACCAGTCCAAGGAATTGCGTCAGACAATCGTCTACGGTCAAGGCGAGTTCCACCTGCGCACCTTGAAATGGCGTTTGGAGAACAATGAGAAAATCATGGTGAAGTACGAAGAGCCGCGCATTCCCTATCGTGAAACCATCACTAAGGCTGCTCGTGCCGACTATCGTCACAAAAAACAATCGGGAGGTGCGGGTCAGTTTGGCGAGGTGCACCTCATCGTGGAGCCTTACTACGAAGGAATGCCTGCGCCGGATACCTATAAGTTCAATGGACAGGAGTTCAAAATGAATGTCAAAGGCATGGAGGAAATCCCGTTGGAGTGGGGTGGCAAGTTGGTATTTGTCAACTGTGTAGTAGGCGGTGCCATTGATGCACGTTTCATGCCAGCCATATTGAAAGGTGTCATGTCGCGTATGGAGCAGGGCCCGTTGACCGGTTCGTATGCGCGTGATGTACGTGTCATTGTCTACGATGGCAAAATGCATCCGGTAGACTCCAACGAAATCTCTTTCATGCTGGCGGGCCGCAATGCCTTCAGCGAGGCATTCCGCAATGCCGGGCCTAAGATTCTGGAACCTATTTATGATGTTGAGGTGTTCGTGCCTTCGGATAAGATGGGTGACGTGATGAGCGACTTACAAGGACGCCGTGCCATGATTATGGGCATGAACAGCGAGGCCGGATATGAGAAGCTGATAGCAAAGGTGCCTCTGAAAGAAATGTCGTCCTATTCGACCGCATTGAGTTCATTGACGGGTGGCCGCGCTTCGTTCATTATGAAATTTGCCAGCTACGAACTTGTGCCGAGCGATGTGCAGGAGAAACTTATTAAGGAGTTTGAGGCAAAGCAGAGCGAAGAATAATCGAAAGTTGTATTGAATATAATTGTTAAGAGCCGTCTCCCTGTTTAACATAGGGAGACGGATTTTTTTTCTTATATTGGATAAAAAACGGTGAAATGTGAATTGCACTGTTATTTTTTTATTAAATTTGCAAACGGATAGCCCTTGGGATGCTCAATAGTGTGTGTGGCGCAACTTAAAAAAGACGATTTAGTTAATTGGCTAATTGGGATTGTTAAGTCTGCTTAATTGGTTAGGAGTGTTAATTAGGGATTGTTAATTTTGCGGACATGAAAAAGTCTACGATTTGGATATTAGGTGTTATTATGGGTTTTTCCTTCTTAAGTCTGCTTTATTTGCAGATTAGTTACATGGAGGAAATAGTAAGGATGCGCAATGAACAATTTGATGAGTCCGTGAAACGTGCGCTGATGGCGGCTTCCAAAGATGTGGAATCAGCGGAAGTGGCTCGTTGGTTGCGCGAGGACATTTCAGAAGCGGAAAAGAAAGCATGGGCCCAGGCACAAGGAAGTGATGGTGGGGTAATGCAAAGCCGCAAGTTCCTCTTCAAGGCTCCGGACGGCACCATACATTCGTCTGTGGAGTTGAAAACATTTTCCAACAACCCATCTCCTTTGCCGCGTGCTATGATATCGCGTAAGCATGGTGCCAAGACCATTCCGCAAACGGCCCGTTCGTATGCGGATATGTTGAAGAACCGTTACTTGTATCAACGTGCGTTGGTAGATGACGTGGTGTTCAATATGTTGTATCATGCCAGTGACAAACCTATCGAGGAACGTATCAATTTCAAAAATCTGGATCAGTATATTAAGTCTGGGTTGATAGATAACGGCATAGGCAATTTTGATTATCATTTCCGTGTGGTAGATTCTGATGGACACGAGGTATATCGTTGTTCGGACTATAGCGATGAAGGGAGTGAGGGAGCTTATACCCAGCCATTGTTCCTTAACGACCCTCCGGCTCGGATGAGTATTGTGAAGGTGCACTTTCCCGGCAAGCAGGATTACATTTTCGATTCTGTGAGTTTTATGATTCCTTCGATGATATTTACGGTGGTTTTACTCATTACGTTCATTTTCACTATCTATATAGTGTTCCGTCAAAAGAAACTGACGGAGATGAAAAATGATTTCATTAACAACATGACACATGAGTTCAAGACACCGATATCAACGATTTCATTGGCGGCGCAGATGTTGAATGATCCGGCGGTAGGCAAATCACCCGCCATGTTCCAGCACATATCGGGCGTCATTAATGATGAGACCAAGCGCCTTCGCTTCCAGGTGGAAAAGGTGTTGCAGATGTCCATGTTCGATCGGCAGAAAGCGACTTTGAAGCCGAAGGAATTGGATGCGAACGAATTAATACGGGGCGTGATACATACCTTTGCGTTGAAAGTGGAACGATATAACGGAACGATTGACTCGGAACTGGATGCCACGGATGCAAGTGTCTTTGCCGATGAAATGCATTTGACTAACGTGATATTCAACCTTATGGATAACGCCGTGAAGTATAAGCGTCCCGATGTGGATTTGCATTTATTGGTGAAAACTTGGAACGAACAGGGTAAACTGATGATATCTGTACAGGATAACGGCATAGGCATAAAGAAAGAGAACTTGAAAAAGATATTCGATAAATTCTACCGTGTGCATACGGGTAATCTGCACGACGTGAAAGGCTTTGGCTTAGGATTGGCCTATGTGAAGAAAATCATCACAGATCACAAAGGAACCATACGCGCTGAGAGCGAGCCTAATGTAGGAACTAAATTTATAATAGCATTACCTTTATTTAAAAATTGATTGATATGGACGAGAAATTGCGTATTTTATTGTGTGAGGACGATGAAAACTTGGGCATGCTTTTGCGTGAATATCTGCAGGCGAAGGGTTATGCCGCCGAGTTGTATCCTGATGGAGAAGCCGGTTACAAGGCTTTTTTGAAGAACAAATACGACCTGTGCGTGTTTGACGTTATGATGCCGAAAAAAGATGGTTTTACTTTGGCGCAGGAGGTACGTGCCGCCAACGCCGAAATACCTATTATTTTCCTTACGGCCAAGACATTGAAGGAGGATATTTTGGAAGGCTTTAAGATCGGTGCTGATGATTATATTACCAAACCGTTCAGCATGGAAGAGCTGGTGTTTAGAATTGAGGCCATTTTGCGTCGTGTGCGTGGAAAGAAGAATAAGGAAAGCAATATCTACAAGATTGGCAAGTTTACTTTCGATACACAGAAACAGATATTGTCCACCTCGGAGAAGCAAACGAAACTCACTACGAAAGAGTCCGAATTGCTGGGGCTGCTTTGTGCTCATGCCAACGAAATCTTGCAACGTGATTTTGCCTTAAAAACCATTTGGATAGATGACAACTACTTCAACGCGCGTAGTATGGACGTGTACATAACGAAACTTCGCAAGCACTTGAAGGAAGATGATACTATTGAGATCATTAACATTCACGGTAAAGGATATAAGTTGATAGTGCCCGAACCGGAAAATTGATGACCAGTCCAAAAACTGCGCCGCAAGTGTATCATTGAAGAAGGACAAACCGTTTCAAAGGAGCATACACACAAGTCGTTTTTAGGTATCATAGGATACTCGCCCAAGTATTATTGGATACTTTGTCATTTATCCAATGATACTTGGGCGTTTCATCTATATTATTTCTTGCGCCATGTTTGGGTGTCGGGATGATTTTTCTGAAGTATAAAAAGAGGGGGCGGTTCTGCTTGAAAAACCGCCCCCTCAACATTCTATTGATCCAATATTAATCGGCAATTCTCTTGTTAATCGCAATGTAACCCACCATGCCAACAATCATGATAACGAGCGAAATGCCCAAAATACTGTTGTTGTTAACATTTCCGGTAAATGAACATACCAAGAGGATGATTGCTCCGATTAAAATCAATATCAATCCCAGATTTTTTAATAAGCCTTTCATTTGTGTGTATTTTTAATAGTTTATTATATGCTTATACAATTCAGTCACAAAGAAAAGCATAATTTCTTAACAAGCGAAATAATTTGTGCAAAAAATCTATTAAGGAATGAATTTAATTTGTTTCTTGTCCTATCTGAGGGTGTTTTGAGGCATGAATATAAATATGGAGTGGTATATGGGATGCGGATTGAGTGGATATGCCGTAGTTTCATAAATCCGTAAAGGAGCAAAAAATGAGAGTGAAATATTTGTAGTTCAAAATAAAAAGCGTACCTTTGCACCGCAAAAATTAAAAACCAATTAAATTTTTTAATCAAACAAGTATGAATCAATACGAAACCGTTTTCATTTTGACTCCCGTTTTGTCTGATGTTCAGATGAAGGAAGCGGTAGACAAATTCAAAGGCATCCTTACTGCTGAAGGTGCCGAAATCGTGAATGAAGAAAACTGGGGACTGAAGAAGCTGGCTTATCCTATTCAGAAGAAATCCACAGGTTTCTATCAGCTGATTGAGTTTAATGCGGAGCCGTCTGTCATTGCAAAACTGGAAGTCAACTTCCGTCGTGACGAGCGCGTAATCCGTTTCTTGACTTTCAAGCAGGATAAGTACGCTGCTGAGTATGCCGCAAAAAGAAGAAGTCTAAAATCAACTAAAAAGGAGGATTAATCATGGCACAACAAGTACAATCAGAAATAAGATACTTAACTCCGCCCTCAGTAGATATTAAGAAGAAAAAATATTGTCGTTTCAAGAAAAGCGGCATCAAGTATATCGATTACAAGGATCCTGAATTCTTAAAGAAGTTCTTGAACGAACAAGGAAAAATACTTCCGCGTCGTATCACCGGTACTTCATTGAAGTATCAGCGTCGTGTGGCCCAGGCCATTAAGCGTGCCCGCCATTTGGCATTGCTGCCTTATGTAACAGACTTGATGAAATAATAAGGAGGAGGATAAGTATGGAAATTATATTGAAAGAAGACGTAGTTAACTTGGGTTATAAAAACGACATTGTTAACGTAAAATCCGGATATGGCCGTAACTACCTCATCCCGACAGGTAAGGCTGTTATTGCATCACCCTCTGCCAAGAAGATGCTGGCTGAAGAATTGAAGCAGCGTGCACACAAATTGGAGAAGATTAAAAAGGATGCGGAAGAACTGGCCGCAAAGTTGGAAGGTGTATCTTTGACAATTGCTACGAAAGTAAGCTCTACGGGTACCATTTTTGGTTCGGTTGGCAATATTCAGATTGCTGAAGAACTGGCTAAATTGGGTCATAACATTGACCGTAAGCTCATTGTAGTGAAAGATACTGTGAAGGAAGTCGGTCATTACAAGGCGGTTGTAAAACTTCATAAAGAAGTTTCTGTAGAAATACCTTTTGAAGTGGTTGCAGAAGAGGCATAATTGTAAATAGCTTTAAATAATAGATGAAGAACCGGTACTCAACGTGAGTTACCGGTTTTTTTTATTCCTGTGAGTCCGGTGAATTTTGTAGGATGATGGCTTCGATGGTGGCTTGATTCTATAAAATGATGTCTGCTAAAGGGCAGAACGGGAATGGAACACTATGGACGATATGCGGGCAATGACTCGTTCATTTTCTGCATAGTCTTCCGACGAGTCTTTGATGAATACGGCCAGTGAGTAGCCGCTCCCGTCAGGCAGTTGCACGTAGGCCACATCGTTGATACCTGTCCAACGGCCAGAGGAGTTCCGGTCACTCGTGCCGGTCTTGTGGGCTAATTTCACGCTTCTGTCATCGATGCCTGCAGGGATTCGTTGCAATCCTGTCCGGCAGTCGAACAGCGTTTGTCGGACGAATGCCAGGTTTACATCCTCTTCCGTGTTTTCTGTATAGAGCCGGTGGATGAGTCGGGCGGCTTCGAGGGGAGTGGAGTAGTTGGCCTGACAAAGACTTAGGTCGCGGTGCATGTCCTCTTCCGTGGCGGTGATGGCGAATCGGGAGGCTTGCCAGTGCCGGCGTAGGTAGGTATCCGTTGCCTGAGGACCTCCAGTCAGTTTGAAAAGCAGGTCGCAGGCGTTGTTATCACTTTGTTGCAGGGTATAGGACAGAAGTTCGCCCACGCTGAGAGTGATACCTTCCGGATAGCTGTCGCGTAGCGGACTGTAGGTGTCCGGCTTCAAGTCGGTCTTTTCTACCTTTATCTGATGGTCCATATTCCACCCATGCTGGTTAAGGTAATGGGCTACGTGCAGAGCCTGATGCAGTTTCATGACGCTCATCAACGGATAACGCTCTTCATTGTTCACTGTCACTGTGTCGCCTTCACTCGTAATGACGGCAATGCCTACCGTAGCTTTTACGTTGGCGATGGCTTGTCTTAAAGTTTGTTCCAAACCGTCATCAGCCTGAACTGTTCCTATGGAAAACAGGCATATTGTGAGCAGGGTCACGAATTGTTTGTTCATTTTCATTGCGTTTGTTTTTAGGCGCAAAGGTATGAAAAATATTCGTTTCTATGAATGGCAAATTCGTGAAATTTCACCGTAATAGTAAGATATACAGTATTTTGCGATGAAAGATGTGTGAAGGTACAAGCTTTCATACACGAAACCGCAAAGACTTTGATAGTGTATGAAAAAACGGATAAACTTATATTAGGAATAAACATTTATGAATAAACCTATAGCAGTAATCAGACTAAAACGAGTCAACCTAAATCTGGAAACCACAGTGAAGGACACGTGAAACATCACTGAAAGATGCATCTTTCACAGTATTTGGCTGTGTATCAATAATTTGGAGCGATTGTGAAAGGTTGAAAGATGTTTCAAGAAAACCTTTTTTATTTTGGATTTCTGGTTTAAAGTTTTTGGTGTATGGGTTTGAAGACAACCACGAATGAATTATGAAACCTTGCCATAAAACGGAACCGTTTTCAAATGCGACTGATTTACAGTCATTTATATTCAAACAGGAACACTTAACTATTTGCCCGAAAATACTTAACTGTTCCTTCTGAAATAGTTAAGTGTTTCGGGGGAAATACTTAACTGTTTCTTAGGGAAATAGTTAAGTGTTTTTTCGGTAAAGGTTCAGACGGCAGTTTGATTATCTGAACTTTTTACTTTTAGACCAGCGTATTTATATTTAAGTAAGTGAACAAAATTAGTTTTTATTATAAATGCAAATTTAGAAGCCCCCTCAACTCCCTCCGTGGGGGAGCTATTGTATTCTACTTAGTATTCAAAGCCTCCCCCACGGGGGGAGGTTTGGTGGGGGCTAAATTCCCATTTATACAAGATGAACCGTAAAAAAGCATACACTCTTTTACCTTAAATCATACTACCTTTTGTTCCAAAACTAACTGTCCTTTGCCCCAAAACTAACTATGATTTCAGGCGTTTCGTGCCTGCTTGAGGTATGGTGATGTGCAAATCTCTGACGACATCGGGCAGGATGCCCATTATCACAAACTCTGCTATACCCAAGCCTAAAGTCCCAAATGCCAGTGCAATAAGACTCTTTTTCATATCTATATATATCCTAAATTTTGGGCACAGATATAAATAAAAGTGCAACACATCGTAACGGACTATTACGCTTTTTTAGGTAAATCAAGCATGAATTAATATTTGCAATGGCATGAAAATGGTAATTGGGATAACACCAACGACATCTATTTGGTTACTCCCTAAACGCCTACTTTCCCTTCCTTCGCTAAGCTATGTCCCGAGCTTATCCTTTTAAAGATTTTGGATGATGCTATCAACGAAGGGGTCAGATAGAGTTTGATGTTGTTTTCATCATACCGATAAGGTCTGAAGCCGCATTCGCGGAGGAAGTGAAGCGAACGGGTATTGTCTGTATGGCATTGGCTATGCACTTTGAAGCCTTTTTCCAGCAAACGTTCCGCCATTCCTATCAAACCTTGACAGAGCCGCAAAGATGATACACGACCGGCAAGCCATGTGCCGCCATGAATCATCACCGAACGCCTTTTATAGTCATCGTATATCAGAAAACAGAAGCCAATCGGTTCTCCCGCACCGCTTCTGTCATAGAGAAGGAAACTGTTGCTTATCAAGGAAAAACGCTTCCGATATGCGTAGAATTCTTCATCAGAGGAAAGATAGTCAAATATTTTATGCCAGTCGGAGAGCCTGAACCTACTGACCGGCATAAATGAATCGGGCATAACAACCCATCGTACGCCGTACTTTTCAACCATGTTTATTTCCTTTAGCCCCCTCATGATTGGTTACGTTCGTCATGCGCGCCGTTATGCCCACAGTTATTTGCCGATATTCTTTTTTTGATCCTGCAGCTGTTTTATTCGTCTTTTGATAGGTTCCATCTGTTCCTTGTATTGTTTTATTCTATTCCGACAGTTTTGCTTCGGTATTTTATTGACGGGAGAAGAGGTCATACTCTTTATTTTATTCTGTTCCTCTTCTATGGCTCGTTTTAACCGATCAAGGTTACGTTTCTCTGAGTCGATACGCACTTGGATGTCCGCTTTCATTGATTGAATCCGGTCTTTGCTTACTGATCCCATTGTTGTTTTTAGTTTTTTATGTGAAACATATAGTTACTAACGATTAGCTATCTTATTCTGTTTGGCTCTGACAATATACCCGCCAATAACGCCATTGGCAAAGTTAAGGAAAATATCGGAATAGGCAATAGGCCGGTTTCGTCTTTCATCAGAAAGAAATGCGCATCGTGGCCCGTATGCCGTGCTTTTGGATGTCGGGGCGGTCGCGGTAGTTGAGGCGCCACACGTAGTCCAGCCGCAGGAATTTGAAGATGTTCTCGATGCCTACGCTGGCCTCCATGTAGGGCTTGCGCCCCAGGGTGCCGCTTCCGGCGGGGAACTGGTAGAGGCCTTCGCCGCCCAGAGCGGGGTTGTTCTTGTCCGTGAGGTGCCCCCACAGGCCGCGGAAGCAGAAGACTTCGCGCCACTGGAGCTTCTTGACGAGGGGGATGCGGTTCAGCACGAGGCCGTTCATGTAGTAGGTCACGTCCCATGAGGCATACTCGTCGTTGATGAACTCCATGGCGTTCATGTTGGTGTACGACTCGGGCTGTATGGTGTACGTCAGGTTGGCGTTGGGCAGGATGAGCAGCGGGTAGGGCACTTTGTTCCACACTTTTCCGGCCTTGAGGATGACGTCCAGGTAGCCGAAGGCGGAGAACCAGAATCGCTTCTGCATGCCGAACTCCGTGTGCTGGTAGTCGTAGTCCGAGCCGAGGAGCCCTTTGCGGGTCATCGTGTGGCTGAGGTTGAATATCCAGGCATCGAAGGTGATGGGGATGCGGTTGTCGTGCGTCTGATAGATTTTCTCTTTGTAGGCATAGCGGAAGTTCAGCTCCAGGCTGGTCATGTCGTAGTGGGGCACGGGCGTGGTGGAGCCGTCGGCACCGATGCGCAGGAATTCGGCGTAGGGCGTGGCCTGTTCGCGGTTGTTGCGCACGGTGGCGCTGTAGGAGATGCCGTTGTAGTGCTCGCGCAGGTAGGTCAGGCTGGCGGTGCGCAGGTAGGTGGCGCGTGTGTCCTGCTTGCGGCGTATGGCCAGCATGATGTTGTCCTTGCTCGTGTAGAGGTAGTGCTGTCCCAGCTTGTTGATGTCGTACATGTACTCCAGGCGGAGCGAATGGCGCGGAAATTCGCGCAGGAACGTCTGTCGGTCGTTGAAGGAGTATTCCACGGCGAGGTCGTACTTCATCTTCTTGTCGCGCGTGCCGTAGGCTGCGTAGCCCTCCAGGAACCAGTTGGGGTGGAAGACGGGCGTGGTGGCTCCTCCCACACGGAAGCGCGCTCCTTCGATGGCGTTGCCGTTGATGGTGGAGTTCATGGGGCCGAAGTCGAACTTGTTCTTGCGCGGGTCCTGGTGCGTGGGCAGGTAGCCGCCTATCATGGTGCCCACCACTTTCTCGGTGATGGCGAAGAGGGGTACGCTGCGCAGGCGGGCCATAAATTCGGCCACGGTGCGCTTGTTGCGCTTCTCGGCTTCCTTGGGCCGCACTTGCTGCCAGTAGGCTTCGTCGCGGCTGAAGGCTTGTGGCTCGGTGAGTACGGGGGCGCTTCTGTCGAAGAGGCTGAGCGCTTCGGCCGGGGGCGTGTCGAAGGAGTGTCCGGTGTAGACGTTCGTGCGTCGTGCGTAGAGGCCTTTGGATTTCTCCGTCAGCTTGAAGTTGAGCTGTATGTCGTCCTTGGTCGTCAGGCGGGTGCCGTCGGGCAGGCGTTCGAAAGTCTGGTCGATGGTCATGCGCGAGATGAAGTTGAGGTTGATGTCGTGGGGTATGTCGAGCACGGCTCGGCGCACGAAGTAGGTGCTGTCGAGCGCCACGAGCAGATGCCCCGTGAAGCCGAAGCTCTCGGAGTTGAACGGCGCGAAGCCCAGGTCGACGTAGGGTCGGCTGTCGATCTGCAAGGTGTCCAGCAGGTAATATTTGTAGAATCCGGGCCCGATGGACGAGAGGGGGCTGACGAAGCGTTGCAGCAGCAGTGGGATGTTGTTCTGAAAGATGTCGACCTCCTTCAGCGCTTCGCCCAGGAATTGCTGCACGCCGTCCTTGGACAGCACTTCGTCTACGCCTGCCGACTTGCTGCCTCGCACGAGCTTCTTCTCCGAGCGGGGTTGGCGGCGGAAGTAGACGCTTTCGAGGGTCTCCTTGTCGGAAAGGGGGAGGATGGTGGTGCCCGACTGCAGGGTGTCGGCAAACTCGCGCACGAAGTCGAAGCGTCCCGTCTTGCCGTCCTTGCGCTCCTTGGGCTTGTAGTCGTTGCGGGCGATGATGAGCCGTTCGTAGCGGTCGTAGCTGAAGAAGTCGTGCTGCCTGGGGTCTCCCTCGTCGCGCCGTCGGATGACTTCGCGCACGAAGCGCACGGCGGGATTGTCCCTGCGGCTGTAGTGCTCCTTGCCGGGACGGACGACCACTTCTTCCGTAGTGATGCCGCTGGGCGTCAGGCGGATGTCCAGCCTGTTCAGCCTGCCGCGGCGTATGGGTACGAGCTTCGTGTCGTAGCCCAGGTAGGAGACTTCCAGCGAGTCGCCCGGTGTGGCGGTGGCCAGCGTGAAGCGCCCCTGGTCGTCGGTGCTGGTGCCGATGGTGGTGCCCGGGAATCGCAAGGCTACGTAAGGCAGTCGTTCGCCCGTCTCCGAGTCGGCCACGGTGCCTTGCATTGTGGTCTGTTGGGCATGCAGGCTGAGGGCCGCCATCCACGCCATTATGTATGTAAGCAGATTTTTCTTTGTCATGTACGGTTTTGGTTTATTATTTCAAGTATTTTTCCTGCCACCGCGTGTAGTATTCGGGGCGGTCCACCATCAGCCCTCCTTCGGGGTCGATGAAGAGCTGCACGGTGCTGCCTTCGGCGCAGAGGGTGTGGTCGCTCTGCCGATACACTTTGTAGGCATAGTCCAGGCGGGCGCCGGGGTGCCATACGTAGGTGGTGTGTATCTCCGCCCGGTCGTTGAGTGCGAGCGGGGCGTAGTAGCGCACGTGCAGGTCGTAGATGGGGGCGTAGATGCCGTGGCGCTGCATGTCGGCGTAACCGATGCCGGGATAGTGTCGGCCGAAGGATTCGCGCCCGTCCTCGAAGTAGGTGACGTAGCTCCCGTGCCACGCCCTCCGCATGGAGTCTATCTCGCTGAAGCGTACGGTGACGGTGCAGATGTCTTCCAACGTCTTTCGCATGGGGCTCAGGGCTTGAAGGTGTCGTCTGCCACCGGTGTGTCGGGCCGATAGTCGGTGAAGTCGTACTGCGTGTAGTTGTCGCCCCGTTCGTTCATCCGCAGGCTGCGCAGTCGCAGGTGGCGGGCGTCGATGGTGAATATGAACGAGCGGAACATCATGCGGCGCTTCGAGCCTTCCCAGGCGGGTGTGACGGCCAGGGTCAGCCAGTCGTCGCTGCGGGTCCACTCCAGCGTGGCGCGTCCTTCGAGGCTGGCCGTGTCGCCATCGCCCGTGAGGGCGCGCAGCACGTCTTGCAGGACGGAGAACAGGGCGTGCGTCTTGCCCTGTGCCACTTGGGCTTTTCCTGCGGTCACCATGGTGTATGTCGTGCCGTCCATCAGCAGTTTGTCCCCTCCGTCGGGGAAGGTGAGCGCCATTTGCCCCGGCTTGCGTAGGCTGAAGGTGCCTGCGGTCACTTCGTCGTCGGCGATGGCCGTGTTGTGGCGCGTGCGTTGCACGGTGGCGTTCAGTGTCTTCATTGTCCGGTGCCGTTCGGAGATGCGTTGCAGGTCGGCGTCCTGCGCCCATGCCGTGCCCGCCGCCAGCAGGCAAATCAGCAGGGCCGATACGATGCTTTTACAATTCTTCATTCTTCGTTCTTTCATTCTTCGTTCTTAATAAAGTCCTCCATTGATGGAAATCACGTCGCCGGTGATGTAGCCCGCTTCTTCCGATGCGAGGAATCCTACGAGTGCGGCCACTTCTTCGGCTTCGCCAAAGCGTGCGGCGGGAATTGTTTTGCGGAGCGCGTCCTCATCCAGCCCTTCGACCATGTCGGTGCGGATGAAGCCGGGGGCCACGGCGTTCACGGTCACGCCCCTTCGTGCCACCTCTTGCGCCAGTGCTTTGGTGGCGGCTATGATGCCTCCCTTGGCGGCGCTGTAGTTGGTCTGTCCGGGCATGCCCCTCAGTCCGCTGACGCTGGCCATGTTGACGATGCGTCCGTAGCGGTGGGTCAGCATGGGCTGGAGCAGGGGCTGCGTCACGTTGTAGAATCCGCGCAGGGTGATGTCGAGCACGGAGTCCCAGTCTTCGGTGGGCATGAGTGCGAGCAGGTTGTCGCGGCGGATGCCTGCGTTGTTCACCAGCACTTCTATGTAGCCTTCGGGGTGGGCGTCTTTCCATGCCTCCAGCACTTTCGCTGTCTGCTCGCGGTGGCTTACGTCGAAGGGCAGCACTTCTCCGCTGCCTCCTGCGGCCTGCACTTGCTCCAGTGTCTGGCGGGCTTCGGCGTAGCGGCTGACGCAGTTGATGAGGACGTGGTAGCCCATGCGGGCCAGTCGGATGCAGACGGCTCGTCCTATGCCTCGGCTGCCTCCGGTCACTAATGCATACTTGATGGTTGTTTCTGTCATAATCTTTCGGTGTATGTTGGCAAATTATTTTCTATCTTTTTCTTCGCCTCCCACGTACCGCCACATCCACTCGCGGCCCAGTATTTTGGCGCAGGTGAAGAGGGCGGTCATCGTCACGCCGCATACGCCGTGCAGCATGAGGTTCTGCCCCGTCAGCAGCAGGTTGGGGAGGGGCGTTCGGACGGACAAGAGGGTGGACAGAGCGTTGCCCGCGTCCTTGCGCAGTCCGTAGGCCGTGCCTTGTGGCGTGCGGGTGTAGTCGCGGTAGGTCAGGGGGGTGCTTATGTAGCGCCGCTCGATGAGGCCGTGCAGTCCGGGCACGGTTTCTTCGGCCAGGGCGATGCACTCGTCGGCCTTCCGGTTCTTCCACGCTGCGTAGTCTTCGCCCCGATGCCCGACGGTGGTTTCGGTCCAGCGGGCGCATTCTTCCCAGGCAACGGGTGTCAGCAGGTCGACCTGGCGTGCATGCAGGCTGCCGTCTTCGGGCACACGGGCGCTTATCATCAGTCCGTTCACCGGTTCGCCGGGACGGTAGAAGCCCCACACGTCGGGGCGGCGGTAGACGTAGCGGTTGTGGTTGAAGTAGGGCAGGGAGTCCGGACGGAGCAGGAGCGACACGGTGAGCATCCCGAAGGTGTTCTCCAGCCGCGCCATGCGGTGGCGGTAGGCGGTCTTCATGCGCTCGCTGTGCTTCAGGAGGGCGCAGGTCGAGGCGGGATGGAGGTCGCTGATGACGGTGGCCGCTTCGTAGGCTTCGCCGTTGTCCAGTCGCACGAGGGCGATTCGGCCGTCCTTCTCCACCAGTTCCTCGACGGCGGCGCGGCACGTCACTTCCCCGCCTTGACGGCGGATGCCTTCGGCCAGCGTCTGTGCTATCTGTCCGCCTCCGGCTTTCAACCGCCAGCTGCTCTCGATGTAGTTCCCGTTGCCGTGGCAGAAGGTGAAGAGTGGGAGCGTCTCCTTGCGGAGTTCCATCTTGAGGGATGCGCCGCTCAGCACGTCTATCAGCAGGGGGTCGCGGAAGGTTTCCGTCAGGTAAGCCCATGCGTTGCGCTCGAAGAGGTCGAACGGCGAGGCTGCTTCTCCTTGCGGGCGCAGGAGGCTGAATTGCTGGTCGACGGTGTTGCGCAGCAGGTCGGCGTAGCGGCGGATGCCGTCGCGCTCGTGGGGAAACTCCGCCGAGAGGTCGCGCACGAAGTTGTCGAACCCTTGCGACAGGTGGAAGTCCCGTCCGCCGATGCGGATGTGCTCGAAGTCGGTGTCCATCCGCTGCCAGGGCAGGCTGAGCAGGCCGAGGCGGCCGAACACGTTGTGCAGCGACTGTCCTTCGCCCAGGCCTCCCACGTAGTGGAAGCCCGTGTCGTAGTCCTGCCTTCCGCGGCGGTAGCTCTGTATGCAGCCGCCTATCTGCGTGCCTTGCTCCAGCACCTTCACCCGCAGGCCGGCATGGCTCAGGATGTGTCCGCACACCAGGCCTCCCAGCCCGGCTCCTATGATGAGTACGTCGTATTTCATTGTTTCTTCTTATTAGTCAGTCTGTATAGATAAGGCTGCATCACGTAGGCCAGCAGCACGGCGGCCAGCAGCCCCGTCAGCGTAGTGAAGCCTACGGAGTGGATGGCCGGATGCGTGGCAAACAGCATCGCGCCCACGGTCACGACGAGGATGATGGCGCTGAAGAATATCGCCGTCTTGTGATAGCGCAGCAGGTCGCCTCCTCCGCCCGTCAGTCCGCTCATGACGAAGATGCTGTAGTCTACGCCGATGCCGAACACGAAGGTGGATATGATGATGTTGATGAGGTTGAAGCTCATGCCGCACATCGCCATCATGCCCAATATGGTCAGCCAGCTCAGTACGATGGGCAGGAAGCCCAGCAGCGTACACCGCACGTTGCCCCGGAAGCTGAGGAACAGCACCAGGAGGACGAACGCCATGGACACCCATTGCAGGATGTTGAAGTCGTCGTTGAGCTGCATCAGCGTGTCGGTGGTGTAATAGTAAGTGTCCAGCACCATCAGCCCCGGCACCGAGGCCACCGCGTCGCAGATGCGGTAATAGTCGCTCTGCTTGCTGCGGACGGTGTCGTTGGCGCAGCGCACGGAGGTGAAGCACAGGTAGGTGCCGTCATACGATTGCTCCATCAGCGTGGACAGGTAGCCTTCGGGGATGATGCCTGCCCGGTAGAGGGCGGCGGGCTCATAGTCCGCCTCAATGGCGTCGAAGAATAGCGAGAAAGCCTCCGGCCGCAGTCCGGCTGCGGAAGCCGTCTCCTGTATCAGGCTGCGTGCCCGGTCGGTGCGCTCGTCCGTCCAATAGGCTTTCCAGGCGTCGATGCGTTGCTGTTGTATGGCTTCGGGCACGAATATCTTGTCCGTAGGCGTATAGCTTTTTACCAGGCCGAGACGTTGCAGCGAGTCGAGCTTGGCGGCCATCACCGAGAACCGTCCGATGGCTTCCTCCATGGTCCGGCCCGAAGAGGCGAAATACTTCTGCTTGTCGCCCGTGTAGGTCTTGTCCCGCAAAAGCTCTTCCGACCACGTGGTCAGCCGGGCCTTGTAGCCCAAGTCGTGCATGTCCGCATCGAAACGGGTGCCGCACTTCACGTACCAGCCGATGCAGACGAGGACAACGGCGGTCAGCACCACAAGCACCGGCTTGTTGCGGTCGATGGGGTAGGAGGTGAGGCGGTCGATGCCTCGGAAGGCTTTTCCGTCCCGCTTTCCTTCGCGTAGTGCGAGGATTTGCGGTAGATAGACGAGGCTGAACGCCGTAGTGCCCACGATGGCCAGGGAGGCGAACAGTCCGAAGTCCTGCAGCAGTTCCGTCCGCACGAAGATAAGCCCCATGAACGAGCCTACCGTAGTGAGGCAGCCCAGGCAGACGGGTTTCACCTGGTCGCGCAGCATCTGCTCCGGGTCGCCCACATATTTATAATGGGTCATGACGTGCAGCGCATAGCTGAGTGCCACGCCTAAAATGACTCCGCCGATGCCCAAAGCCAGGAGCGAGAATTGTCCTTTGACAAAATACATCACCGCCAGGCCGAACAGCGCCCCGAACGCTACGGGAAGCAACAGCAGGGGAATGGTGTCCCAACGGCGGAAGCATACGGCGATGAACAGCAACACCAACACCAGGGCGCCGGTGATGGTGCCCGTCAGGTCCGACTTGATTTGCCGTGCGTTGTAGTAGCCGCTGGCGGGCGTGCCGTGGTAGCCAATCTGCACCTCCGGATGAGATTCGCCGAATTGTTCGATAAGCTCATTCAGTGTGTCGAACAGGGCTGAGCCTTGTCCCGTGTTGGTGGCGGAATACATAGGCGTGAGGAAGGCGAGACACACCGTAGAGTCGGGCACGAAGATGTGGCTGTCCACTATTTTGTAGCCTCCCGTAGAGTCGCCTCCGCCGGTCAGTGATTTCAGTTGGGCGCCCAGGAGGTTGCGCAGGCCGATGGGGTCGGTCTGTATCAGCTCGGGCAGCAGGGAGCCGACGGGGCTGGTCAGGTCGCGGCGGTTGGCCTGCATCTGCCGTGCCAGGTGTTCGCGGGTCAGTAGGGAGTCCATGCCCCGGTAGGCGGCGGTGTCCAGGTAAGCGGGAAAGTGTGCCAGCAGATAATCGGCCAGGTCGGGAAGCAGGTCTTCGGACAGGCGGTAGAAGACATCGCCCACCATCCGGCGTTCTTCGGGCAAAGCATCGTTACGCCGGGTCAGCGAGTCGATGAAGGCGTCACATGTCTTTGTCAGCTGCCCCAAGTCCGTGCCTTCCCTGCCCGCGAAGAGCAGGAACGTCTTGTCCTTGATGCGCAGGTTGGCAAAGGCCAGCTTGGTGGAGCCGTCCTCGTTTTTGGACGAAGGCATCAGCTTGTTGATGTCCTCCTCCAGGTGGACTTTCGAGGCGAAGTAGCCGCACAGGACAAACAGCCCCACGAGTGACGTCCAATAGCAGACGCGGTGTCGGCGGAAGAAACGGAATATCCGGATGCAAAGTGTAGTCATACGATGGTCATGTCTCCTTTAAATTCTACATACGACTGCCGCTCATCGCTGATGCGGGCCGTTATCGAGTAGCCGGTTTCGGTGCGGCCGATGATGTCCACCTGCACATCCACCTCGGGGCATGCTTCCGGTGTGGCGAGGGCTGTGAAGCGGCATTGTCTGATGGCGCTGACAAGAAGCTTGTGTCCGGTCAGCCGCTGGGCAACGTCTTTGATGAGCTGGAGGTTGCACGCTCCGGGGCATACGGGACGGCCGGGAAAGTGTCCGCGGAAGATGTCGCATCCGGGCAGGAAACCGACGTGAAGGCTCATCGTGTCCGTCCAATCCGTATGCATGCTGTACACCTTATAATAATAATCTTCAAACTTCATGATAGGGACATTGTCTTAGGTCATTGAAATTTTCATTTGCGTGGAAGCTATCAGCTCCTCACCGGCGCGGGTCTCGGCAGAAAGCAGGGTGACACCCTCTACCTCCGTGCCGAAGTTGACGGTGGTGCGCAACACTTCGCCCATGCGGGGCAGGCGGTGGAGGCGAAACTTTTTCACCTCGCCGATGTAGCCCACGGGCGGGGCGGTGGCACCTGCCTGCACGGCTTTGTAGCCTGCAAGGGCGGAGGCCGATTGGGCGATGTGTTCCACCACCCCGGCTTCCGCCAACAGTCCGTCCTCGTCCGTGAAGCAGTTGTCCGCACGTACGGTCAGTGTGCTGACGGCGGTGTCGCCCTCCACGCTTTCCAGTCCGTCCACCAACAGAATGGGCGGGCGTTGGGGAATCAGTTCGCGGATGTCTCTCATGCCTGTTGCAAGTGTGATTCGATGTAGTCGTACAGGTTGTCGAACGTCTGTATGGTCTTCAGTTCGGCTACGGGAATCTTAATCTTGTACGTCTGCTGGATGATGGCCACGAGGTCCACCAGGCTCAGGCTGTCCAGTGAGAGGGTTTCCTTGATGTTTGCGTCGGGCGCGAAGTCGGCTGCGTCCACTTCGAATTCTTCTGCCAGCAGGGCATTCACTTTTTCTACAATGTCATTGCGTGTCATAGTTGTTCTGTTACTTTTTGATTGATTGATTACATGATTGTTGTCGGCCGGATTGACGTCTTGACCCCTGTCTTATCGAGGTCTTGTCCTCACCATCACCGAGGTCTTGTCCTCGACCCATTCGAGGTCTTGTCCTCAAACCCTTCGAGGTCTTGTCCTCAATTCTGTCGTCCTCAATACGTCCATCCGGACTGGGACTGGGGCGGTCAGAGGTCGCGGACGATGAGCGTCGAGTTCGTTCCCCCGAACCCGAAAGAGTTGGACAGGAACGTGTCGAAATGCGCCTCGTGCGTCTCCGGGATGATGTTGAGGCAGGCGGTGTCCTCATCGGGATGCTCGAAGTTGAGGTTTCCGGCGATGAATCCGTTCTTCATCATCAGCGTGGAGTAGATGATTTCGCTGGCGCCCGCCATCCACATCTCGTGTCCCGTCTGGCTCTTGGTGGAGGTGACGGGCACACGGTAGTCGCCAAACACTTGTGCGATGGCCTGTGCCTCGCGGGCGTCGCCGATGCGGGTGGACGTGGCGTGGGCGTTGACGTAGCCAATCTCCCGTGGCGTGACACCGCTCTGCTGCAGGCAGAGTTCCAAGGAGCGGGCGGGGCCTGCCACATTGGGCGTGGAGATGTGGTCGCCATTGCCGGAGAAGCCCCAACCTACGATTTCGGCCAGAATGGGCGCTCCACGCTTCACGGCATGTTCATAGCTTTCTACGACAATTGTAGCCGCTCCTCCTCCGGGCACCAGTCCGTCACGGTCGCGGTCGAAGGGTCGGCTGGCTCGTGCCGGTTCGTCCTCGCGGATGGAGAACGACTGAATCCCGTCGAAGGCGGCTACGCCGAACATGTTCGCCTCTTGGGCACCGCCGCACACGATGCAGTCTTGCAGGCCGTTGCGGATAAGCAGCCAGGCCAGGCCGATGGCGTGCGAGCCGGAAGCGCAGGCGCCGGATGCCGTGAGGTTGATGCCTTTCAGGTGGAACAGGCAGGCCAGGTTCATGGTGACGGTGGAATTCATGGACTGGAAGATGGCGCCGCTTCCGCAGGCTGCCGTGTCATGAAACTCGCGGAATTTGTCGAGGGCGTGCATCGTGGCTTCGGCCACGGAGTCGTTGCCGTAGATGATGCCTACCTCGTGGGCGTCGATATAGTCTTGGTCCAGCCGTGCGTGCTCCAAAGCGGTGCGGGTGGCCATGTAGGCGTATTGTGCCTCTTCGGGCATGAACTGGCGCAGGTTGCGCGAGATGTAAGGCTTCAGTTCGGGATGGGGCACGTTGGCGCACAGGGCGGAACGAAATCCCGCATTCTTGCGCTCTTGGCAGAACATAATGCCGCTCTTTCCTTGGCGGAGCGATTGGCATACCTCGTCCAATGTGGTGCCTAAGCACGACCAGATGCCCATGCCTGTTATTACAACTTTTCTTTCCATATTCTTATTACTTATATTCTTTTTTTATAGCATCTTCTGCGTTTCACAAACTTTGGCTCCAACGGCTTCCATTGCGAAAGCTCCTTCACGTTGTCTTCCAGCTGAGGGCCCGTCTCCGCCCATCGGATGCCTTTCTTATTATATATAGGTATAAGGTCATCGAAGAAGAGGGCGTTGACACCCAATCCCTGATGGTCGGGGCGTACGGCTATCAGAAACAGCTCCGCTTTGTCCGATGGTTTGCCTTTCAAGGCTCGGAGCAGGTGGAACCATCCGAAGGGGAACAGCCGTCCGCGAGTCTTGCGGAAAGCGTCGGAAAGGCTCGCCAAGGTGATGGCCACACCTATCAATTCGTCTGCCTCGTTCTCTACGATGGACACCATGTCCAGGTCGATGAAAGGGAAGTATTGCCGGATGTAGGCTTCAATCTGTCTGTCCGGTATTTCTGTGAAGCCGAACAGAGGGGAGAAGGCTTCGTTGAGCAGGCGGAAAACCTTTTGGCCGTATCCGTCCCGCATGACCTCCTTGCGGGTCAGCTTGCGGGTGTGCAGGCCGAACATTTCTTTCGACAAGCGCGCCACTCGTTCGTATTTGGCCGGGACTTGTGGCGGGATGTTCACCTGTATCTGCACCCAGTCCACCTCTTTCTCGTAGCCCAATGCTTCCAGATGACGCGGATAATAGGGCGGATTGTAGAGGGTGATGATAGTGCCCACCTGGTCGAAATCCTCCACCAGCATGCCTTCTTTGTCGAAGTCGAAGATGCCCATCGGGCCTTGAACGGTGTCCATGCCTCGCTCCCGTCCCCATTGTTCCACGGCTCCGAGCAAGGCGGCTGCCACGTCCGGGTCGTCGATAAACTCGATGAAGCCGAAACGCACGTTGCGCGTGTGCCACTTTTCGTTGGCGTGGCGGTTGATGATGCCTGCGATGCGGCCCACCACTTTCCCCTTATCGTTATAAGCCAGGAAAGCCTGTACGTCCGAGAAAGCCAGCCCCGCATTCTTGCGCGGGTCGAAGAAATCGTAGATGTCCAGCTCCAAGTCGGGCACGTAGCAAGGATTGTCCGCATACAACCGCGTCGCGAACCTCACAAACTGCCTCATGTCCCGCCGTGTCTTTACACACTTTATATTTATTCTTCTCATAACGGAGGGCGAAAGTAGGACAAAAAACTTTATGGAGCAAAAGAGTTTTTATGGTAAGCAACTTGTAGGACATAAATGGGGAAATTTGGACATTTTCCCTGTTAGAGTGCATTCATAGAAATGAAAAACACGGAGGCACAAAAATATGGGGAAAGGATCTGATGAATGTTCCATAGAATTCCTCCATACTTTTGTACCTCCGTGTCGGGGAGGGAAGAGGTCAATGATTATTCAAATTTACCGTAACGGGTGGCAAGTAGCTTGCGGTCACCCAATGTGTTGTCTACGCGGGCTACGTTTATCCAAAACTTGTTTTCGCGTACGGCCTTCGTGGGGTAGGCTGCTTTTTGGCGTGTGTAGCTATGTTCCCACTGGTCAGACACAATTTCGTATTCAGGATGTGGGGCATTGAGCAACACGTTGTCCACTTTGTCCGCACGTCCTTCCTTTACTTCCTGTATCTCGCCCCAAATATGAAGCATCACATCTACGAAGTTATTCAACTCAGCCAGGCTTTCACTTTCAGTGGGTTCTACCATCAGCGTACCGTGCACGGGGAAGGAGAGGGTGGGGGCATGATAGCCATAGTCCATGAGGCGCTTGGCGATGTCGTTCTCGCTGATTCCCGTTTCTTCGTGAAGCTTGCGGCACTCCAATATCATTTCGTGGCCTACAAAGCCCTGCGCACCTCGGTAGACGATGCCGTACGTGTCTTGTAGGCAGGCGGCCAGATAATTGGCATTGAGGATAGCTATCTTTGTGGCACGTGTCAATCCTTCGGCTCCCATCATGCGGATGTATCCGTAGGTGATGGGCAGGATACCGGCACTTCCATAAGGTGCGGAGGAAACTTCGTTGGTGGCGTTTCCCCAGTTGGTATGTCCGGGCAGGAAAGGTATCAGATGGGGAGCTACGCAGATGGGGCCTACACCGGGACCTCCTCCGCCATGGGGGGAAGCGAAGGTTTTATGCAGGTTTAAGTGGCATACGTCTGCGCCGATAAATCCGGGACTTGTGAGTCCTACTTGAGCATTCATGTTGGCGCCGTCCATGTACACTTGCGCTCCGCAAGTGTGGATGATGCGACATATTTCTACGATTTCCGTCTCGAAGATTCCATGTGTAGAAGGGTAGGTTATCATGAGTGCGGCCAGTTCATCACGGTTTTCCTCGGCTTTGCGTCGCAGATCATCCATGTCCACGTTGCCATGTTCATCGCAGGCGCAGGTCACGGGAGTAAATCCTGCCTGTACGCAGCTGGCCGGATTGGTTCCGTGAGCCGAAGCTGGTATCAATATCTTGTTTCGGTTTCCTTGTCCGATGCTTTCCAAGTAAGCGCGGATGACTCTCAGACCGGTATATTCGCCTGCAGCTCCCGAATTGGGCTGGAGGCTAACACCGGCCATGCCTGTGATGGCTTTCAATTCCTCGCAAAGATTATTGATGAGTTCGGTATAGCCTTCGGCTTGGTCTTCGGGCACCAATGGATGGAGGTTCATGAATTCGGGGCGGCTCAAAGGTAGCATCTCGGCGGCGGCATTGAGCTTCATGGTACATGAACCAAGTGAAATCATGGAGTGTGCCAAGGAGATGTCCTTGCGATCCAGACGCTTGATGTAGCGCACCATTTCAGTTTCCGTGTGATATTTTTGGAAAACTTCGTGCGTCAAGAACGGACTTTGGCGGCGCAGGGCGGGCATAATGGTACATCCCTGGGGTACGTCACACACCTTGCTCCAATCCTTTTCGGCAGCTATGGCGAAGATGGAGAGCAGGACATTCACGGCGCAAATATCGGTGGTTTCGTCTATGCTGAAGCCCACTTCATTGTGCTCGAAATAGCGTAGGTTCACTTCTTTGCTCAGTGCCACAGCTTGTACCTGTTCGATGGACACTTGCTGGGGCAATGCAAAGCGGAGTGTGTCGAAATAGTGCTCATTGAGCTGACGATAACCAAGTTTTGTCAATTCCTTCTCCATGAATGCTGTAATGCTATGGATGCGTTCAGCTATGTTGCGTATACCTTCTTGACCATGATATACGGCATAGAAACCGGCCATGGTGGCCAGCAGGGCTTGGGCGGTGCAGATGTTCGAAGTGGCTTTTTCGCGCTTGATGTGTTGTTCACGTGTTTGCAGAGCCATGCGATAACACAGCTTGCCGTATTTGTCCTTGGACCATCCGATGATGCGTCCCGGCATGTTACGTTTGTATTCTTCGCGTGTGGCGAAGTAGGCGGCTGAAGGACCTCCGTAGAACATCGGTGTGCCCAAACGTTGGGTGGTTCCGAACACGATGTCGGCTCCCCATTCGCCTGGAGGAGTCAGCAGGGCGAGGCTTAAGATATCAGCGGCTACAGCCACTTTGCATCCTGCTTCATGGGCACGCTTTACGAAATCGCGGTAGTCCTCCACACATCCGTCTGAGTTGGGGTACTGAAGCACGCAGGCAAAAACGTCGGGTGTAAGCTGGGCTTCGCTGAACCGGCCTGTCTGCAGGATGATACCCTGGGGGATGGCGCGGGTAGTCATTACGGCCAAGGTCTGCGGGAAGATATGCTCATCCACAAACACTACATTAGCTCCTGCCTTTTGCTGGGGGCGGGTTCGCAGGGCGTACATCATGCTTACAGATTCGGCCGCAGCCGTGGCTTCATCCAGCAGGGAGCAGTTGGCCAGAGGCATGCCCGTGAGGTCGCACACGACGGTTTGAAAGTTCATTAAGGCCTCCAAACGTCCTTGGGACACTTCGGTTTGATAAGGTGTGTAAGAGGTGTACCACACGGGGTTCTCGAACACATTGCGCTGGATGACGGCTGGGGTGATAGTGCCATACCATCCCATGCCTATGTAGGTGGTGAAGAGTTTGTTTTTGGACGCTAAGCGAGCTATGTGTCCGGCAAACTCGTATTCGGTCATGGGCTGGGGAAGATCCAAAGGAGTTTTCAAGCGGATGTTGGATGGCAGTGTCTTGTCTATCAGTTCGTCCAAGCTGGATACTCCTATTTTGCGGAGCATGAGGGCTTCATCGTCCTTGCTGATGCCTATATGGCGATGAGGAAGTAAATCGTTTGTCATAATTATTAATTTAATGTGCCATTATAATATAATTATTGCAACTTATATTTATCTGAAGAATGGGTTTTCGACCTTCTCGATGCCAATGGTGGTGGGCGCTCCGTGTCCCGGATATACTATCGTTTCATTGGGTAGTACGAACAGACGGCTACAGATGTGTTCTATCAACTCGTCGAAATTTCCTCCTGCCAAATCGGCCCGTCCTATGCTCCCTTGGAAAAGAACGTCACCCGAGAATATGCAATGCTCCGGTGCGCAATGGAATACGAGGCTTCCGGGCGAGTGTCCAGGCACATGAATGCATTCCAAACGTGTGTGTCCGAAGTTTACGATGTCTCCATCGTGTAAATATCTGCCCAAAGGTACGGGCTGTTCCTTCAATTGAAATCCGAACATGCGGCTCTGTTTGGGGGCTTCTTCTATCCAGAATTCATCCGCTTGGTTGGCTTCGGCTTTCAAGCCGAATTCTTTCAACATGAAGGGGTTTCCGAATATGTGGTCCAGATGCAGGTGGGTGTTAAGCAGGTGCTTCACTTGAAGGTTGAAGTCGGTAATGAAGCCTTTAAGCTGGGCTTTTTCTTCTTCATAATAACATCCGGGGTCTATTACCACGGCTTCGTTCGTTTCGTCCCACAAGACATAGCAATTTACCGGGAACATGTTGAACTCAAATCTTTTTATTTTCATGGCATGTGTATATTTTCTTATACCGCGACAAATACTACTTTCTTTGTTTTGAAATATTCTTCTTCGAAATAATCGCTTAGGTTCCATTCCAACGCTTTGTGCCTAAAGGTGGCAAGTTCGTGCCCTAATTCGCCTCCCTTGAGGCAGAGTAGGCCGTTGGGCAGGGCGTTGCGCTGTATGGTAGTAATGTTTCTCCGTACAAGCTTTATCATGTCGGGCAATGGCATTACAGCTCGACTCACCACGAAGTCGTACTGGTCTTTTATTTCCTCGGCTCGTGTGTGGCTTAGGGTGACGTTCTTCAGACCGATGGAGGAAGCTACTTCTGTGGCTACGAGTATTTTCTTCCCGATGCTATCAACCAAGTGGAAGTGGGTATCGGGAAAGAGAATGGCCAGTGGTATGCCAGGAAATCCACCTCCGGTGCCCAAATCCATCACCTGTGTACCAGGCTTGAAACGGATGGCACGGGCTATGCCCAGTGAGTGGAGCACGTGGTGTTCATACAGGTTTCCTATATCTTTGCGCGAGATGACGTTTATTTTGGCATTCCAATCAGTGTACAATTCTCCCAAAGCAGCATATTGAGCAATTTGTGTCTCGCTTAAGTTTTGGAAATATTTCGTTAGGATGTCTATGCTCATTTTCACTTTTCAATCTCCTCTACCAGTTTTGTGTTGTTCAGCAGATGGCGCACGGCATCGTATGGCAGGCTGATTTTTACGGGTCCCATGACATAAGGTGCAATGTCGTACACGTTATAATAGAAAGTGATGCCATTCCTGTCAAGATAGAAGTTTTCAGTAGGGGTCAGTTCGCCTGTGCTGGTGTAGCCCATATCCTCCAGTTCTTCGTGAGTGGCTACATTGTTATCCGCCATTAACTGATTCCATAGAAGGTCGGTGAGGGGGAGTTCATAGTCGGGCACGAAGAGGTCGGTTAGACGGATGGGGGTAAGTGTTTTTAGGTTCAAGTTCAGGTAGGAGGACATGTAGATACCGTGTGCGCCGCCTGTGTATTCATTGAAATCTATGCGATATACCAGCAGGTTTCCGGCGTAGTATTGCGCGTGCCCTTCTATTCCTTTATAGTAGGAATACCAAGCGCCCACATTCCCTTCTTGACTTTCTTTAGTATAGGCGGGCTCTAAATCGGTCTTGTAGTTCTCCACATATTGTTCGGCATATTCGTTTATGGCTTGTTTGGGAGATTGGTTCGTGTACTTGTCACCCAGGCATACGGCTAAGATGTATGCATTAATGCTGTCTTGCATGAGTGAATCAGCCGAATGGTTTATGTAGGCTATGTTCATCACGATGTTGCATGAGGGCTTGGCGGTGTCTCCAAACAGGTGTTCCGTACGATTCACCTGTAGGCTATCAAACTCCAATGCACCTGCGTCTTGTTTCACTTTGTCGGTGCATGAGAAGAAAAAACTACTTGCTGCAAGCAGAAGAGCAAGCAGACTGGCATTTTGCTTTTTCATATGTGTATTTTGTTAGAAAAACAATAGTATGTTATGGTTTCACTTCCGACAAATATAAGGTTTATTGTCTGAATTTCATGCAAAAGAGGCGTGGTTTTTTGATTTTAACTATTCCTATATTCTTGTGGCGTCATTCCCACATGGCGCTTGAAGTACTTGCCAAAGAAAGATGCATTGGGAAACCCCAGCGAGTAGGCAATCTCTTGAATGGTCATATTCGTAGACTTCAGTTTGGTTTTTACGTCGACCAGCACTACGTGGGCTATAATGTCCAGCACGCCTCGTCCTGTGACTTGTTTCACGGTGGTGCTGAGATGTTGTAGTGTGATGCCCATTAGGTCGGCGTAATATTGGGCCCGGCGTTCGTGTGTGTAATGCTCGAAAACTAATTGTACCAGTCTATGACATATTTCTTCGCCTCGGCTTCGTATGCGTCCTGTGCCAAGCTTTAGGCGGGCGTACATGCGGGTGGTAGTGTACAGCAGGTTGTTCAGTATGCCACGTGCCATTCTCGTGTCGGGAGGGTAGGGACCGGTGGTAATACGTCCCACGAGAGCGAAATAATCCTCCAGGTAAGACACCACGAGGGGGTCGTTTATGTGCACCACAGGATTCTCAGCCAGTTCTGGATAGGTGGCTGGAGTTGGTGGCATGATGTCTACTCCTGTGTGGCAATGCTCTGAAAAGCCTATGAATCCTAAGCGTATTTTTCCTTCCTGTCCATAGAACTGGATGATACTGCCCGGAAGGAGTACGATGAAGTCACCTTGTCTCACTTCCGTATCCATCAAATTGATGCTCACTTTAAGAGCGCCTTCCAAGCACAGGGCAAAAATGCACGCCCCTAATCGGCAAGGTTGCTTGTACACACTTAGAATGTCTTCGGTGACATCTGTCCATGCAATGATATCTACTGGGAGATCTACGTGGGGAAAGTCCATTTTGAGTTCAGATTTATGATTTTAGATTTAAGAAAATTTCATTCTTTAATTACCTTATCTGTGTTCCGCAAAAGTACCACATTTTTATGATATATAACATACTTTCTTTATGAATATTTTTCGCAAGAATATACCTTTGTTTGAAAGGAAAGTCCTATATTTCCTCTATGAAAAGCAAGACCGCGACTATCTTTGTGTGTGGAAACGAGTGTCTATCCCTCTCTATATCCTTTTCCCCTTGCAATACTGCATGACGGTCCAGTTCCGATTATTGTCGGAACAATGAACACTTATG
>CASENS010000065.1 GCA_949289345.1 uncultured Bacteroides sp.
CATAAGTGTTCATTGTTCCGACAATAATCGGAACTGGACCGTCATGCAGTATTGCAAGGGGAAAAGGATATAGAGAGGGATAGACACTCGTTTCCACACACAAAGATAGTCGCGGTCTTGCTTTTCATAGAGGAAATATAGCGATAAATAAAAAAAACATTGCACAAAAACACACTTTTTGTGTGGTGGTTCTAAGAAAAAGACCTACCTTTGCGGCGTTTTTAAGGAAACAAGAGCTTAAGCATATACAATAAACTTACTTAATATAAAAGAAGAGATGAAAGCATTTGTATTTCCGGGCCAAGGCGCCCAATTCGTAGGAATGGGCAAGGACCTGTACGACAACTCGCCCCTGGCCAAAGAATTGTTTGAGAAAGCCAATGAAATACTGGGATATCGCATCACCGATATCATGTTCAACGGCACGGACGAGGACCTGCGCCAAACCAAGGTGACGCAACCCGCCGTATTCCTCCACTCCGTTATCTCCGCTTTGTGCATGGGGGAGGACTTCAAGCCTGAAATGACCGCCGGACATTCCCTCGGCGAGTTTTCCGCTCTGGTAGCCGCGGGCGCATTGACGTTCGAAGACGGATTGAAGCTGGTGTATGCCCGTGCCATGGCCATGCAGAAGGCTTGCGAAGCACATCCCTCGACAATGGCTGCTATCATTGCCCTGCCCGATGAAAAGGTTGAGGAAATCTGCAAGCAGGTAAGCGATGAAGGCGAGGTTTGCGTAGCTGCCAATTTCAACTGCCCGGGACAGATTGTTATCTCCGGCTCTATCGAAGGCATCAACAAAGCTTGCGAGCTGATGAAGGCCGCCGGTGCCAAGCGTGCTCTGCCGCTGAAGGTAGGTGGCGCGTTCCACTCTCCGCTGATGGAACCTGCCCGTGCCGAACTGGCCGCCGCTATCGAAGCGACTGAAATCCATACACCGAAGTGCCCTGTTTACCAAAACGTAGACGCCCTGCCCCACACTGATCCGGCCGAAATCAAAAAGAACCTCGTAGCCCAGCTTACCGCATCGGTACGTTGGACACAAACGGTGAAGAATATGATTGCCGACGGTGCTACGGATTTCACCGAGTGCGGTCCCGGTGCCGTGCTGCAAGGTCTTATCAAGAAGATAGACAGCGCTGTTCCGGCTCACGGTATTGCCTAATCCAATCTGTTATACAATATTTTGAATACAAAAAAGCACAGAGGAACCATTCTTTTTCTCTGTGTTTTTTTATCTGATTTAGAGAACCTGGAAAATGATACTGAACGAACGAAACATCCGCCACGAACAAGCGCTGAACGTGGCACGCCAAATGATGACCGCCGCCCGTACTGCTCCTAAAGGCAAAGGCATTGATGTAGTGGAAATCGCCTTAGTGACAGACGATGACCTCTCCCGTTTAGCAGAGGAAATGCGCCGTGTAGCCAATGAGACAGGAATGAAATTTTTCCTACGCGATGCGGACAACATCATGCAAGCCGAATGCGTGTTGTTAATAGGTACGCGCGAGCAAACGCAAGGACTGAATTGCGGTCATTGCGGATTTTCTGCCTGCGCCGCCCGCACCACCGGTGTACCCTGCGCCCTCAATACGGTAGATGTAGGCATCGCAGTAGGCTCGGCATGCGCCACGGCCGCCGACCACCGGGCAGATACCCGTGTGATGTTCTCCGCCGGATTGGCTGCACAACGTCTGAACATGCTTCCGGAAGGCAGCAAAATGGTATTGGCCATCCCCGTAAGCATCTCGTCCAAGAATCCGTTTTTTGACCGTAAACCCAAAGAAACGAAATGAACAGAATTTACCTGCCCGCCGAATGGGCTCCACAAAGCGGAGTCCAACTGACCTGGCCGCACGTCCACACCGACTGGGCTTACATGCTGGAAGAAGTACAGGAATGCTTCACACGCATCGCCACAGAAATAGCCAAAAGGGAACGGCTGCTCATCGTCACACCCGAACCGAACACCGTACGCCAACAAATTGAAGGCAAAGTACAAATGGAGCATGTGCGCTTTGCCACATGCGACACCAACGACACTTGGGCGCGCGACCATGGAGCCATCACCTTGTTGGACACCAACGGCATGCCCATATTGCTGGACTTCACCTTCAACGGCTGGGGGCTTAAATTCCCCGCCGATAAAGACAACCTCATCACTCCCAAGCTGGTGCGCGACAAGTTTCTACATGGAGCTTACTTGAACACCAAAGGCTTTGTGCTGGAGGGAGGCTCCATTGAAAGCGATGGAAAAGGAACGCTGCTCACCACTAGCGAATGCCTCCTCTCGCCCAACAGGAACGGGATGAGAAAGCGCGAAGAAATAGAAGACTATCTGCGAGCCATTTTACAGGCGGAACGCATCCTGTGGCTGGATTACGGCTACCTTGCCGGAGATGACACGGACAGCCATGTGGACACACTGGCTCGCCTATGCCCGGACGATACCATTGCCTACGTATGTTGCACCGACCCTGAAGACGAGCACTACCCGGCACTGCAACGGATGGAAGAGCAACTCAAAACATTCCGCACACCCGACGGGAAGCCCTATCGCCTGCTCCCCCTACCTTGGCCCGACACCATCATAGAAGACGGAGAGCGCCTGCCCGCCACGTATGCCAATTTCCTGGTAATGAACGGGGCTGTGCTCTACCCCACTTACGCCCAGCCTATAAACGATGCAAAGGCCAAGAAGGTGTTGACCCAAGCTTTTCCCGACCGGGAAATCGTGGGCATCGATTGCCGCCCGCTTATCCGTCAACACGGTTCGCTCCATTGCATTACCATGCAATACCCGGAGGGAGTTTTAAGCGATTAGCAAAACGTGTTATCGTTTTTTCGTTCATCCGGCAAATACGTAGTTATATAAATATTAGCAGGACGAAGCCCTGCTAAAACTATCATTTTACCAATTGAAAGAAAGTTTAGCCGAATAGCTGTTCGGGCTGGTGTCCGAATACCTGTCGATATAAGAGAGCCAATATACGTGGCTCACGGATACCAAATTCTCCGGCTACCTGCTCCAAAGGACAGTTTTCCTTGTGGACACGTGTTCTGATGTATTCCATCGTCTTGATACGGACATATTCGGCAAGCGTCTTGCCCGTCTCTGCCCGTACAAGGTCATTCAGGTAAGCGGGTGAAAGGAAAGACAAAGCCGATTCAATTCTGCCGATACCGCCTTCTACGGATTTTTGCCCGTTGAAGGAGAAATAACGGGCAAGCGTCTTGTCTAGCGTTGCCAGATATTTTTCGTTAATGTCAGTGCGGCAGGCGAACTGGCGTTCGTAGAAGCGGACACAGTAATCCAACAGCAGTTCCAGTCCCGCAGACACCAACCGCAGGCTGTGGCGGTCAATGTCGCGCCGCAATTCATCGTGCAGATGCTCCAAGCGGTCTTGCACGATGCGTTTTTCTTGTAAAGAAAGGTGTAATGACTCGTTCTCACGATAATCGAAGAACGTATAGTCGGCTTTTTTGAACACAAGGCTTTTGGTGCTGAACAGTTCCGGATGGAACAGGATACCTGATATACTTCCGTCCGCCGCATCCCCATGGCTGATACGCACCGCGTCGCCAGGTTTCGTGAATGCCAGCGTGCCGTATTGGAAATCGGCGCACTTCCTGCCATAGCGCACTTCGCCGCACCGTGTCTGTACGAAACGGACTGCATAGAAGTTGCCTGTGAAGCATAACGTGCCGTCATCCGTCAGCCGTGTCGGGTCGATGACAGCTACTTCCGGATGCAACGTTGGCTGGTGCATTTGCTTGTTAAGCTCGTCTATGGTGAATGTCCGTATATCGTTCATAACTATTCTTTGATGTATTGATACAAAAATACCGCTTTCGCTGTGGTACGTCCATACACAAATTACGGATTGAAGCACCAAATTCAACGAAAGCGGTAAGATGTTTTTATCAAAGGTCTGACCTTTGGCTGGCTCATTACAGTCGTTTGCCGAAGAATTCCGTCAGTTTCTTTACGGCCTGGTCCACATATTCCGGTACCCAGTAGGTCTGTATGTGGGTCGCTCCGGGGATGAGGAACAGTTCCTTGTCCTGCGTGCCCGTGGCTTTGCTGAAACATTATTCCGTCATGTAGAACGTGTCGGCGATGCTGCCTGCCATCATCAGCAGCGGCTGGTTGATGAGGTACATCCCTTCGCTGGCGTCGAATGCCATCAGGTCGACCAGGCTGCTCTTGGTGGAGCGGAAGGTGGAGCCGGGATGCGCATGCGTCTGGAGATAATACTCGTAGCCGTCGGCTTCCTTCTGGCGGGCGGCACAGGCATCGGCAAGGCGTTGCTGCACATCATTTATTTGCGAGTCGAGGAATCCGTTGCGGTGCACCAGCCCTGTGTTGAACATGCTCAGCGTGGCAACCGCCTTGAACCGCTTGTCGGTCTGTGCGGCCTTGAGCGTGTAGACGTTGGCGGCTATTTTTAGTCCGTAAATCATAGGAAATGGGATGGATGTTCACATTTCCCGGTTCATTTGCCGTGAGGGCGCCTTGATAGACCAGTCCGAAGGGATTGGCATCGGCTTTCTGTTGTGCATGCAGGGATACACCGCCCATAAGCAAGGCGATAAGTACTAAAGTAATCTTTTTCATCTGACTATGTATTTGAGATGTTATTTTGTATGCAAAGGTAGCGTGCAGGAGAAATAACATCTATACATAAATCACTGACAGACGCACCTATTTTACGGATAATGTAATACCCGGCTTCTCAACGATACATTTTCCCTTCCCGGTATTCCTTGGGCGACAGGCCCGTCAGCCGTTTGAAGTATTTCCCGAAGAACGACTGCGTGGGGAAGTTCAGTTCGTGGGTAATCTGCTGCACCGTCAAGGCGGAGGACTTCAGCAGCACCTTGGCCTCCATCACCACGAAATCGTTTATCCAGTCGGAAGGTGATTTCCCGCTGACGCGATGCACCAGGGTAGAAAGGTAACCGGTCGTGATATGCAGCCGCTCGGCGTAGTAGATAACCCGGCGTTCCTGCTTGTAGTGCGTGCGGACTTCGGCAAGGAAGCGTTGCATCAGCAACTCCTCATTGGACAGGCAGCGGCTTTCGGCCACGCTATAGAGATAGGTGCCCAGCCCGTAGGCATAGGCGCAAGTGAGGTGGCGCAGCGTCTCCGCCTGGTAAGGGCGTTTCTTTTCGAGGAGGCTGCGGGTCATGTCGCAGTAATTTCGTATGGCATTCAGTTCGCCGGGCTTCAGGGTAAGGATAGGATTTTCGCGTATGCCGATGGCCAGACTGAAGTTATAGGGCAAGCCCAGGCTGTCGATGAAGCGTTGCGTCATCACTTGGCTGATTCCGCGGAAGTCTTCGCTGACGCAGGTGCGGGTGATGAGCTGTCCC
>CASENS010000066.1 GCA_949289345.1 uncultured Bacteroides sp.
AAGCGCAGGGATAGCCACTACGCAAAATAATCTAACGGTCAACGATGCCAGCATTGAGGAAGTCCGTGTGCAACGGGCTAACGCAGAACGTGAATTACAACGTTATAAAAAACTACTGGAAGAAGATGCCGTCACCCGTCAGCAATACGACAATATCAAGACGGCATACGATGCCATCAATGCGCAGTATGAGCGGGTACTTCGCATAAAACATTCCACATCCTTGACCAAAGAAGAACAGACGCATCGGTTGGGACAAAACGAGGCTGCTATCCGTTTGGCGCAAGCCGCCGTGGATTTGGCTCGCCTGAACCTGTCCTATACGGTCATAGTCGCTACCTGTGATGGTGTGACCGGACGTAAAGACATCCACGAAGGGCAGTTGGTACAGCCCGGCCAGACAATGGTGGACATTGTGGACAATGGCGACTTGTGGGTCATCGCCAACTATCGGGAAACCCAGCTTCCGAATATCAAGGAAGGAGCCGAGGTCACTTTTACAGCCGATGCCGTTCCGGGCATAACCTATAAAGGTGTAGTGGAATCCATATCCGATGCTACCGGAGCAGCGTTCTCCTTGATACCGCAAGACAATGCCACAGGAAACTTTGTCAAAGTGGAGCAAAGAGTCCCCATCCGCATCCGTCTGCAAGGCAATGACGCGGACAAAGTGAGCCGTCTAAGAGCCGGATTTAATGTAGAATGTAAAGTGGAATACTGATATGAGCGGAACTGCACAACCTATACCTTTCTCCATGCCAATGTTCAAGAGCTTTGTCCCTGAGCGGATACGGCCTTGGATATATGTGTTCATCGCCTTTACTTTCCAATTTTCCGGAGGGCTTTATTTGGGCACGCTGAACCAGATGATGGGGGAAACGACCCTGATGCGGGAAGACCTGCTGATGTGCCTCTACGCAAACTTGGCAGGGATGGCTATCTATTTTCCTTTGCTGTTCCGTATGAAATTCCGCTTCACCAACAAGACCTTGTTGTGTGGGGCAGCTACCGGGGTATTGCTCTGCAATCTGGTTGCACCGCATATCACTTTCCTACCGTTGCTGTGGCTGGTATGCTTCATCGAAGGCATGTGCAAGATACAAGGCACGTTCGAGTGCATGTCCAACATCCAACTTTGGATGAGTCCGACACGCGACTTTACCGTATTCTTTCCGATGCTGCATATTGTCATCTTGGGCAGTATGCAGTTGTCCGACTTGCTTGCCACTTATCTGATGTATTACTACCATTGGGATTACATGCAACTGTTTATCTGCGGCATCATGATGATTGACTTGCTGATACTGACCTTCTGCACACGCCATTTCCGTATGTTCAAGAAGTTTCCTTTGTTTGGCATCGATTGGCTGGGGGCGATACTTTGGGCGGCACTTGCTCTGGAAATCACGTTCGTCTTCAACTATGGCGATTATTACGACTGGTGGAACAGTCCCGTGATTCGCATGGTCAGTATTTCCGCAGCCGTTACATTTGTGTTTTGCTTGGGGCGTATGTTTTCCATCCGTCATC
>CASENS010000067.1 GCA_949289345.1 uncultured Bacteroides sp.
GGGGATAATAATCCCTTGCGAATATACAAATTTCTTGTATTAAAAATGATTAAATCCATTAAAGAAAGACATGAAAAGAGCCATATAAAAAAGTTTCCTGACCCGGACGGGCAGGAAAGCCTATTCCATGTATGTAGTTCTGCTCTCATTGTCAATCTTTTCGTTCTGTTTCAACTTTATTTGATTGGTGCTATTACCCATATTCGCCCCAAAAGTACAAAAAAATTCTGATACTGAAGAAAATATGAAAAGAATTTAATCGAAAATTCTTCAAAAGTGGCTGGGATGGGAAAAAGCCCTCGGGAAAGGCATTTTACAGCTGTCTAATCCCGGCTTTTATCCCTTGTGTCTCCATAGATGAAAGGCGGGGTGTGATTTAATCCCCCCGTTTAACCGGATTGTAACGCGTCCTCAATATCCATGCAACATGAATAGCGCAAATTTGCAATGCAATAAAAAAGAGGCACAGCAATGAGACTTCTTACACAACATTCCATAGATTCTCTTTTCATAATCCGCACCGGCGCGATGTCGGTGCGGATTTTATATGCCAAACATATACCATATTATATATATAATCACTATCTTTGTCGCTCATGAAAATATTGTTTGTCATTCAAGGAGAAGGCCGCGGACACCTGACGCAGGCCATCACGCTGGAAAGCATGCTGCGGCGCAATGGATACGACGTAGTGGAAGTGCTTGTAGGACAGAGCAGTTCGCGTCGACTGCCCGGGTTCTTCAACCGTCATATACAAGCCCCCATCAAGCGTTTCTTCAGCCCCAATTTCCTACCCACACCGGCCAACCGGCGCATAAGCCTATTGCGGAGCGTGGGCTACAACTTGCTCCACGTACCAGCCTACATACGCAGCATGCGCTTCATCAGCCGGCGTATCCGCGAGACAGAAGCCGATTTAGTAATCAACTTCTACGAATTGCTCACCGGACTTACCTACTTGACGTTCCGGCCCCATGTGCCACAAGTGTGTGTAGGACATCAATATCTTTTCCTGCATCCCGATTTCCACTTCCCCCGAAAAAGCGGAATGAGCCTCTTTTTCCTGCGCATGTTCACACGTCTGACGTGCATCGGCTCCTGCGAGCGGCTGGCTCTCTCCTTCCGTCCCATGGACGACTGCCCTGCCCGGCGCATATACGTGGTTCCTCCCCTACTCCGGCGAGAAGTACTGTCCTGTGAAAGCCGTACGGGAGATTACCTGCACGGATACCTGTTGAACGCAGGCTTCGGAACCGATGTCTGCGCCTGGCACGAACACCACCCCGACACTCCCCTCCACTTCTTTTGGGACAAAGCGGACGAACCGGACGAACAATGTTTGGACAAGACACTGACTTTCCATCGCATAAATGATGTCAAATTCTTGCGTTACATGGCCGGATGCAAGGCATACGCCACTACGGCCGGATTTGAGTCTGTGTGCGAAGCCATGTACTTAGGCAAACCAATGCTGATGGTTCCCGCCCACATCGAGCAGGATTGCAACGCCCATGATGCCGCGGAAAACGGAGCGGGCATTGTGGCTGACACGTTCGACCTGAGCCGCCTGTTGGAGTTTGCCGAACGCTATACGCCGAATGTAGAGTTCCGCTACTGGGTGCGAAGCGCCGAACATCGCTTCTTAGACATATTGGAGAGGACGATACATATGGAAGAGTATCCTTTGGCGGCTGCCCCTTACGCCTTATCGTAACACAAATGAAACGTTTATGTAATACGAAGGCGTTAATTTTGCAAGATTAATAAAAAGAAGAACAAATGGGCAAAGCAATCACGAAGAAAAACGTAATGGCGGCATACCTCGACCGCGACCTAAGTTGGATGTACTTCAACCGACGTATCTTGCAGGAAGCCACAAAGATACACATCCCCCTGCTGGAAAGGCTGAGTTTCCTGGGCATCTACTCGAACAATCTGGACGAATTCTTCCGCGTGCGAATGGCCACACAAAGCCGCATAGCCGAGTGCGAGGACCGCAGCGTGCAAAAAGAGCGCGAACACGCCAAACTGCTCATCAAGCAGATAAATAAGCTGAACAACAAGTACGCCAAAGAATATGAGGAAGCCATCCGCGAGGTGACCCGCCAGCTCCGTGCCGAACACATTTACCTTCTGAAAGATGACGAGCTGGACGAAGACCAACAAGCCTTCGTACGTGACTTTTTCCGCCAGAAACTGAGCGGATACGTAAGCCCCGTGTGGATATCCGCAGTGAAGCAATTGGCCGATGAGACTGATGAGAATATCTACCTGGCCGTAAAGATGCAGGCCGATGGCAAGCGTGGAAGCGAATACGCGCTGATAGAACTGCCCGTGTCCACCTGCGGACGCTTCGTACGCCTGCCGGATAAGGACGGCAACAATTACCTGATGTACTTAGACGACGTCATACGCTTCTGCCTGCCCATGATATTCAGCGGACTGAACTTCATCCGGTTCGAAGCCTATGCCTTCAAGTTCACCAAAGATGCCGAGATGGAGATAGACAACGACCTGCGCAACGGCATGTTGCAAAAAATCTCCAAAGGCGTGAAGAGCCGCCGCAAGGGAGATGCCCTGCGCGTCATATACGACGCCGCCATGCCCAAAGACCTGCACAAGCGTGTGATGAACATGCTGAACCTGGACAAACTGGACACAGTGTTGGCCGGAGGACGCTACCATAACCATAAAGACCTGATGTCCTTCCCCGACTGCGGGCGGAAAGACTTGAAATATCCCGCCTGGCCACCCCTCCTGCGCAAAGAACTGGATACGGGCGAGAGCGTACTGAAACTGATACAGGAGAAGGACCGCTTCATACACGTGCCTTACCACAACTTCGACCACTACATACGTCTGCTTCAGGAAGCCGCCATACACAAGGAAGTGAAGAGCATCAAGACTACCCTTTACCGCTTAGCCAAGGATTCCAAAGTGGTGCGTGCCTTGATATGCGCCGCACGCAACGGGAAGAAAGTGACCGTAGTCATCGAACTTCTGGCACGCTTTGACGAAGCCTCCAACATCAGTTGGTCCAAGAAGATGCAGGATGCCGGCATACACGTCATCTTCGGCGTGGAGAACTTGAAGGTGCACTCCAAGATAACCCACATCGGCATGAAGAACGGGGCGGACATAGCCTGCATCAGCACAGGAAACTTCCACGAAGGCAACGCCAAGGTCTATACGGACTACATGCTCATGACCTCCGCCAAAGGCATCGTCCGCGATGTCAGCTCCGTGTTCACCTTCATCGAAAAGCCCTACATGCCCGTCTCCTTCAAGGAATTGCTTGTCTCCCCCAACGAGATGAAAAAGAAATTCATCCGGCTCATTGACGCTGAAATAAAGAACAAGCAAGCAGGCAAGCCGGCCTACATCCGCATGAAGATAAATCACATCACGGACTTCACCATGGTAACGAAACTTTATGAAGCATCCTCCTATGGAGTGCCTGTGGACATCGTACTTCGTGGAAATTGCTCGCTTAAGACAGGCATACCTGGACTGAGCGACACCATCCGCATCAACGGCATCATAGACCGCTATCTGGAACACTCGCGCATCTTCATCTTCGCCGCAGGCGGGGAAGAGAAATGCTTCATAGGTTCGGCCGACTGGATGCCCCGCAATTTGGACAACCGCGTGGAAGTGATAACCCCTGTATACGACCCTTCCATAAAGGCCGACTTAGCCCGCGTGATAGATTACGGATTGCGGGACACCATGCAAGGACGCATAGTGGACGGAACCGGTGAAAACAGTCCGTGGACAACTGAAGAAGAAGCCCCCTTCCGTTCGCAGGAAGAATTATATAAGTATTACAAAGAGAAAGAAGAAGAGAATGTGTAAGAAATGTTATGCCGCCATTGACATTGGTTCCAATGCCGTGCGGCTCCTGATTAAAAAAGTTGAAGAAAACGAAAATCTGGTAAGCAAACGGCTTACGAAAGCCATGATGCTCCGCGTGCCGTTACGATTGGGGTTCGATGTCTTTTCATTGGGCGAATTGTCCGAAAATAAAGTTGTCAAACTCCGTCGCCTAATGAAAGCCTTCCGCCAACTGATGAAGATTTATGAAGTGACCGACTATCGCGCCTGCGCCACCTCGGCCATGCGTGATGCACGCAACGGAAAATCTGCCATCAAGAAGATACTGAAGGACACAGGCATCCGAATCGAAATCATCGACGGGCAGGAAGAAGCACGAATGATTTACAACAATCACATCGAGTGTCTGGAAGACCGAACGGGCAATTACATCTATGTAGACGTAGGCGGCGGAAGTACGGAAATCAACCTGCTTACCAACGGCACCCTTGTACAGTCCTTGTCCTACAACATCGGTACCGTCCGTATGCTGAGCAATGCCGTAAAAGAAGAGACTTGGGCACAAATGAAAGATGACCTGGCACGTCTGACAGCCGACTTTACAGACATCAACATCATCGGTTCGGGAGGAAACATCAACAAGCTGTATCGGCTGGCGGACAAAAAGGACAAAAAGCTGCAACGCATGCCCGTAACATCCCTACAAACACTCTATGACGAATTGAGTCCCCTCACACCGGAACAGCGCATGAAACAATTCGACCTGAAGGCTGACCGTGCGGATGTTATCGTACCTGCCGCCCACATATTCCTGACCATAGCCGACACCGTGAAAGCGGAATACATTCACGTGCCCGTCATCGGTTTGGCAGACGGTATTATCGACAGTCTGTACGCCCAAAGCAACGCCGCACTTTAGTTCTCATTCCGCCAATCGCTACGCTATCGGAAAGAATAGAATGCGAAACGGAGGCAGAGGTGAAATACGCCCATCGTTTTCTGACTTAAATCAATCCCGGAACAGTGTCAAAGGCTTATCTTTGCAGCCCGAAAAAAAGAGGTATTAGTTTTTAGGATTATGAAAAAGAGTCTTATCGCATTGGCATTCGGTACATTGGGATTGGGAATTGCCGAATTTGCCATGATGGGTATCCTTCCATCTGTGGCTGAGAATCTTCACGTCAGCATCCCCACTGCGGGACATCTGATTTCGGCCTATGCGCTGGGAGTGTGTTGTGGCGCACCGATGCTGCTACTGGCCCGCAAACGGCCGCTAAAGCAGACGTTGCTCCTGCTTATGGCGCTGATGACCATAGGTAACCTATGCGCATCGCTGGCACCGAATTACTGGGTGTTGCTAGCGGGACGTTTCGTCTCGGGACTTCCCCACGGAGCCTATTTCGGAGTGGCTTCCATCGTAGCGGGCAAACTGGCCGACGAAGGCAAAGGGTCAGAAGCCGTATCCATCATGATAGCAGGTATGACAGTAGCCAATCTATTCGGTGTGCCGCTGGGCACCTCGCTGAGCCACCTATTGTCATGGCGTGTCACGTTTCTGTTTGTAGGTATCTGGGGACTGATTGTACTCTATTACATCTGGCGATGGGTACCTGCCGTAAGCGGGCTGAAAGATGTCGGGTTCAAAGGACAGTTCCGTTTCTTGAGGCGCCCTGCTCCATGGCTGATATTAGGCGCTACGGCTTTGGGCAACGGAGGCGTGTTTTGCTGGTACAGCTATATCAATCCGTTACTGACGGAAGTGTCGGGCTTCAGTGCCGAAAGCATCACTCCGCTCATGGTTCTGGCAGGATTTGGCATGGTAGTGGGCAATTTGGTGAGCGGACGCATGTCCGACCGTTACACACCGGGACGTGTAGGTACATTCGTGCAAGGCGGCATCTGCATCCTTTTGTTACTGACTTTCCTCCTATCACCTCATCCATGGTGTGCGGCAATACTGATGGCTTTGTGCACAGCGGGTTTGTTTGCCGTATCCAGTCCCGAACAAGTGCTCATCATCCGTGTAGCACCGGGAGGTGAAATGCTGGGAGGTGCCTGCGTGCAGATAGCATTCAACTTAGGCAATGCCCTTGGGGCTTACGTGGGCGGATTGGCCACAGGCTACGGTTATCAGTACCCCGCATTGTTCGGAGTTCCCTTTACACTGGTCGGATTTACTCTTTTCCTGGTCTTTTATAAAAAATATCAGTCGGAATACTAAGCCTGTTCAAAGATTTTTCCGTATGTTTGCTCCGATTTTCAATAACCTAAAAAGAGAAAGAATATGAAAAGATGGAAATTGACGAGTTTATGGATAGCCTGCGTATTGGCTTTCACGCTAACCGCTTGCGGAGATGACATCACGTATTACACCATACAGAACAGCGACGAAGCGTTATGCTCGCGTACGTGGGTGGAGGAATATGATACGACGAACGAAGATGGAGTAATGGTGGGCTGCGTACACCAGTTGAAATTCTCTACACTAAACTATAGCGGTCAGGAAATTCACCAATATTACTATACGGGGCAAAGCCGCCCATACAGCGAAGTGACCCGAAACTTCGACTGGGAGTGGATGGACGACACGAAAGAAGGTCTTCGGATGGACTTCGGAGCAGGCAACATTGTATATTTTGAAAACGTGTGGGTGCGCGAACACTATCTGTCCGGCAAACTGAATGGAACGCAAGTGACGTTTACAGACGCCAATTACAGATAACATAACAAGCAACGGACAAGCACAAAGGCACGAAGGCGCAGAGATAAAAGGCTGCGGCTCCGTGCCTTTGCTTATTATTTCTTGAGCACGAGTTTCTTGAACTCAGCGGGATAAGGCGTTTCGAAAGCCATTTCCTCACCTGTCACAGGATGATAGAAACACAGTTTGAAAGCATGCAACGCCAGGCGTCCGATGGGGTTCAAGTCTTCCAAGCCATAACGCCCGTCACCGATGACAGGATGTCCCAAGTCTTGCATGTGGACGCGTATCTGGTTCTTACGGCCTGTCTCCAGATGCAGTTCCACCAAAGAATAACCGTTGGCACGCTTGATGGTACGATAGTGCGTGACGGACTCCTTTCCTCCATCGTCCACGGGACTGGAATGGACATAGAGCACACGGTCGGTCAGCCACGAACGGACCACACCTTCGTCCTTCTCCATTTCTCCGGCCACAACCGCCACATAACGACGGTCGTAAACAATCCGGTGCCAGTTGTCCCGCAAGGAATGTTGCGTTTTCTCGTCTTTGGCAAACATCATCAGCCCGGACGTGTCACGATCCAGCCGATGTACCACATACACACGGGCCGAGCGTCCTGCCGAACGTTGCAAATATTCGTTCAGAATGGTACAGGCTGTGCGCTCCTTTTGCCGCTCCGTACTCACGGAAAGTAATCCCCGCATCTTTTCAATCACAATCAAATAAGCGTCCTCGTAAACTATCTTCAGCAATTTGTGATGAAATTCATGTTTCCCCTTCTCGCGGCTTATCTGTACCGTCATACCGGGAAGCAGCGGGAAATTGTATTGGGTCGTGATAACATGGTCCACAAACACCAACTGCTTGCTCAGCAAACTCTTTAGCTTAGTGCGACTGGCTTGGGGCATCCTCGCCGCTAAAAAATCCATAAGCTCCATCGGCTCTTTTACATAAAAATCCGTGTATTGCGCCCGGGCTCTCGCCATTCTATTTTCTTTCATCGTAACAAGTAACTAATCAAATTTATACTATTCAGTCGTAAAGGAGTTAAGCCGACAGACGGCTTATCATGTACGCTAAAGGACAAATGTACCGACATGGAAGCCATACATCCACACGTATGCTCAAAGCATCTGCACATTCACACACATTGCATAAGGCCTCTTATTGTCCTACAATCTCTTTGAGTTTAATCAAACGTGTGATGGAAGGATTATAAAAAGGATCCGGATAATGGTCCCGGATGTCACATATATTAGCCTCCACATACCGTTTCATGTCACAAATGTACTCCCCATCGCCAAGTTTTACTTCTTGGGGCAACTCCGCATGCGTAACCCAGTCCACGATGTCACGCACGGTTTGTTCGTCATATTCATTCTCTACTTTTTTTGCATTCATACGTTCGTTGTCTTTTTTAAGAAGGCAAAGATAAGACAAATGTACGTATTCATCATCCTTTCGGCACCGATTTATGACCAAGTTGAGGTCATATTCCATTTTTTTCCCATACTTATTCGTAGTTTAGAAATTTTATTTGTAAGTTTGTCAATCAATTAAAGACAGCAGACGAAAACCCAAATAGAAAGGTAACCGTATGAACATTGCCGTTATATTTCAATTCTTAAAACGATTGGCTGCCAACAACAATCGGGAATGGTTCAATTCCCACCGGGAAGAATATGAAACCGCCCGCAAAGAGTTCGAGGAACTGTTGACTGCCCTCATCTCGCGCATAGCCATGTTCGACGAATCCATACGCGGTGTCGAAGCAAAAGACTGCATGTACCGCATCTATCGGGACACCCGCTTCAGTGAAGACAAGACTCCTTATAAAATACACTTGGGAGGTTATATCAACGCACGTGGAAAAAAATCCGACCATTGCGGTTACTACATTCATCTACAACCCGGGAATTGCATGCTGGCCGGAGGCAGTTATTGCCCGCCCCCCCCATTGCTGAAAGCTCTCAGGCAGGCGGTTTATGACAACATCGACGAGTTCAGAAGCATTGTAGAAGATCCCGCATTCAAACAACACTTCCCGGTCATTGGAGAAAATTTCTTAAAAACAGCCCCCAAAGGGTTTCCGAAAGACTTCCCCTACCTGAAGTATCTGCAATGTAAGGAATATACCGTTTCATGTCACTTGCCGGACACGTTTTTCCTATCGCCGGATTTTATGGAACCTACAATGTGCATCTTCAAACAGATGAAACGCTTTGCAGACTTCATGAACTATACAATAGATGACTTTGAATAAACTGATTATACTAACTTAAAACATTTGGATTATGATAATTGACAGACTGGAAAACATTGAGAAATACGCTTCGCTGAACCCCTTGTTCGCGCAAGCTATAGAATTCCTCAAGTCGCATGACCTGAAAACGCTGGAAACGGGTAAGACCGAACTGAAAGGGAAAGATCTGCTGGTGAACGTGACCGAGACCAAGCCTAAAACAAAAGAGCAGGCACGCATCGAGACACACCGTGATTTTATCGACATCCAGATACCTGTTTCTGGCGTGGAGCTAATGGGATATACCCCCGCCTGCGACTGCAAACCTGCTGACGCTCCCTACAATGCGGAGAAAGACATCACTTTCTTTGAAGGACTGGCCGATAGCTACATCGAAGTAAAACCGGGCATGTTTGCCATCTTCTTCCCACAGGACGGACACGCACCCGGCGTTACTCCCGACGGAGTGAAGAAAGTCATCGTAAAAGTAAAAGCGTAAAAACACAAAATACTTATCCGTTATGGAAACACTGAATCTGATTAAGAACGATCCATGGCTGGAGCCATACGCCGACGCCATCAACGGACGCCACCAGCATGCCGTCGAAAAGGAAGCCGAATTGACAAACAAGGGGAAAAAATCATTGTCCGATTTTGCCACAGGCTACCTGTACTTCGGCCTGCATAAGACGGATACAGGATGGGTATTCCGCGAATGGGCGCCTAATGCCACCCAAATCTTCCTTACCGGAACTTTCAACGGCTGGAAAGAAGAAAAAAAATACAGCCTGAAAAAGAAAGCCAACGGAAACTGGGAACTGAAACTGCCCTCCAACGCATTGAAACATGGAGACCTGTACAAACTGAAAGTATATTGGGAAGGCGGATGCGGTGAACGTATTCCGGCATGGGCCACACGCGTAGTGCAAGATGAACAAACCAAAATATTCAGTGCGCAAGTATGGGATCCCGCCAAGCCATACAAAATGAAGAAACGTGCCTTCAAGCCGTCAACCGACCCCTTACTGATATACGAATGCCACATCGGCATGGCCCAACAGGAAGAAAAAGTAGGTACCTACCGGGAGTTCCAAGAAAATGTTCTGCCCCGAATTGTGAAAGACGGCTACAACTGTATCCAGATTATGGCCATTCAGGAACATCCCTACTACGGAAGTTTCGGCTACCATGTGTCGAGTTTCTTTGCCGCTTCATCCCGTTTTGGAACACCGGACGAGTTGAAAGAACTTATTGACACGGCGCATAGCATGGGACTGGCAGTCATTATGGACATTGTACACTCACACGCTGTAAAGAATGAGGTGGAAGGATTGGGCAACTTTGCCGGTGACCCCAACCAGTATTTCTATCCCGGTGACAGACATGAACATCCGGCATGGGATTCGCTCTGCTTCGACTATGGCAAAAATGAAGTGCTTCATTTCCTTCTCTCCAACTGCAAATACTGGATGGAAGAATATCGCTTTGACGGGTTCCGCTTCGATGGTGTCACATCCATGCTCTACTACAGCCACGGGCTGGGAGAGGCTTTCTGCAATTACAATGATTACTTCAACGGACACCAAGATGACAACGCTATCTGCTATTTGACCTTGGCTAACCGCCTGATACACCAAGTCAATCCGCGTGCCATTACCATAGCGGAGGAAGTTTCCGGCATGCCGGGATTAGCCGCCAAATACGAAGATGGAGGCTATGGCTTTGACTACCGCATGGCTATGAACATACCGGATTACTGGATAAAAACCATCAAAGAAAAGATTGATGAAGACTGGAAACCCTCAAGCATGTTTTGGGAAGTGACCAACCGCCGAAAGGACGAGAAAACCATTTCCTATGCCGAGAGCCACGACCAAGCATTGGTAGGCGACAAAACCATTATTTTCCGTCTGATAGATGCCGACATGTACTGGCACATGCAGAAGGGAGACGAGAACTACACAGTACGCCGGGGAATTGCCCTGCACAAGATGATACGCCTGCTCACAGCCTCCACCATCAACGGAGGTTATCTGAATTTTATGGGTAATGAGTTCGGACATCCGGAGTGGATAGACTTCCCGCGTGAAGGGAACGGATGGTCATGCAAGTACGCCCGCCGCCAATGGAACCTGGTGGATAACAAAAACCTTGCTTATCACTACTTGGGTGATTTCGATGCCGAGATGCTGAAAATAATCAAGAGCGTCAAGAATTTCCAGGCGACAGGCATTCAGGAAATCTGGCACAACGATGGAGACCAGATTTTGGCCTATATGCGCAAGGACCTGGTATTCGTGTTCAACTTCAACCCCAAGCAATCGTTCACCGACTATGGTTTCTTAGTTCCCGCCGGTTGCTATGAAGTCATTCTGGATACGGACAATCCTGCATACGGAGGCTATGGCTTCAACGACGATAGTGTGAAACACTTCACCATCCCCGACCCGCTCTACAAAAAAGAGAAGAAAGAATGGATGAAACTTTATGTTCCCTCCCGCACGGCAATGGTATTGAGACGTTGCAAGTAAGGAAAGAGGGAATAGCGTGCAAAGCAAAATGAAAGTGTGCCGGCGGGCTGTCCCATCCGGCACACTTTCATTTTCCGAAAACCCGGTTGCAAAAGTATGCAAGGATAACGGGCGAAGTATCATTGGTTAAACGCCCAAGTATCCAATAATACTTGGTCGGATAACCAATGATAATCAGAGAGCAGCTATTTCACTTTAACATACCTACACCCCCCGGACCGTACGCATCAGTTGTTCACCCAGCCCGATGGTATAACCTTGAGAAACGAACACCACCCGATTGAACGTATCGGCAATAATGAACAGGGGTAATGTCTGGGCCGACTTCAGTTTCATACCGCTGACTATTTCTTCGGCGATGCCGTTGGTATCCACACCATATATAATGGTATCCGGCAAGCCTTCAAAATCTTGCGGACGATAAAGTCCGAACTTCTCCTCATCGGGGAAGAGCAATACAAGTTTACGTCCCCATTTTTCCAACTCCTTACCCAGTTTGGCCACATCCTTCAGCGCATGGTTGGTAGGTTCTTGATTGACGCCCAACACCCCAATCACAAAATATCCTCTTCCGCACGCTTTCAGCACACTGGTCGGCTCATCGGCCATAGCTCCATCAACGACAGGCGTAAAGAGCGACTCGGAATTGAAATTGCCGATGACCTGTATTTGGTCTTTGCTCTCGCGCATCATCAAAGCGGTGGTTTGTGTTTGACCCGCCTGCACGTTGAAAGCATTCAGATGTGCCAACACGCTGCCACTGGCCAGGCGTGTGCCGCTTACCATCAGATAATAACCTGCGGGCATCGGACGGGGAGTGGACAGCAACGACTTCCAGGTATCGCTCTCACTATAGTTTTGCAGTTGAAGCACACCGTCCCGGCACCGGGAGAGGGTGAAGTGCATGTAGTATTTAGGGTCATCGAAATATTTCGTAGGGCGGAAGGTTGCCGCCAATCGGCCTACGGCAGGCGCTTCCTGAGCCGTACCTTCGTCAAAATCCACTTCGTAAGTCTTTCCATTCTTTAAATCCGCATGACCAGCCAAATCCTGATAGCATACCCTACCGGTCACATTGTCAATCCAAGCGGGAATACCCATGCTACGTGCCACACTGACAAAGAAAATATCGCGCGAATATGAGTCGGCTATTCGCGATTTCCATACACCGATAGGTGTCATGGGAATACGTTGGGCATTCAATGAGTCCTTCAACGTAATGTTTTCCTTGCACCATTCTACCAGTTTATGAGGATTTTGTCGGTAGACTTCGGCATCGTCTCCATTGATAACGGTCTGGAAAAAAGATTTGTAAGGAGTCAGTTCCTCGGTAGCCACACGGGGATTGAGCAAAGCGGATGCATATTGTTCACAACCGGCTTGAGGGGTGTGCAGCCAATGGTCTGCCAGCACTTCGAAACGAACGTCACGCAAGTCTTTCTCAGTCAGCACTCCCAGCAAGCGGACAGCTTCTTCCGCATTACCTTCAGCAGAAGCCATGGTCAGGAAACGGCACAACGTGGCATGATTTCCACGCGAGGCCACTAAATAAGAAACGGCCTGTCCGGCATAGCAAGCATTTAAGCCGGAGATAGTCTTTACGAAGGCGGCGGCTCCCTCTTGTGTAAAGAAAGTGGCCTCGTAAGCGTGCCGGATGGAGTCTTCCTCCATCATTCGCCGGTCGTTCTCGGCACGTTGTCCGGCCGTAACCTCAGGCATGTCGGACGTTTCAACGGGCGGTACAATATCCATATCCAGTTCAAAGACATCGCCGTCCCGATGGTTCAGCTTCAAGTTGAGCGTGTCTTGCTTGCCAAAGGAAAGTTTCGCAAAGCCGAAACGTCCGCCTTGCGAAGCCCATGCCAAGACATCGCCCTTACCGGCAGTCAGCGAGGCACAGCCACCGGCATCAGTCAGTTTACGCGCAACGGTGTAAAACTCGGCATAATTATAGAGTTTGAACTCCACTTGCGCACCTTGTACGGGGTTTCCTGCCTCATCGGTCACACGCACCGTAGCACGAGCCGTGGGCGCATAGTTATCTATTACGTTTATCTCGGTATATCCGGGCGTACGGCTCATCACATCTTCCGGGCCTTCATAACGGCCAAAAACCTTGGTGTGCATCAGCATGCCTCGTGCTGCCGGGTCGTTGAACCATCCTAAGTTGAGCACCGGCTCCGGTTCACAAGCCCCTAAGAAATACCACTTGCCATCGGCCCAAGCCTCCACCCACGCATGGTTGTCGTCCGTATGCGCCCAGCGGGGTGTATAGACCTGACGGGCCGGAATACCGATGGAACGTAAAGCCGCCACTAAGAATGTGGACTCTTCCCCACAACGACCGAAAGCGGTGCGTACGGTGGCTAAAGGCGCACTGGTGCGTGCGTCGGTAGGCTGATAGACTGCTTTCTCGTGACACCAATGATTGACCTCCAGAATGGCGTCGTACATTGACTTGCCTTGCACACGCGGTTTCAGTTCTTTGTAAAACACCACACGGGCACTGTCCAGCGGCTCGTTGTTCACCCGAACGGGCAGGACGAAATGGCGGAACAAGGCTTCGGGCACTGTCCGTCCCCAAGACATTTCTTGAACGGCACGCCGGGCGGCACGCACGTTCATCAGATGAAAATCACCGGAATAATCGGTAATGTCGGCCAACGGCATGTAGGCGTAAAGAAATTCCAACGCCTCGCGTTCATAATCCGTCAAATCCGCATGAAAGATGTCGAAGAGGTCGCCCTCTGGCATCAACGCCTGTTTCTGTTGGAAGTCCCGCTCCACTTGCATGCGATAACCGGCATCACTGATAAAAGGAGCGTCCTTGCCACTACATGACAGGAACAAGCCCATCATCAAGCCTGCTCCAAGGAGATAAATAAAGTGTTTCATACGTGAATAATAAAGGTCTTCATTTGATTGACAAGCAAAGATACGTGTATCTTTTGAAAGACAAAATTATTTCACTCAATAGTTTTATAGAAGTAATCTGCCAACACAAAAAAGAGGGTGTATCAAAATGCAAAACTGCTATCATTTTGTCATGCTGAACGCATGTGAAGCATCTCCCATGAACAAAAACAAACGGGAGACCCTTCGCGCTGCTACCAATGACGAATTGCAATAATCGGCTCTCCTCCTTCGGGGAAGGAGGAGTACCCGTAGGGGGAGGTGGTAGGTAAGACATGCCGCGAAGCGACTCCTATTCCTATATAATAAATAGGTCGAACCATTCTTATCCTACCACCCCGCCCGATGGGCACCTACCCCCTCCTTGTTCCCCCGTTATCGGGGGAGAGCAACCCCTCAGGAGGAAGGGAGTTAATTACCCGTCATCATCGAATGGGCTTTCCGCAGGAAATGGGCACTCAGGATGACAGGGCAAAATGAAAGTCGTTTTCCCTTTTGACACCTCTTCCCGCAGGTTTCATCACAAATTCGTCTCCGTCACCACCTGCCCGTCGAAGAGGTTGATGATGCGGTCGGCAAAACCGGCATCGTGCTGCGAGTGCGTCACCATGACGATAGTTGTGCCTTCTTTGTTTAACTCTTTCAGCAAGTCCATCACCTCCTTGCCGTTCTTCGAATCCAAATTACCGGTAGGTTCGTCGGCAAGGATGAGTTTCGGTCCCGCTACTACGGCACGGGCGATGGCCACACGCTGCTGCTGACCGCCGGAGAGCTGTTGCGGGAAGTGTTTGGCGCGGTGCATGATGGCCATGCGCTCCATCGCCTGCTCCACCCGGCGCTTGCGTTCGGCCTGCGGCACACCCATATAGAGCAAAGGCAACTCGATGTTCTCGTACACGTTCAGTTCGTCTATCAGGTTGAAACTCTGAAAGACGAAGCCGATGACGCCTTTGCGCAGGCTGGTGTGTTGGCTTTCGGTGAACTTCGACACTTCCGTGCCGTTCAGGTAATACTCACCTGCTGTGGGATTGTCCAATAAGCCTAAAATGTTGAGCAAGGTGGACTTGCCACACCCCGAAGGGCCCATGACAGCCACGAACTCGCCTTCGTTCACTTCGATGTTCACATCGTTCAGTGCCAGGGTCTGCACTTCTTCCGTGCGGAAGATTTTCTGTAAGTTTACTGTTTTAATCATCATAATTGTTTCAGTTTTTATGGTTAATAATATAAATGATAATTTAGCGGGGTGTTTATATGGCACACAGATGACACTGATAAGACAGATTTTCACAGATTATTTCATTTACTGATTTCTGATTTATGAAATCTGAATTCTGGAATCTGAAATGAGAAAGATTCGGGCGAAGCCCCTTTAAAAATCTGTGGTCATCTCGTTTAATCTGTCTCATCTGTGTGCTATCTAAATTCCCATTTCATTCACTCTTCACCACCTCTGCCGGATTCACTCTCGCAACCTTCAGAATACGGAAGAGGATGGTAAACACCGTTACTGCCGACACAAACAAGAAAATGCACAGCCAAAAGAGCGATCCGTAGCTGAAGAAAGTGGCATACATACTGCTCCAACCTTTCAGTAACCCATAAAGCAATGGAAAAGCCAACAAGGCAGTCACGCCCAATATCCACAGATAAGAACGGGCGAAAAGCAAAAGTATCTGCCGGACACCCGCACCATTTACCTTGCGGATGGCCACTTCCTTGCGACGACGTTCCGTGTCAAGAGTAAGGGCAGCAACTCTTCCCCCTCGTCCGCTTCCACATGGTAAGTACGCTCGTGCGGATAAACGGTAAAAGTAAAAGCCTCCGCCGTGCTCCAAGACATCGTGCGCAAACGTTCCACCAACCTTGCGGGCGTTCCGGAGAAAACATCACCATTCTCCCTCTCCAAATGCAGTTCAGCCATGCGACTGCTATTCTCAAAACAGGCATCTGTATCTAAAATATACCGGCAGCAATACATACAGACGGTAAAGCACAGCAAACAGACGCCAAGTCCGATGATGCTGATAAGGTTCTGCGTGCGGTACTTCAGCAGGTTGCGCCAGGCGATTTTCAAGTAATGTCCTATCATATTCTCCTATCTACAATTATTACTACATCTTTACCTTTCGATTTCTTGCGTCTTTCCCGCTGTTTTTCCCATACTACCAGAAAGGTTTTCTGTCGGTGACAGAAAGGCTTTCTGTTTCTAACAGAAAAGGCTTCTGGTAGTACCAGAAAAGTTTTCTGGTAAAGCGAGAAAAGAACCAGAATATCTTCTTATTAATAATCAGACACTTACATCTTACATTTTTCTATCCGTTCTTGCCAATGGAAACAACTCTCCTGTGTCTGGCATCAATTGTCCATTGTCAAAGTTTCTGCCGGATTGACCCGCCCTAACAGAGCCGCCTGCAAGCAGACCGTAATCAGGGCAACACCCACCACGACCACGAAGGGCCAGACAAACAGACCCGGAGCCAACGCCGCCCGATAGGCGAACTGTTGCAGCCAGTTCTGCATCAGTCCCCACGTAACGGGCATAGCCACTATGTACGCCACAAGGGCATACAGGCAAAAAGGCTTGGCAAGCAGCCAAAGAATCTGGCGGGATGTGGCGCCATGCACTTTGCGGACACTGATTTCGCGTATCCGCTGGCGGGTGGCATACCAAGCGATGCCGAACAGACCAAAAGCCGTCAGCAGCAAGCCTATCAAGGGATAGAACGTCAAGAGGCGGGAGAGTGAAAACACCTTGGCATTGCGATCCATGAACACGCGGTGCATATCTATATAGGTGAACGATATCTTCACGGACAACATTCCCTGCCTCCACACCCTGTTCGTGCACAAAGTAAGTCGCCAACAAGTTGGTGCATGCCAGCCCTAACGCGAGGCTCACCACCGAAACCAGGAAGAACACTTTGTTCCTCCACCAGCTCCGGGCAATCATTTTCAAAGTAGTTAATAGTATCATAATCTAAAATTTTATTCACTCTTCATCACCTCTGCCGGATTGACCCGCGCCGCCTTGCGCACCTGCCCCCACAATGTGCCGAAGGAAACGGCTATCACCACCAGCAAAGCCACGAGGAAAATGCCTATGCCTACGGAAGCCTTCACTACAAAATCCGCCGTATATACATATATTATATAGTACGCAACGGGCACAGCCACCACGAACGCCAAGCCCAACACCACAGCATACTTGCGCGAAAGCAAAGGGATGAGGTCGCCAAGCCGGGCACCGTTCACCTTGCGGATGCCTATCTCCCGGTAACGCTGGCGGATGTCGAACAACGAGATGCCCAGCAAGCCCAAGGCGGAAACCACAATGGCTATCAAGGCAAAGACGGAATAAACGGCCACAATGCGGCGGTCGTTCTCATAGAGAGCGGCTACATCGTCCTTCAGCCAGGTAAATGAGAAATCCTCCGTATGATAGATTTCCTGTTCAAGTTCACGCAAGTAGTCTAAAAGTTCGCTTACTTTGCCGGGCTTGACGGAGAGTTGCACCCGCTCGCCCCCACCACCGTTGCGCACCACCCATGCCATGGGCTTGATGCCTTCCGACACACGACCCGCATAAAAGTTATCAACCACGGCAATGACGGGCAGCAACTTCGTACCGCCCTCCACGATTTCCCCCTCAGAGGAAACAAATATCCACAGCGGACTTTCACTCCGCACGAACGCTTCCTCCTTGGTCTTATATCCGAAAGCATCCATGGCGGCACGGTTCAGCACCATCTGCTCGCCACGGCCTTTCTCCAGTTCCTCCAGACTACCCTCCAACAAAGGGATGTCGTAGAAGCGGAAGAAATCGGGCGACACGAAAGCCACTTGCATCACTGTTTCCTGTTCCTTGTCGTTCAGCAACGGATTGACGCTGCCGCCAGACAAGGGAGTATAATAAGCGAAAAGGCAACGGTCTATATAAGGGCATTCCTCTAACCGTTGCATGATGCGTTGCGCACGGGCACGACGGTCGTTGTCGTAATTTTCATCCTCATAATCCCGTTGCGAGTCTTCGTGAAAGAGGTCTGCCATCATGACGTTTTCCACCCGGAAGCCGGGAGGCGTGTCGAGCATCAGCCGCAGATGGCGCACAAAGTAGAGGGAAAGCATGATAAGCAGCAAGGTCACGGTATACTGTACAAACAGGAAAGCCATGCGAATGCCTACCGACTGGCGGGTAGTGCCCGCTACCCGGAGCGACACCATGGGCGGGCGATACTGGTAACGGATGAACGGATAGATAGACGTCAGCAAAGGGAAGAGAAGCAGAAACGCCAAGGACACCCATCCGTCAAAAGCCGAATAGCCGATGGCATCGTCCACAAAACGGTTGAACACGGGCTGCATCAGCTCGACACCGAACCACGCCACTAAAAGCGCTGATGCGCCCAGCAACAGGTTTTCCGCATAAATCTGACTGAACAGATGGAAACCTTGCAAGCCGAACACCTTCTTCACGCCATACTCCCGCGAACGCTTCATCAGCATCACCATGTAGAGGTTGACAAAGTTGAGCACACCCACAAGGAACAACAACGCCACCACTCCGCACAACAGACGCACGTAACCCGGATTGCCCCGATGCAGGATGTCATTATAGTCATCATCCGTGATAGTCTGGTCGAAATAAAGTTGCCGCTGGGTGATAAAGCGGAAGCGCAACTCTCCCAAATCATTTAGGATGGCATTCTCACTCTGATACGTACGATAAACGTTACTCCGCGCATTGACAGCATCCAAGTCTACGGACGGAAGCACCCGCATCAGGCGGCAGGACATGCGCTGCCAAAAATCCTTCAACTCATAATTCACTAACATATCCCATTGATACGTGGCTTTGCAATCCGGCTCTTCTACCACGCCACGCACAACGACCGACTCTCCGGCAAAAGTCAGCACCCGGCCTATGGGACTTTCGTTTCCAAACAACCGGCGGGCACATTCACGGGTTAGGATAGCGGCATCGGGAGCTGCCAAAGCATACTCGCCTTCCACCAACTGATAGCGGAAGAAGTGCAGGAAAGTAGAGTCCACCGGCATTACATTCATTTTGAAGCTATGTTCCCCACTGAGCACATTGTCATTCTGTAGCAAGACGAAACGCGCTTCATCCACAATTTGGTCATTGGGAATATAGGTCGTGTCGGAATAGCTCCATTCGGATTTTAAGTCCGCAGGGGCTACATTGCCGTCCATATCACGCAAAGACAATACAATCCGGTCCCGGTCCACGCAATGCGTATCTACCGTCAGTTCCCGATGGATGTAGCGCATCAGCACGATGCAGCAGGCCAGGCTCAACGCCAAGCCCAACAGATTGATGACTGTATAAGCCCGGGCACGCACCAGGTGCCGCAAGGCGTAAGTAAATGTTTTCATGCGTCTATTTCTATTATTATTTTTACCTCTTATTTACATTACTCACTTTTCACGACCTCGGCGGGATTCTCGTTGGCGGCACGCCATACGCGCCAGCCGATGCACAAGGCTATCAATACCGCCATACCCGCAAAGATAACGATATATATCCAAGCGGAGATAGGGGTCTGCTCCACGTAGTTCTCCAGCCAGCGCTTCATCAGTACGTAGCCAACGGGGAAGGCCACAACGGATGCCACTGCCAACAAACCTAAGTATTCGCGAGCAAAGAGCCGGAGGATATCCCCCACCCGCGCACCGTTCACTTTGCGGATGGCTACCTCCTTGCGACGGCGTTCGCAACTCAATGTGACCATGGAGAAGATACCGAAAGCGGAGACAAACATACATACGAGGGAAACAAAGCCCAACAGGTGAAGAAGTAGGGTCTCGGACACAAGATAACTGTCATACTCGTCCATAACATTCACCAACCGGTAGTTCACGTTGGAATAGTTTTGGGCAAACAGACTGTCTACCCCGGTACGCAAGCTTTTCCATTGTCCGGGATGATATTTCACCAGTACATCATCACCGTCTCCCCAACCTAATTCACCTTTGCAGACAAAAAGCGTGGGTGTCACGGGTATCGTTGGAGGAGAAATATGAAAATCCCGCACAATACCCACAATGGTCAAAACTGTTCCCCGACCTGTCGTCACTTTCAATCCTATCGGGTTCGTCACGCCCATCACGCGTACAGCGGATTCATTGAGCATCGCTTTTCCCTTGTCATGGTTTCTCAACATCTCACCTTCCATTGTGCGGATGCCATAGAAACGTGCCAAAGTCTCATCCATACACATGGTCTTAATGCCATCCAATGTGTGTCCTTCGGGACGACCCTCCCAATCTAAATTTGTAGCACTCAGCATACCTTCAGGCAGGATGCCGTAATAACCGGACAAGACTTCACGAGTGCAAGGCATTTGGCGCACCTTGTCCAAGATTTCATCCTCCGCCCCGTCAGGATAGATATAGGTGAAAACGGCCAGGTCTTTGCGTTCCCATCCCAAATCGGTTGTCTTTAAGTAATTCAGTTGTTTCATCAATACCGCCATACTGAAGATGGCCAAAAGACTGATGAAAAGCTGAACAATGACCATGCCGCGCGGGAAAGCCCTTGCCCCACTCCGCTCCGGACGCAAGGAAGCGAAACGCCAGACGAAAGGCACCAACAAGAACAAAGATAAGATGAATACCGTCACAAAATAAAGTAAGGACTGTACGTAGATATCTCCTTCTACACCGGACAAAGCATTAAACGGAGAACGTAACGCCTCCACCAACGTCATGCCCACCAAACCGGATAACAGGATAAGCAACGCATACTCCATCGTAAGCATGGCAAACAGGCCACGTCCGGACGAACCGCAAACCTTGCGAAGTCCTAACTCCCTGCGACGGATGTTGATGCGTGAGATAAACAGCGCCAAATGATTGAACAAAGAACAAAGTATAACCAATCCTCCCGCCACGGCAAAAAGTACCAAGTAGGAGAAACGCACTTCGCATTCCGGATTGAACGGGGCATAACGATACTCCGTAACCGGCATCAGCTTCATGCGTTTTACAATCACTCTGCTATCGTTCGAATCCAACTTTTCACCGTAGGCTTGCATCTTTTCATAAAAAGCCTCAGCCGACACGCCCTCACGCAACTTGACAATGACTTGAAAACCACCGTTCCACCAATTATCCTGCCACTTGCGGAAATAAGCTCCCTCGGCAATGAACCCAAAAGAGAAATTACTATGGGGCAAATCGGACACCACGGCACACACCGTATGTGGCTCGTCCCGATAGTACACTGTCTTTCCTACCGCCTCCGCTGTTGTCCCGAAGAAACGCCGGGCAGTGCTTTCCGTCAACGCTATCTGTTCATTGGAATAAAGGAAATCCATACTTCCAGCCAGTAACTGTATGCCAAACATACGCATGCCGCAGGAATCCAATTGCATACAAGGCATCTGCACTTCGGGCGCATCTTCTTTCATGTTCAATCCGTCAAGCGGAAGACGTGTAAAAGCACAAGCCTCCTCTACCTCAGGGAATTCCGCCTTCAGCAACGTTGAGGTCGGATAAGGCGCATGAGCCATAAATCCACTATTGTCCATCATACTCTCCATGTAGAGCAGATACATCCGTTCCGCTCCCGGATGGGAAGCATCGTAAGTGGTCTCGTACCGCATCCACAGGTTGGCAAACGCAAAGCAGGCGAAGCCCACGGCCAACCCGATGACGTTAATGGCGGTCTGCATGCGGTACTTCAGCAGGTTGCGCCAAGCGATTTTTAAATAATGAACAAACAACATACGTATGCAAATATAAGTTCAAATCTGATTATATACACTATTTAATCACCAGCTCCTCCGCCTCGCCGAACGAGTCGTAGCCTGTCACAATGACCCGGTCGCCCGGCTGCAGGCCGTCCGTCACTTCGTATTGCTGAGGGTTCTGGCGTCCGATGGTGAGGGGAACACGACGGGCACGTGTCCCGTCTTCGTTCAGACGGTAAATCCACTGACCGCCTGTGGCCTGATAGAAATTGCCGCGGGGAATGACTACCGCGTCTTCCGGCTGACCCAACTCTATCTGCACGCGGAAACTCTTGCCCACACGGACATTGTCCGGCATGCCGTCCGTAAACACGAGGTCTACGTCGAAGAGGCGGTCCTTCACCTCGGGCACCACCTTGGTGATGCGCAAGGGATAACGCTTGCCTTGATAGAGGATGGTGGCAGGCAAGCCGGTGGTGATGCGGTCGATGTAATATTCGCTGAGCGACGTATGTACCTTGAACTGGTCGAGCACCTTAATCTCGCCGATGCTCTCGCCGGACTGCACCTGCTGGCCGGGCGTGACGCCTACAAAACTGAGCTGGCCTCCGATGGGGGCACGCACCACCAAGTCGGCCAGGCGCCGGCGGGAACGCTGATACTTCTTGTGTTCCCGCTCGCGGTCGGCCCGCAGAAGGTCGCTTTGGATGAGTGACATGGCAGAATCATGCCGCAGACTCTCCCGCTGAAGCCGGGCGGTCTTTTCTTTGAAACGATACTCGTCCTCGGCCACCTGCAACTGGGCGCGGCTTTTGATGCCCATGCGATACTCCTCCTGCTCCAACTCGTAAGTGCGGCGCAGCTTGGCCAACTCGTAATCGCTCTGCAAGGCCTGCTGGCGCAGGGTGAGGCTCTGCTTCTGCATCTCTATCTCCTTCTCGCGGTAGGTGACGAGCTGTTTCTCCCATTCGTCCTGCTGGTCTTCGATGTCGCGCAGCAAGTCGGGATTCTCCAATACAAGTATCGTGTCGCCCCGCTTCAGGAGGCTGCCTTCCTCCCCCACGATGCGCAGCACGCTTCCCGCCTCACGGGCGTTCACCTTGATGGTGAGGATGGGCTGCACCAGTCCCTCCACATCGACATACTCCATGAACTTGTCCTGCCGCACTTCGGCTATCTGGATGTTGTCCCGCTCGATGCGCAGCTTGCGCGGTCCGGCGGAGAGGATAATGACATAGACGAGGAAAGCGCAAAAGGCCACGCCTCCCGCCAGGTAATAACGGTAACGGATGTACCAAGGTTTCTTTTCGAGTTTAATATCCATCTGTATCTTGCGATTAATAGGTTTATGTAATTCTTTAGCGGTTTCTTCGTCAGGCTTTAAGCCGGTCGGGCTGCAGCCTTTAGGCGGCCGGGGTATTACCTCGATATAGAATCAGTGGCACTGATTCCTACAAAAGGTGGCACTGATTCCTGGAATAGGTGGCACTGATTCCTCATCGGGGTAATACCTTCCTGTGGTCGAAGTCATACAAAGGCTTCCTTTCGGCGCTACTTTATCAGCCGCTCCAAATCTTCCTGCAATCCCACGCCCCGCTCGAAGTCATAAAGCGTCAGGCTACGGAGCGTGTAGTACATGCTCCAATACTCGTGCAGGGCGGAAAGGTACGTCCGCCGGGCGGTGTCTTTCTCTGTGATGGAAGCGTTGAGGTCCAACACGGAGGACTGCCCCAAGAGGTAGAGCTTGCGGGCTACTTCGGCACGGCGCCGGGCGGTGAGGTCTGTCCTGCGGGCGATGTGTACGCGCTGCGCCTGCAGGTTGAATTGGCGCACCAGCTTGCGGATGTTCTGCTCGAAGTCGGTCTTGTCCTGCTCCACCTGCGTGTGTACCAAGTCACGGTTACTCTTTGCCACCCGCACCCGTCCTTTGCCACGTCCCCAGTCGAGTATGGGCAACGTGATGCCCAGCGAGACATATTGCTGGTCCATGGGGTCTCGCCAGGCATCCTTCCAGCGGTCGGCGGTCTGCGTCAGGCCGAAGCGCAGGTAGATGTCCGCTTTCAGTCCGGCATTGGCACGGGCTTGCGAAACGGCACTCTCGCTCTCCAACTGGCGCAACTTCATGTTCTCTATGTCGGGACTGTTCTCCGTGGCCAGCATCAACGCCTCGCCTAAGTCGATGTGCAGATTCGGCAAAACGCTGTCCACGCTCACCTTCAACTCCAGGTCCTGCTGAATGCCCAAGTATGAGCGGAGTTCCTGCATGGCATTCTCCACCTCGATGCGGGCATTCATGCGGTTGGTCTCCTCTGTGAGCTTGTTTATCTCCAGCTGGAGCATCTCGTTCTCGCTGATGGTGCCGATGTTGTAGCGGCCTTGTGCATATTTATATAAAGTGTCCGCATGGGCATAATTGGTGCAGGCGGTCTCGTAGTTGCTCTGCGCCGTGGCCAGGTCGAAGAATTTCTCCGTGGCACTGGCCGCCACCAGTTCCAGCGTCTCGGCATACTCTTTGCACGCCTCCCTGTAGCGCACCGGCTCGATGCGGCGGTCCCACTTGAGCGAATTATACCCGAAGAGCGACTGTTGGTAACCGATGTTCACGGGTGAGGTCTGGTAGGAATGGCTGTCGTCTGAGAAAAGGTCGATGCGCTGGGCCGAAGTCTCCACAAAGAACGTTCCTCCCGTCCAAGGCACGTTCTGCGTCAGGCTGAGCGTCAAGTCCGTAGCCAACAGGTTTTGCTCCACAAATTTCACGCTGCCGTCGCCCATGGTCACTTTGTTGATGGCGCGGTCGAGGTAAGGATTGGACGTCAGCGTCAGGTTGGGCAAGTAGTTCGCCCGGTAATAACGGTAATTCCAATAAGCGGAGCGATAAGCGTGGCGAGCGCTTTGCGCGTCGGGCGACTGCTCCTGGGCATGACGGATGGTCTCCTGCAAGGAAAGCTCCATCGGTGTTTCCTGTGCCCCGCTCTCTAAATAGGAAAAGCAAAGGGCCATACTCCATATAATGATACGTCTATACATAACAACACTATTTTACGGAAAACAGACATCAAATGCCGTGCCAAAGCTGTATATCACTTATTATCAACAGATAAGATTAAAATCAGCCTTTAAAAGAGTGTGCATTATCGCACAAAAATCGTGCGCTATCGCACATACAACCCACGGATATTTTGTTTATCTTTGTCCCCGAGGAACTTTTAAAAGAAAGGAAAACGAATGGAACATACATTATCTCCTGTTGATTGGTACATGCGAATACTTGAGCCACTCAACCCGACACTTAAACTTGACATCATTGGAAGATTGTCTGAATCATTGAAGAATAAAGCGACTCATGCAGCTAAAGCGGCCTCTTACTCTGATTTCTTTGATGAACTGACCGGAGCGTGGGAAGATGATCGTTCTGTAGAAGACGAAATGAAAATCATCCGTGAAAGCAGAACCAGTAACCAAACCAGAAAAATAGAGGAATTCTAATGAAGAAGCACTATTTACTTGATACGAATATTTGCATCTCACTACTAAAAAACAAATATGGCGTACGAGAAACCATAAAAAAGGTACAGCCTGTTAACTGTTTCGTATCTGAAATCACGTTAGGCGAATTGTATTTCGGAGCCGCTTTCAGCAACAACAAAGAGGAACGTTTGAAAGACGTAAGTTTCATTGTCAACCATTTCAAGATTATACCTATAACAGACGCATTACCTCTATTTGGTGATGTCAAAGCTGAGCTAAAACGTAAGGGGCTGTTGATAGACGACTTTGATATTCTGATAGGTTGCTCTGCTATAATCAACAACATGGTTATGGTGACAGACAATGTGAAGCATTTAGAACGTTTGCCAGACATTATTATAGAGAATTGGACTAAGCGATAATCTATATGGAACAGCTTGGAAAAATACTCATCGTCGATGATAACGAAGACGTGCTCTTCGCCCTCAACCTCTTGCTGGAGCCGTATGCGGAAAAGGTGAAGGTCACCACCACGCCCGACCGCATCGAACACTTCATGACCAACTTCCGCCCCGACCTTGTCCTGCTGGACATGAACTTCAGCCGGGACGCCATCAGCGGACAGGAAGGATTCGACTGCCTCAAACAAATATTGCGTATCGACCCGCAAGCCGTGGTTATCTTCATGACCGCCTACTCGGACACGGACAAAGCCGTGCGGGCCATCAAGGCCGGAGCTACGGACTTTGTCCCCAAGCCATGGGAAAAAGAGAAGCTGCTCGCCACTTTGTCCTCCGGCATGAAACTGCGCCGGTCGCGATGTGAAGTATCCCTCCTGCGCGAACAAGTGGAAGTGCTGAGTGACGCCACGGAAGAACCCGTCATCGGTCAGTCTCCCGCCATGCTTCAGGTGCTGGACACCGTGGAGAAACTGAGCGACACGGATGCCAATATCCTCATCTTGGGTGAAAACGGCACCGGAAAGGACGTCTTCGCCCGCCTGCTCTACCGCCATTCGCCCCGCTATGGACGTCCCTTTGTCACCATCGACCTGGGCAGTATCCCCGAACAACTCTTTGAGAGCGAGCTCTTCGGGTACGAACGCGGAGCCTTTACCGATGCCCGCAAAGCCAAAGCCGGACGCATGGAGATAGCTACCGGAGGCACGCTGTTCCTCGACGAGATAGGCAACCTCTCCCTGCCCATGCAGGCCAAACTGCTCACCGCCATCGAGAAACGGCAAATTACCCGCCTGGGAAGCACACAGACTACCCCCATCGACGTGCGCCTTATCTGTGCCACCAACGCCGACATCCGCCACATGGTGACCGAAGGACACTTCCGGCAAGACCTGCTCTACCGCATCAACACCATCGAACTGCACATACCTCCCTTGCGTGAACGGGGGAACGACATTCTGCTTTTGAGCGAACACTTCCTGCAACGCTACGCCCGTAAGTATCAAAAGGAAATAAAGGGATTGACGCGCGAAGCCAAAAACAAACTTTTGAAATATCCGTGGCCGGGCAATGTGCGCGAACTTCAGCATACCCTCGAACGGGCCGTTATCCTCAGCCCTAACGGAGCCTCACTTCATCCCGAAAACTTCGTCTTTCCTTCCTCTTCCTCTCCTACCGCGGCACGGAAAGAAGAGACGGAAACGCTTAACTTGGAACAGATTGAACGGCAAACCGTAGAGCGTGCCCTGCGGCTGGCCGGCGGAAACATGAGCCGTGCCGCCGAATATCTGGGTATCACCCGCTATGCCCTCTATCGCAAACTGGAAAAGCTTGGCTTATGAGACGTTATTCCTTCATCGTGACCCTGCATATCCTTGGCATTGCCCTGGCGGGAGCTTCCATCCTCTTGCTGGCGCATTCACGTTTATGGTTCAGCGCACTGATGGCGTTACTCCTGCTCATTGCCTTAGGGGCTAACCTCTATCGCATGCAGATGATCCAGATACGCATGATGCGTCACCTGGCCGAAAGCCTGCGCCTGGACGACACTTCCCTGTCTTTCCGTTCCCCCTATCGCAACCGGACCATGGAACAGATGGTGGACGAACTCAGCGAATCCATGCGCGCTTTCCGCACCCGCCTCGTAGAGCGGCACGAGATGGACGCCTGGCAAAAGCTCATACGGGTGCTGACGCACGAAATCATGAACTCCATCACTCCCATCATTTCCCTCTCTGAAACGTTAAGCGATCGAGAAGTCACCGAGAAGAATTACAACGTCATGCGCCAAGGCTTGCTGACCATCCACCGCCGTAGCAAAGGCCTGCTGGAGTTTGTGGAGAATTACCGGAAGCTAACCCGCCTGCCCGCCCCCGTGCGCCGTCCCGTATCGCTCCGCGAATTGCTATATGACATGCGCAAGCTCTATCCCGAACCCTCTATACATATTAATATACCCACCGAAGACCGTACCTTACAGATAGACCGTGCGCAAATAGAACAAGTATTGATCAACCTGTTGAAAAATGCCCGCGAAGCCTGCGCCCGCATGGAGAGTCCGGAAATACGGGTAGATGTGCTTCCTTCCTCGCCCTGGCAATGCCTGCTCTGCGTGACGGACAACGGGGAAGGCATCCTGCCCGAAGTACAAGATAAAATCTTTGTCCCCTTCTTCACCACCAAGTCATCCGGTTCCGGTATCGGGCTGAGTCTGTGCAAACAGATTATGAACCGACACGGAGGCAACATCACCGTCAGTTCCACACCCGGAAAAGGCACCCGTTTCACCTTGATGTTCCATACATAAAAAAGGGAACCATCTTCCCAGACAGTTCCCTACTTCTCTGTTTTTGTTAACCTTAAATCTAATACTATGAAAAACACGTGGCAAATTTATATGTTTTCTTCCTAACAAGCAACCCTTTCCGACCTAAAACCTATTTCATATAACATGATTTAATATTGCAACCACCCTCATAATGCATTATAAACAACATTTATAAAGAACAAACAGGAAATGTTTTCATTATCACATTTAATTTTTCTTGCAAAGGTTCATATTAATTCGTATGTTTGCACGCAAATCATCTAAAACACTTTATGGAATTTATAATTATCCTACTACTCTTAATTCTCAACGGAATTTTTGCCATGTACGAAATCGCGCTGGTATCATCCAGCAAAGCACGACTGGAAACACTTGTAAATAAAGGCAACAAACGGGCCAAAGGCGTACTGACCCAACTCGAAGAACCTGAAAAATTTCTTAGCACCATCCAGATAGGCATCACATTGATAGGCATCGTGTCCGGTGCATACGGAGGAGCAAACATTGCGGATAACCTGGTGCCATTATTCAACCTTATTCCCGGTGCGGAGCCTTATGCTGCCAATCTGGCTATGATAACCACCGTAGCCATCATCACGTACTTAAGCCTTATCATCGGCGAGTTGGTTCCCAAGACTATCGCCATGAGCGATCCTGAAAAATGGGCCACGCGCTTCAGTCCCTTTATGATAGTGCTAAGCAAAATATCATACCCCTTTGTCTGCCTCCTCAGTGCCTCTACACGGCTTGTCAACAGGCTGATGGGCACGGCAAACAGCGAGGAACGCCAGATAACACAAGATGAAATCAAAATGATTTTACACCAGAGTTCCGAACAAGGCGTCATTGACAAAGAAGAGACGGAAATGCTCAAAGATGTATTCCGCTTCTCGGACAAACGTGCCAATGACCTAATGACTTATCGCCGCGACATAGTTGTGCTACACCCTGACGATACCCCTGAACAGGTGTTGCAAACCATTCGCGAACAACACTTCAGCAAATATCTGTTAGTAGAGAAAGGCATGGATGAAATCATAGGTGTGGTATCAGTAAAAGACATCATTCTGATGATGGGCAACACCGACCAGCACTTCGACCTACGCAGCATAGCCCGACCGGCTCAGTTTATCCCCGAAAGCCTTTACGCCAAGAAAGTACTGGAAATATTCAAGAAAAACAAGAACAAGTTTGGCGTAGTAGTAGACGAATATGGCAACACGCAAGGCATTATCACCTTGCACGACTTGACAGAAAGCATTTTCGGCGACATCCTGGAAGAGAACGAAACAGAAGAAGAGGACATTGTAACCCGGCAGGACGGTTCACTGCTGGTAGAAGCCTCGATGAACATAGACGACTTCATGGAAGCAATGGGAATTCTGGACTACGAAGACTTAAAGGAAGAAGATTTCACCACGCTCTCAGGTTTGGCCATGTTCTTAGTAGGCCGTGTGCCAAAGGCAGGTGACACCTTTACTTACAAGAACCTCCACTTTGAAATTGTAGACATGGACCGTGGGCGTGTAGACAAACTGCTTGTCATAAAGGATAAAGAAGAAGAGGAAGAAGAGACTGACAAGGACGAATAAACTTGATGAGGGAATGCCCCGGAAACCCGGTTACAAAAGTATCCAAGAACAAATAGCGAAGTATTGTTGGATAAACGACAAAGTATCCAATGATACTTGGCTAAGTGACCAATGTGCATTTCCCAATTACTGATAACCGCTTATTCCAGGCTTCCGTCTTGCCACAGTCTGTTGTGAACAGAGGAGCAACAAAAATTCCCGAAAAGTTCCGTCATTTAGCTTCATGAACTTTTCGGGAATTTCTATATATACTAGTATGAGCAACAACTTTCTTGCCTATTACTTCTTGGCCGAATAGCGGGCGTTAAGTCCTTCCAAGATTTCCTGCGTGATGTTGTAAATGCTGTCGGCATACAACAGGTTGTCAAATCCCGTATTGCTGATAATCAAGCTATAGCCTTTGGACTTGTTGTATTCCTTCAAGAAGGAATTGATGGAGTCACGCAACTGCAGGCTGTTCTTTTCATTCTCGCTCATGAGTTCCTGCTGCAGTTTGTTGCTCAAGTTCTGCAGGTCTTGCTCCAGATTGACAATGCGGTTGTACTCCTGCTGGGCACGTTCTTGCGACAAGTAGGCGTTGTTCTGATACTTCGTCTGGAACTCACGCTTCTGCTTGTCCAGCTCCGTGGCTTTCTGATTCAGCGTCAGTCTGACATTCTCGCTTTTCTTCACCATCGCCTCGTTCAAGTCGATGCAGAAGTTATATTTCGCCAAGAGCGTATCAATCTCAACGTATGCAATCTTCATGTCCGCCAAGCCGCCTTGTACCGGCGTGTTGCTTGCCGACGGCTGTCCGGAATTACCGGCACACTGAGAGAACGTTACGGCGAAAGCAACAGCTGCCAGACCGTTCACGAGATAATTCAGTTTCTTCATAATCTGCGTTCTTATTTTATTTACTTTTATTAGTTAGTCATTCCAAACTCTTTTCCAGCTCTTCGATGGAGAAACGACGTTTGTGCCGCGCCTCCCTGTCCTGCGACTGTATGCAACCGACACCCTTGCGACGCAGAGCCGCATTGCCACTGACATGCGTGTTGGGGAACTTTCCACCCTTTACGAAAAAGACCTTCACGCCCAGTAAAAGGATACAAATAGCAACTATTAACAAAGTTATCAATACAGTCTCGAGCATTTCCGTTAATTTTGTGGGTGCAAAGATAGGGCTTTGGCGGGACTAAGCCACCTTTTTTACCTTAAAAAAAGAAGGAAGGAACGCCAAAGCGTCAGTTATTTAACCATATTTAGCACAACTTCTTAATTTCAGAAACAGAATGGAAAAGAAAGACTTGAAACCCGTCGGTGTATTCCGGTATTTTGAAGAAATATGCCAAGTACCCCGCCCCTCGAAACATGAGGAGAAGATAGTGGCTTTCCTGAAAAATTTCGGGGAGAAGCACGGATTGGAAACAAAAGTGGACGATGCAGGCAATGTGCTGATGCGCAAACCGGCTACTCCGGGCATGGAAGACCGCAAGACAGTGGTGCTGCAATCACACGTAGACATGGTGTGCGAGAAGAATAACAACGTGGCACACGATTTCATGAAAGACCCCATCGAAACCTTTATAGAGGGTGAATGGCTTCGCGCCAAAGGCACGACACTGGGAGCGGACAACGGCATCGGAGTAGCTACCGAACTGGCCATCTTGACTGATGAGACAGTGGAACACGGACCGATAGAGTGTCTTTTTACCATTGATGAAGAGACTGGATTGACCGGTGCTTTTGCTTTGAAAGAGGGATTCATCAGCGGAGACATCCTGCTTAACCTCGACTCAGAGGACGAAGGCGAGTTGTTCATCGGCTGTGCGGGAGGCGTGGATACCGTGGCGGAGTTTCCTTACCAAGAGGTCGCTACACCGGAAGGCCATTTCTGTTGCCGCGTGCAAGTAAAAGGATTGAAGGGCGGACATTCGGGTGGTGACATCCACTTAGGCCGGGCCAATGCCAACAAATTGCTGACACGCTTCCTGAGCCAATGCGCCGAGAAATATGATTTATACCTTTGCCAGATAGACGGAGGCAACCTGCGCAACGCCATTCCCCGCGAAGCACATGCCGTTATTGCCATCCCCGAAACGGACAAACACGCCTTGCGCACGGACCTGAACGTTTTTGCCGCCGAGGCGCAAGACGAATACCATGTAACCGACCCCGACATGGAACTGGTGCTGGAGTCTGAGCCTTTCCAACCGAAAGCCATCGACCGCGACACCACCCGACGCTTGTTGCAGGCGCTTTACGCTTGTCCGCACGGAGTCTATGCCATGAGCCAGGACATCCCCGGACTGGTGGAGACTTCTACCAATCTGGCCTCTATCAAGATGCGACCCGGCAACATTATCCGCATTGAAACCAGCCAGCGCAGCTCTACGGCATCATCCAAGCAGGACATTGCCCACATGGTACGCACCGTATTCCGCATGGCGGGTGCCATAGTGACCTTTGGCGAAGGCTATCCGGGCTGGAAGCCCAATACTCACTCTGAGATTCTGGAAGTGGCCACCGAGTCTTACCGTCGTCTGTTCGGCACTGAAGCCAAGGTGAAAGCCATCCATGCCGGATTGGAGTGCGGCCTGTTCCTCGACAAATATCCTTCATTAGACATGCTATCCTTTGGACCCACCCTACAGGGAGTCCACTCGCCCGATGAACGTATGCTGATACCGTCCGTGCAACGCTTCTGGGATCACTTGGTGGATATACTGAAACATACACCTGCCAAAAAGTAAGTTGAAAAAGAAATATATATATATGAGAATGATGCGAAGTATAAGTCTGCCCGATGCCTTTGCAAGGCATTTAGCCTGCCTTTGCTTCGCATTGTCCGTGTCTTTGCAAAGCGTTCAAGCGCAACAGGCAGACACGCTCGCTTTCCGTGTCGCCAGCTACAACGTGGAAAATCTTTTCGACACCCGACACGACTCGTTGAAGGACGATTACGAATTTCTACCTGCATCCACCCGCCATTGGAATTACTCCAAATACAGGGAAAAGCTAAATGCCTTGGCGCGCTCCATTACCGCCATCGGCCAATGGACACCGCCTGCGCTTGTGGCATTATGTGAAGTAGAAAACGACAGTGTGTTGAGAGACCTCACACGCTATTCCCTGTTGCGTGAAGCGGATTATCGTTACATCGTCACCCAATCACCGGACGAGCGGGGCATTGATGTGGCATTACTTTACCAGCGTCATCTTTTCAAGCCTTTGAGCCATCAGAGCATCCGCATCACACCTCCCGACCGGAAGTCGCGGCACACACGTGACATTCTTCATATCTGCGGCCTGCTGCTGAACGGAGACACCTTGGACGTGCTCATTGCACATTTCCCTTCCCGGCGGGGAGGAGCTAAAGCAAGCGAGCCTTATCGCCTGCACGTGGCACGAGTCTTAAAACAAATGTGTGATAGCCTTATCAGTCACCGGAAGCTCCCCCAATTCCTGCTCATGGGCGACTTCAACGCCCCTCCTGCAAGCAAAGCCGTGCGGGAAATATTGCAAGCACAAGCTCCCTCGCCGGAAGAAGCGCCTGCCCCCGACCGTTTTTACCATCTCCTTGCACGCAGGGCAGAGGAACAACGTGCTTATGGCAGTTACAAATATCAAGGTCATTGGGAACTGATAGACCACCTTATTGTATCGGGCAACCTGCTCCGACCCGCTAACGGGCTATATACTTGCGAGGCGCAGGCTAATGTATTCACCGCCCCCTTTCTGCTGGAACCAGACAGGAAATATGGAGGCATGCAACCTTTCCGCACTTACATCGGCCCCCGTTATAATGGAGGAGTCAGCGACCATTTGCCGGTCGTGGCGGAATTTGAACTGATTTATTAATAATTATGAGCAATATCGACAATAGCCTCTCCAATAATCTTTATAGAATTCTTTTTAATATTCAGCTGTACCTGAAACAGTTACGATTACGACACGTCGAACTTCTGAAAATGTAATTTAGAAAAAAGAATAAACGAGCAATCCCACTACCGTCAGACATCCGACACCCACAGGTACCCACACATCCAATAGACGCTTCGGCCTACGATACTTACATATCCAACGGAACAATCCGTAGCACAGGCCCGCTCCCGCCAGTCCAAGCAATGCCCCAGCCAACAAATCACCCGGATAGTGCACGCCAAGGTAAGCCCGCGAATAGCATGTCAACAACGCCCATAGCATGATGAAGTATGTCAGCGCCTGGTTGCGAAAAAGAAAATAGATGAAGAATGCCAACCCAAACGTATTGGCGGCATGACACGAAGGAAAGCCATAACGTCCGCCCCGATAGCCGTTTACAATGTGCACCCACTCAGAAAGCGGATTTTCCAAATTAGCGGGACGTAGGCGACATACCTCAGGACGAATAACCGAAGCGCCTATTTGGTCGGCAAAGACGACGGTGAGCGCAATAGCCACAGCACACCCTAAAGCCATCCGCCAGTTCAGATTTCGGAAAATGAGATATACTAAAGAGACATAAAGCGGAACCCACACCCACTTCCCACTGAAAACGTACATGAAGTTGTCAAAATAATCATTATGCATCCCGTTAATAAAGAGCAACATGTCCGCATCCAGTTCGTTGAGCGCATGTAATAGTTCGGTTATAAAATCCATCATAAATTATCGTTTGGCTATATCGTCATAAAGTTTTTGCAAATAGGCCTCGCCCTGCTTAAGCAGTTCAGCAGCAGCAGGCCCTTCCTCCACTACAGGGCGTCCGGCCTGGTTATCATACACTACCTGTCCATCCGGCGTCAGCATACCAAAAGCATCAGGGAAAGTGAAGAAAGCGAAGTGGGGCGAAGACGAATTCATCAAGTCCTTGCTAAAGACGAATTCATCATGAGGCAGTCCTAATTGAGCCAATATTGTGGCAGCGATGTCCTGCTGCGACCCGCATACATCCACGCGTCGCGGACTGTTCAAAGCTCCTCCCACCATCAGCAAGGGTATCTTGTAGCGCGTAAACGACAAATTGTCAATCTGTTCGGGATAAGCTCCTAAATGGTCGGGCACCATTACGATGACCGTACGTTCCCACTGAGGCAACTGACGATAACGGCGCACAAAGTCCCCCACACAACTGTCCGTATAAGCAAAAGCATTCAGACGGTCATTGGTCAAACGGCGATAGGGCACTTCAAAAGGCTCGTGACTGCTTGAAGTCTGGAGCACACGAAAACGGGGCTTCTTTGCTGAATCACCCTCGGCTTGCAAATCATCCAGCAGACGACGGAACACCAAATGATCATGTGCACCCCATTTACTTAGCCTGTCACTTATCGGGAAGTCCGTATCGGATACAATCGTGTTAAAGCCCGACGACATCAAATAAGAGCGCATGTTCGTAAAGTCAGCATCACCTCCATAATAATATTTCGTATCATATCCGGCTTTGCGCAATGCTCCAGCCAATGCGGGAATGCTCTGTGTTTTGCGAGGATATTTCATGATGCTGGTCGTGGGCTGCGCGGGATATCCGCTAAGAACGGCCACCAAACCACGGTCTGTACGGAAACTGTTGGCATAAAAATTGGTGAAAAGTATCCCTTCCTGTGCCAGGCTATCTAAGTTTATCGCTACATCGGGTTGTCCGCCTAAGGCTTCCATCAGATGGGAAGAAAAACTTTCAAGTATCACGAGTAACACATCGGGACGCTGCATACGGAACAATGTAGATGCGGAATCGAGGCGTGTCGTATCCATCTTATTTTCTAATCGAGAAAGAACCGACGTATCCAACATGGTACGGAACCGTCGATCGGCCTCTTCGGGTGACATAAAGCGGTATTGCGCAGCAAAATCCTTCTGTTTGGCCAAAGACTCCATCAAGCTAAAAGCCGGATTGATGGCAGCATGGTTCAAGCGTTGGTTAGAACTGAAGTACACCTTACCCGTATTCATGGTAGAAACCGTAAAGCCACCCCGTATAGGTATAAACAACACGCCGGTCACCAAAAGCATGACTATTGAAACAGTCAGCCTCCGGTAAGGTATCTTCATCGCCAGCCATTTGCGCCTGCGTAACAACACCGCATAAAAAATGAGATACAGCACCACCGCATATACCACCATTAATAATATGCCACCGGCTACCAGCCACCAGCTTACACTGGCAAAGACATCTTTGGGCGAAGTAAAAAAATAGAATAATGGAGTCGAATCAAGCCTAAATCCCCAATATTTGTACAACACGACATCGGTCACCGCAATGACGGACATCAATGCCGACACGAAGCCAAAATATCCGCACCAGACACGACGCAACACGTGCGAAAGCGTCCATGCTGACAGTAAATAAAACAAGCCCGGAATAGCCGTCAGATAACCCGCCAACGAAAAGTCCAACGGTAAGCCATGTCCCATCACCGCCAGCCACTCCGTCCATGGCACATCGCGGTAAAAGGCATGATATACTCCCATAAACAAAGGTTTCTGCACCACAAACAGGCAGACAAAAAGAAGATATGTTTGAATGAAACCGACTAACCGATCTTTCATGACGTTGCTTTCTATTTTTAATGAATATGCGGACAAAGATAATGCAAACCAAGCGCAGGACAAAACAAACCAGTTTGTTTTTCATGCCAAAGCATCGCTTATCTTCTCAATGAGGCCAATAAAGCCACTAATTCATCCCGGCTGACTCGTTTGTAACGGCACCACTCGCCACTTACCTCATAGAAGTCTATCCGCTCCTTCTTATCCTTTGAGATAAAGATATAATTTACATCACCGTACCGATACAAATCGTATCGTAATGTTTCTGTTCTTTTATCAAGTTGAAATCTTCCTTCTACACATACTCCCTGTCTACTATAAGCCTCTATCCGTACATCTATCGGATTATAGGTATCACTTAACGTATATATGGCAGTCCGCGCATTCTGCCACCAAGATATGGCACTATGCTTAAAAAAACGCACATATTGTATTTCAGCGTCTTCATCATCCAGCAATTTGTCCACAGGAATATATATGCAGACCTCTTTATTAACCCCACGAGACGCATTGCCTCCGCAAAGCCATCGCACTACATGTCGGGAAATAACCAGTATCTTGTCTATCAGTCGACCAAAGTGTATCATAATAAATATAGATGCAACACTGTCACCGACTCCCCCAAATGACAAAAAATCAGATGAAACAGGCAGATACGAAAAAGGCATGGGGAATCTGCTCTTGCTTATCCCACCTCTTAGGCTCTCGCATTGCCTTCGCTCAAAGGATAAGCAACGCCAGTCAGCCCACGCCTGTATGATATATAACCCCACATTGACAGACAACACAAATGCCTGTCCGCCAAACGTAGATATATAATCATACCACGCAGACGCCTTTGTCGCCATAACCTTCCTTGAGCTTAAATTTGCGAGATTCAAGAGGTAGAAGATTAACGCACGAAAACGTCTTTCCATCATATATGCCGCTCCCGCCAACCCCTTCGGGCTGACCGGAGCGCGACAAAAATAATAATTGCCCGTAAAAGTGCCAAATAATTCTCAAAAAAATCACCAAAGCACGCCGTATAAATCCTCATATTTACTCTCAAAGCAACATCTACGGATAATCATTCTACTAAACAGAAAGGAGAACCAGCCATTTAGGCCAATTCTCCTTCACAACAAACAAGTTATAAAAATCGCCAGACTTACCCTCCGAAGTTGTCGTACATGATGCTTTCAGAGTCCACGCCGAGACCATCAAGCATGTTGACCACAGCATTTGACATCGGACCGGGACCACACATGTAATATTCGATGTCTTCGGGAGCATCGTGATTCTTCAAATATGTCTCGTACATTACTTGGTGAACGAATCCCGGTGTGTACTTCACGCCTGCTTTGTCAGCTGCAGGATCGGGACGGTCCAACGCCAAGTGGAAGTGGAAATTGGAAAATTCTTTTTCCAGTTCGAGGAAATCATTCAAGTAAAATACTTCGTTCAGCGCACGGGCTCCATAGAAATAATGCATTTCACGGTCATGCGTGTTCAGCGTCTTCGTCATGTGCATGATTTGTGCGCGCAACGGAGCCATACCGGCGCCACCGCCTACCCAAATCATCTCTTTCTTGGAGTCGAAATGCGGATGGAAGTCTCCATAAGGACCGCTCATCAACACCTTATCACCCGGCTTCAGAGTAAAGATGTAAGAAGAAGCAATACCCGGATTGACATCCATAAATCCACTACGGTCGGGTTTGAACGGAGGTGTGGCGATACGCACGGTCAGCATGAACACGTCACCTTCGGCCGGATAGTTGGCCATGGAGTAAGCACGGATGGTAGGTTCGGGATTGACACACTTCAACGAGAACATATTGAACTTCTGCCATGCGGGCAGATACTCATCACCAATAAGGCTCTTGTCAATGTCCTTGTCATAATCCATGGTAAATGTAGGAATCTTAATCTGTGCATACGAACCAGGAATAAAGTCCATGTGAGCACCCGCTGGAAGCTGCACCTTGAACTCCTTGATGAACGTAGCCACATTCTTGTTGGAGATAACGGTGCACTCGTATTCCTTCACACCCAAGACACTCTCGGCCACCTTAATGCCCATGTCGCCTTTCACTTTCACCTGACATCCCAGACGCCAATGGTCTTTCTGCTGTTTACGGCTGAAATGAGGTATTTCAGAAGGCAAGATTTCTCCCCCTCCCTCTACTACCTGACACTTACATTGCCCGCAAGAGCCTTTACCGCCGCAGGCGGAAGAAAGATAGACACCATTTACAGCCAACGTATTGAGCAGCGTTCCTCCAGAAGCCACTTCCATTTCGCGCTCGCCGTTGATAGTCAGTTTCACATTACCCGACGGCACCAAATATTTCTTGGCTACCAGCAGAATAACCACAAGCAGGAGAATAACCACGAGGAATACCCCGATGCTTGCCAATATCAAATTCATATCCATTTGTTACGCTCCTTTCTTTAATTAAATGTTCAAACCAGAGAAACACATAAACGCCATAGCCATGAGACCCACGGTGATGAACGTGATGCCCAGACCTTTCAAAGGAGCAGGAACATCGGAGTAGGCCATTTTCTCACGCACAGCAGCCAGGCCAATGATAGCCATAGCCCAACCTAAACCTGATCCAAGAGCGTAGGAAATGGCATCGGATACGCTACCAATGTATTTCGGATCGCTCATACCCAGATTGATGCGTTGCTGCATGAAGAGCGAAGCACCCATAATGGCACAGTTTACGGCAATCAGCGGAAGAAAGATACCAAGCTGAGCGTAAAGCGAAGGGCTGAAACGCTCTACAATCATCTCCACCAACTGAGTGATACCGGCAATAACGGCAATAAACAGAATGAAACTCAAGAAGCTGAGGTCAACGCCCTCAATAATCGCATTGGGACCCAGCACCTTGGTCTGCAACAAATAGTTGACGGGAAGGGTCACCACCAACACGAAAGTTACGGCAATACCCAAGCCCACGGAAGTCTTCACAGTCTTCGATACGGCCAAGTAGGAACACATGCCGAGGAAGAAGGCGAATATCATGTTGTCCACAAATATGGAGCGGACGAGTAAGCTAAAAAATTCTCCCATAATATGATGATATTTCTATTTTATTCGTTTTCTATCCGAAAATCAGTTCTCTTGCAACTCTTTATGACGGGCACGCTGGTACCAGATAATGCAAGCCACGATGATAAGCGCCATCGGAGGCATCAGCATCAAACCATTGTTCACGTAACCCATTTCCTTGATAGGCTCATAGTTCAGGATGTTGAAACCAAGCAACGTGCCCGACCCCAGCAACTCACGGATGAAAGCTACGATAATCAAAATCTTGGCATAGCCCAGTCCGTTACCCAAACCATCGAGGAACGACTCCCACGGACCGTTCATCATGGCGAAGGCTTCCAAACGCCCCATCAGGATACAGTTCGTGATAATCAGACCTACATATACAGAGAGCTGCACGCTCACATCATAGGCGAACGCTTTCAAAATCTCACTCACGATAGTTACCAGCGCGGCCACTACTACCAACTGCACGATGATACGGATACGGTTGGGAATGGTCTTGCGGATAAGCGAAATCACTACATTGGAAAATGCCGTAATGACGGTTACGGAAAGTCCCATCACAATAGCCGGCTCCAACTTAGCGGTTACGGCCAATGCGGAGCAGATACCCAACACCTGCACGGTAACCGGATTGTTCATGCCCAGCGGTGTGGCGAACACTTCTTTATTTTTACTTGAAAACAATTGTCCCATAGTCTGTTATTCCTCCCCCTCATTATTGGTTAAAAACTTCTTGTAATTGCCTAAGCAATTCTTTATCATGGCGTCCACGGCCACAGAGGTAATAGTACCTCCCGAGATACCGTCTACTTGATAATCGGGCTTCTCAATCTTGCCAAACTTCACTACTCCCAGAGTCACCTCGCCATTTTCTAACGTCTTCTTGTTTTTGAACTCATTCTGGAAAGTCTCACCCGCAATCTCGGCACCCAAACCCGGAGTCTCGCTGGCGTGTGAGAAATAAGTGCCATACACCGTATCCTTGTCATCATTCAAGGCGATGTACCCCCAAATGGCTCCCCAAAGGCCTGTACCATATACAGGGAAAACATACTTCTTAGCACCGTCAATCTCGGCCACAAACACATGCAGGCGGTTGTTCTCCTTCACTTCCTTCTCATAACCGGTAGCAAAGGCGCCTGTATTCTCGGTCAGCGTACCGTCCTCGTTCATCAGCATATCCTTCACGTATTTGGTGTATTCAGCGTCAGGATCGGCCACGCCACGTATGTTCAGAGCGGCAAGTATCTGCTTTTTCGTGTCCATCTCCACATTTTTGTTTTGCGTAGCTTTCAACGAAGAGCTGACAAATGCCAGCAGGAATGCAACGATAATAACCATTACCGAAGCATAAATCATAGTATAACTATTACTATTGGTATTCATATCAAACGTTCGGTTTTAATGGTTAGACTTATTTGGCGGCCACACGTTTGGCACGGCGGTTGATGTTGCTCTGCACCACGCAATAGTCGATGAGCGGGGCAAAGATGTTCATCAACAGGATGGCAAGCATCATACCCTCGGGATAACCCGGGTTGAGCACACGGATGATGATAGCCATGGCACCGATAAGGAGACCATAGATGTATTTACCCGTCTCAGTACGAGCCGAAGTCACGGGGTCAGTAGCCATAAACACGGCACCGAAGCAGAAACCGCCTAACACTAAGTGTTCATACCAAGGCATGTGAGCTACGGCCGTGTCGGGACCTGCCACATTGAAAATCCAAGCCATCAACGCACCTCCCACAAATACAGAAAGCATGGTCTTCCAGCTTGCGATGCCTGTCCACAAAAGAATAACGGCACCAATGGCAATGGCTATCACACTTGTCTCACCAATAGAACCCGGTATCAAACCCGTCACCATGTCCCAAGAAAAGTCAGGAGCCACGGGCGAAGTCTTGGCAATGCCCAAAGGAGTAGCTACAGTCAAACCATCTACCGTCTGGCCAAGACCGAAGATCGAGTCACCCGAAACCCATACGGCATCACCGGACATTTTCGTAGGATAAGCGAAGAACAGAAAAGCACGGGTAATAAGGGCTACGTTGAACACGTTCATGCCTGTACCGCCAAACACTTCCTTGGCAAATATTACGGAGAAAGCCGTAGCAACGGCAAGCATCCACAAGGGACAGTCCACCGGTACAATCATCGGAATGAGGATACCGGACACGAGGAATCCTTCCTGAATTTCTTCCTTCTTCCACTGGGCAACCACGAACTCGATGCCCAAACCTACTACATACGAAACGATAATCTTAGGCAACACGGCCAGGAAGCCATAAAAGAACATGGCCCAGAAACCGCCTTCGGCACCAGTGGCATGGAAATGCTGATAGCCCACATTGTACATACCGAACAACAAGGCCGGTATCAAAGCAATAACAACCATCGACATGATTCGTTTGCTATCGATGGCATCGTGAATGTGCGTTCCCGATTTCGAAGTAGTGTTTGGCACGAAGAGGAAAGTCTCGAAGCCATCGAACACCGACCGAAATGCGTGGAATTTGCCGCCCTCTTCAAAGTTCGGCTTTATCTTGTCGAGATATTTTCTTAACGCTTTCATCTAATTTATATTACTGTTTATACATTATTATATATTATGCCATCTCCTTGCGAAGCATGTCGAGGCCGGCACGCACAATGCGCTGCACTTCCACCTTGGACGAGCATACAAACTCGCATAGGGCAAAGTCCTCGGGAGCCACTTCGTAGATGCCCAAAGCCTCCATGCGGTCAATGTCCCCCGCAATGATAGCCTTCACCAAATATTCCGGGAAAATATCCATCGGGAAGACACGATCGTACTCATTGGACATAATCATGTGGCGTTCACCACCTTTCACACGAGCGTCGAACACGTATTCCTTCTTCTTGCCCATCAACCAGCTGAAGTATGAATGGCTGGTGCTGAACTGATTGCAACGCGGAGCTATCCATCCTAAGAATTCATGCACCTCGTCACCTTCGGGAATAACGGTCAGCTGAGTATGGAAAGCGCCCAGATAGCCATTTTCCTTCACTTGCTTGCCTGTCAGTACATTACCACTGATGTAGCGCAAGTCTTTTCCCGTGGCGTTCACATTAGCTTTAAACACGTCCGTAAGCAACGCGCCGACCATCAGCTTGCAATAAGCCGGTTCCTTTACCTCGCTGCCTGTCAAAGCTACGGTACGTGTCAAGTCAATGCGGCCCGTATTCATCAGACGGCCGATGAAGATAACGGCTTCGGCACCGATAGTCCATACCGTCTCACCTTTCACAATCGGAGAGATGTGGTTAATCTGCACACCCACGTTACCGGCAGGGTGCGGTCCGTCAAACGCCGTGACAGTCACGTTCTTGGCCTGTGTCAAGGCTGCGGACTTCTGTTTCACACTCACGTTGAGATACGTCTTAGCGATCTTAGCCAGCGCGTCCAATCCAGTTTGGAAGTTGGCTTCCTCGCCTTTCAAGACGAACTCGAAGTCGGGAGCCAAGGGGGCGGAGTCGAAGGCAGAAACAAAAATCGCTTTCGGTTCCACCGTAGGGTCGGCCACTACATCGTAGGGACGTTGGCGGATGAAAGCGAACAAACCGGCATTCAGCAAAGCATCCTTCACCTGCTGGGCACTCATCTTAGACGGGTCCATCTTGCCGAACTCTTCGTAATCCTGCTCCTTGGCGGCTTCGATGACGATGTTCATCACCTTACGGCGTGCGCCTCGTTCGACGCTTGTCACCACACCGCTCACGGGCGAAACAATCTTTAACTCAGGATGATTCTTGTCCACAAACAAGGATCCTCCGGCCATCACATACTCCTGTTCTTTGACCACCACCTTGGGCGTCACTCCATTAAAATCGTCGGGCACGATGGAGTAGAAGCCCGGCGTCTTTACGGAAATGTACTTTTCGGCGGCTTTGCCTTTGAGGTTAATGTCAAGGCCTTTGTGCAACTTAATTACATTTGCCATGTGTTGATTATCTATAAATTATGGTTCTTTAAATGCTGCTTCCAATAATTCGCCCGCAAAGTTAATAAATAGTAATGTGAATACAGAAGAAAAACGGAACGAATTACGGAAAAAATTCCGCAATCCACTCCGTTAACGCACACAGAACATCGCTTCACTTCTTTCGGAGCTTCCATTTATCCATATTGACTCCGCAAGACTTTTCCATCGCCTCCACGATGCGAAGGCACGGTTCACGCGAAAGAATGCAGAAGTCAAAGTGTTGTACAATCCGGAAAAAATGCCTACCTTCGCCGTATGAACGAATTAAGAACCGAAGACTGGAAACTAATCCCCTATGCCGAAGCCTGGAGCAGGCAAGAGGCTTACTTTGACGAGACGATACGGGCCGTCGGAACGGGACGCCCCCACCCCGGACGTATCATCTTTTGTGAACATCCGCACGTTTACACTTTGGGACGCAGCGGAAAAGAGACTAACATGCTACTAACCCCCGACCAGCTGGCACGTATCGGAGCCACGTATTACCACACTGACCGCGGAGGCGACATCACCTACCACGGACCGGGTCAGGTGGTGTGTTACCCTATCCTCTATTTAGAGGATTTCCACTTAGGGTTGAGAGCATACGTCCATGTGCTGGAAGAAGCTGTCATCCGCATTTGCGCCACCTATGGCATCCGTGCCGGACGAGTGGAAGGAGCCACGGGCGTATGGTTAGAGGGAGACACGCCCCGTGCCCGCAAAGTGTGTGCCATAGGGGTGCGCAGCAGCCACTTCGTCACCATGCACGGCCTGGCGCTGAACGTTAATACCGACCTGCGCTACTTCAGCTACATCCACCCCTGCGGATTCGTGGACAAAGGGGTGACGTCGCTCGCCAAAGAACTGGGGCACGAAGTGCCAATGGATGAGGTAAAAAGCCGGTTGACAAAGGAGTTGACAGGGCTTCTTCTGCAAGAGGGCATTCATTAAACCGTGAAAACCTTTGTCCGTCTGTGATTTTTGCGTAACTTCGCCTACCAATAAGTAAAAACTTAAAAAAAACACATTTTCTTATGAAATCCATTTATCGCTATCTGGCGGGACTCATGCTGGCATTGCTCCTTACGGCTCCCGCCTTTGGCCAAGGGCTGAAAGCCTTCAAGCTGAAAAACGGGCTCTCGGTATACATCTGGGAGGACGCGTCGAAGTCGGACGTATTCGGATTAGTAGCCGTGCGCGCCGGATCCATCAACGAACCGGAAGAATACACCGGACTGGCACACTACTTGGAGCACGTCATGTTTAAAGGCACTAACCAAATAGGCGCGTTGGACTGGACGCAGGAAGAACCCATATATAATGAAATCATTGCCAAATACGATGAGCGTGCAGCGGAAACCGACCCCGAAAAGCGCAAGGCCATCGACGCCGAAATAAACGACCTGACCCTGAAAGCTGGCGCCATCAGCTTGCCCACGGAGTACTCCAACCTCATGGAGAGCATCGGCGCCAAAGGAGTCAACGCGGGCACGACGTACGACTTTACCTATTATTACAGTTCTTTTCCCGCCTACCAGGTGAACAAGTGGCTGGAAATCTCCTCACAACGTTTCATCAACCCCGTGTTCCGTTCCTTCCAACCTGAGTTGGAGAACGTGTACGAAGAATACAACCGGGCACAGGACAATCCCCAGCAGGCTATCGGAAGTTTCTTCTTGAGCAAGGCATTTGAAGGCCATCCCTACTCACGCGACATCATCGGCCTGCCCGAACACCTGAAGAACCCCCAACTGAGCAAACTCATCGAGTTTTATAATACCTGGTATGTGCCCGAAAACATGGTATTGGTATTGGTGGGAAACATCAATGCCCAGCAAGTGGCACGTTACGTAGCAGGCAGTTTTGGACGCCTGCAAGCCAAACCCCTGCCCCAGCGCAAAACGTATCCCGACCTGCACATCGAAGGGCGCAAGCAATACACCGCCAAGGTGGGTCAGTACCCGCAAGTATATATGGTATTCCCCGGTGTACCTTCGGGACATGCTGACGAGAACGCCTTAGACATCGCCCTCTCCCTGTTAAGCAACTCCAGCCAAACAGGAACCTTGGACAAGCTGACTTTGGACGGAGAACTGACCGCCGGCGGAGCTTACGGGCAGACTTTCCGCGAACAAGGACGCTCGGTCGTAGTGGCCATCCCCTTGTATGATGAGAACCAACGCCGCTGGGAGTCGAACAAAAGCGCCGAGAAGAAGACGTTGGAAGCCATCGGACAGATAGCCCGCGGAGAGTTTGAGGACTGGAAGATAGAAGCCATCAAGGCCGAAATGTGCCGCAACTTCGACCTCGCCATGGAGAGCAACGAGCAGAAAGCCAACATTCTGATGGACGCCTTCATCAACGGAAAAGACTTAGCCAAGGTGCTGAACTATAAGGACGAAATCATGGCTGTGACTACGGAAGACGTAAAACGTGTGGCAAGCCAATACCTCAACGCCCGCAATTATCTGGCACTTTACATTGAACAAGGAAAGCCCCAAAAAGACGGGAAAATCCAAAAGCCCGAATACAAGCCTGTGGAACCGCCTGTAGGCAAACAATCACTCTACGCCACCCAGTTCAAGGGCATGCCCATGGGCCATGTGGAGGAAAAGTTCATCGACTTCTCGGACGTACAGGTGAAACCCCTCAACGACCGCTCCAAGATGTACTACACCCCCAACACGGAAAACAATATCTTCCGCCTCATCCTGCAATACGGCGCAGGCACGAACGAGTTCCCGAAATTGGACGTAGCCGCCAACTTGATGAACAACGCGGGCGTGATGGGTTTCTACGAGCCACAAGGATTAAAGGAAGAACTGAGTAAGCTCAACGCCACGTGCTACGTGACCGCCAGTGACAACTACCTGACCGTGGTAATGGAAGGCTTCGACCAGACATTGCCTCAGGCGTGCCAACTCCTGTCGCGCCAAATTCTGATGCCCAAGCTGGATGACAAGCAGCTGGCTCAACTCAAAGGTAACATCCTGGCCAACAGGCAGCAGCGCAAAGACAATGTGAGCATGCTGAACGACGCCTTACGCCAATACCTGCTCTACGGCGAAAAGTCGGAATACATTGACGAACTGACGGACAAGGAAGTGCTGGAATTACAAATTTCCGAACTGACGGGCGACATCAACCGAGCCTCCAACTACGAGTGCAAGATATTCTACACGGGTACACTGCCCTTCGAAAACGCCTACGACATCTTGAGCAAGAACTTGCCCTTGGTGGCCAACGAACGCCCCACAGTCTCTCCTCAGGCTAAACCGATGGAAACGGTAGAGGAAAACATCATCTACTTCCTGCCCAACAACGACGCCGAGCAGGCACAAATACACTTCTACCTGCCCATGCAGGCGGCAGACAAGAAGGATGACGTGCTACGAGACGCCTTCAACCAATATTTCGGCCTAGACTTCACAGGACTTGTGCTGCACGAAATCCGTGAAAAACGCTCCATGGCCTACACCGCCTACGCCTACGCCACCACGCAAGGCATTACGGGAAAAGCCAGCTACCTGTACGGAAGCATCGGTACGCAAAACGATAAAGCTAACGACGCCTTAGACGTATTCATGGGCTTAGTGAACGACATGCCCCAAAACGCCGACCGCATAGACAACATCAAGAGTTACCTGCGCCAATCGGCACTGACCAACCATCCTGACTTCCGCAGCAAAGCGCAATACCTTGTCAATTTAGGCTACCAAGGCTATACGGACGACCCCGCCAAAGAACAACTGACGCAGATAGACGCGCTGACCTTCGATGACATCGTGAAATTCTACGAAGAACATGTCAAGGGTAAACCTTACCACATCGCCATCATGGGTAATCCGAAGATGATAGACATGAAACGGTTGGAGAAATACGGCAAAGTGGTGCGCGTGAACGACCGCAAGCTGTTCAACACCAAGGATACGCTCTTTTGACAGCCGGCAGGAAAGGCATTCCAATTAAAAAAGTTGGCAAGACACCGTGGCTTTTGCGCCCGGGTCTTGCCATTTTTTTTGCCTGTATGAAAATCCGTTTCAAAAGATTTTTCGGGAAATGGAAGCACAGCTTTTGTCAAAATATTTCCCCACCGAAGTGAAGTTCTGAACCATCATTGAAAAAGCACTTAACTATTTCCGCCCGAACAGTTAACTATTTACCCTCGAAACAGTTAACTATTTTAGTAAAGACAGTTAAGCATTCCGGAGCAAACAGTTAAGTATCCCCATACACATAAATTATAAAAAAACCAATCAGATATGAGAATTCATACAAATTGAGGCAAGGCTTGGCTGCCCGTTTTATACACTTTTCTCGTCCCGTCCCGAAAGAATGGGCAGGCAAATCTTGTATTTCACCGCTAAAATGCGTGTCAGGAACACCACCACGCCGCACGCGATCTGAGATACATACGAACCTAAACCTGCCAACGTGCACGCCCAATAGGCCAAGCCTCCCACCACGCACGCCATGGCATAAATCTCTTTACGGAAAATCAAAGGAATCTCGTTGATGAACACATCGCGGATGACGCCTCCCGCAGCCCCCGTCATGCTGCCCATGATGATAGCCACCCAAAAAGGATAGCCCAAGGCAAGACTTTTGCCCACGCCCACCACGGTGAACAAGGCAAGCCCGATGGAGTCGAAAATAAAGAAAGTGTTATTCAAGTGGATGAGCAACTTGCCAAACACAGCGACGAAAGCCAAAGCCAAAGCAGTACATATCAAATAAATAGGATCGGTCATCCAACCCGGCGTGACATCCAGCAGCAAATCCCTTAACGTACCTCCGCCCACAGCCGTGGCAAATCCCACGACATATGCGCCAAACCAATCGAAACGTTTGGCCGAGGCAAGACGAATGCCACTGATGGCAAAGGCAAAAGTACCTATAAAATCGAGTATCTGAACAAATGTAGGCATAATCTTTTTTAAAATTTCATGCAAAAGTAGTGAATAAAATCCGATGGAAACCGTACTTTTGCAAAAGAATTCATTTTTTGCTTCGAAGTCATGAAAGTAACCATCGTTTCGGGCGCACGCCCCAACTTTATGAAGATAGCCCCGCTATGCCGTGCCATGGACACCGCACGCGAAGCGGGAAAGGACATCACATACCGCATCATTTACACCGGACCGGAAGAAGATCCCGCACTGGAACCGACTTTGTTCACCGACCTTGACATGCGCCGTCCGGACGCTTATCTTGGCGTGACGGGCACCGGTCATTCACAAGTCACGGCAGACATCATGCTTGCTTTCGAACGTGAACTGGATGCCCATCCCGCACATGTAGTACTGGTGGTAGACGACATGACCGCCACTATGAGTTGCGCCATCGTGGCAAAGAAACGCGGGCTAAAGGTGGCCCACGTCATAGCCGGTACACGATCGTTCGACATGAACATGCCCCGCGAGGTGAACCGCACCATCGTAGACGCTATCTCCGACTACCTTTTTGCCGCAAGCATGGCAGCCAACCGCAACCTCAACCAAGAGGGTATGATACCGGAGTATATCCACAATGTGGGCAACATCCTGATGGACACCGTACGCTACAACCGGCATCGTCTGGCGCAACCCGTGTGGTTCTCCACATTGGGACTGAAAAAGGGATGCTACCTGCTCTTCACGCTCAACCGGCGTGACCTGCTACAGCAACGCCCCACTCTGCTCGCACTGATGCGCACCCTCATAGAACGTGCCGGGAATGTACCCATCGTAGCCCCGGTACATCCTTACGTCCAACAAGCCATCAAGTCGCTCAACGTAGAGGCATACAACCTGCACATCCTGCCTCCGCAAAGCTACCTGCACTTCGGCTTCCTCATCAACCATGCCAAAGGCATCATTACCGACTCGGGCAACATAGCCGAAGAGGCCACCTTCTTAGACGTGCCCTGCATCACGCTCAACACCTACGCCGAACATCCGGAAACCTGGAGAATCGGCACTAACGAACTGGTAGGCGAAAATCCTTTTGCCCTAGCACACGCCTTGGACAACCTGATAAAAGGCACATGGAAGCATTCCACCCTGCCCGAACGTTGGGACGGACGCACCGCCGAACGCATCGTGCGGGTATTGCTTGGAGACAAATGAAAAATTAATGTACCCAAAGCAAACGGTAACCGTATACAGGTTCGATGCCGAAAGTTTGAGGGCGGAAGCTTTCCTGCAATCCATCCGACACGAGAACGCATCAGCCTGTTGGTTTACAACAAAATAGTCTTCCAATGCTTTTCAGAAACTGTTTTGAATTTATCGTGCGATGATTGGGGATGAGTTTTTAAGGCATTTCCGCTTCTATGATGAGGAAGATAGCGGGCTATCTGACGAAGGACAGAAGCGGAAAGGACCAAAAAATCGCCCAAAGCACACACGAAAACGAATACATCAAGCCAAGAAAAACTTTTTGTAGAAATTCAAAACAGTTTCTCAGTCTGTGACGGAAATCCTGTCAAGTATGACCGGGAAAAGAGACTCGTCCGGTTAATGCGCAGGAAAATGATAACTTAGAAGCCCCCTCAACTCCCCCACGGGGGGAGTTATTGTATTCTACTTAGTATTCAAAGCCTCCCCCACGGGGGGGGAGGTCTGGTGGGGGCTAAATTCCCATTATTCAAACAATAAAAAAATAAAACTATATGATTACAGTATCTAACGTAGCAGTACAGTTTGGCAAGCGGGTTTTATTCAACGATGTCAACCTGAAATTCACTAACGGCAATTGTTATGGCATCATCGGTGCCAACGGAGCAGGGAAATCAACCTTCCTGCGCACCATATCGGGCGAACTTGAACCTACCAAGGGAAGCATCACCTTAGGACCGGGCGAACGCCTCTCGGTACTGAGCCAGGACCACTTCAAATGGGACGCCTATACGGTGATGGACACAGTAATGATGGGGCACACGGTGTTATGGGAAATCATGAAACAACGCGAGGCTCTTTACGCCAAGGAAGACTTCACGGATGAAGACGGCATACGCGTAAGCGAACTGGAAGAAAAGTTTGCCGAGTTGGACGGATGGAACGCCGAAAGCGACGCGGCATCCTTGCTGAGCGGATTAGGCATCAAGGAGAACAAACACTACGTACAGATGAGCGAACTGAACAACAAAGAAAAGGTGCGCGTGATGCTGGCGCAGGCTCTCTACGGCAATCCGGATAACCTGCTGCTGGACGAACCCACGAACGACCTGGACATGGAGACCGTGACGTGGTTGGAAGAATACCTGTCAAACTTTGAACATACGGTGCTAGTGGTGAGCCACGACCGACACTTCCTGGACTCGGTATGCACGCATACGGTAGACATAGATTACGGAAAAATTAATCTCTTTGCGGGCAACTACAGCTTCTGGTACGAGTCCAGTCAGCTGGCGTTGCGCCAGTTGCAAAATCAGAAGGCCAAAGCGGACGAGAAGCGTAAGGAACTGGAAGAATTCATACGCCGGTTCAGCGCGAACGTAGCCAAAAGCAAGCAGACCACAAGCCGCAAAAAAATGCTGAAGAAACTGACCGTAGAGGAAATAAAGCCCTCATCGCGCAAATATCCGGGCATCATCTTCACCCCCGAGCGCGAACCAGGCAACCAAATACTGGAAGTAGCCGGACTTACGAAGACACTGGAAGACGGTACGGTGCTGTTCCGCGATGTAAACTTCAACGTAGAAAAAGGAGACAAAATCGTATTTCTCTCACACGATCCCCGTGCCATGACAGCCCTCTTCGAAATCATCAACGGGAACATGAAACCGGACGAAGGACACTACAACTGGGGAGTGACCATCACTACAGCCTACCTGCCACTGGACAATACAGCCTTCTTCAACACTGATCTCAATCTGGTAGAATGGCTTAGCCAGTTTGGTGAAGGCAACGAAGTGTACATGAAAAGTTTTCTGGGACGCATGCTTTTCTCAGGCGAGGAAGTGCTGAAAAAAGCGAGTGTCCTGTCTGGAGGCGAAAAGATGCGCTGCATGATAGCACGCATGCAACTCCGCAACGCGAACTGCCTCATCCTGGACACCCCAACCAACCACTTGGATTTGGAGTCCATACAGGCTTTCAACAACAACCTGAAGACATATAAAGGCAATATCCTCTTTGCATCGCACGACCACGAATTCATACAGACCGTGGCCAACCGCATCATTGAACTGACACCGCGAGGCATCATAGACAAGATGATGGAGTATGACGAGTACATCAGTTCGGAACACATCAAGGCACTTCGGGAAAAAATGTACAAGGAATAAGAAAGGGCAAGTATTTACTCGTACTATAAACGGAATTTTAGCGGGACTGTCCGAAAATCCGTTTGTGAATGATTGACGGATATAGCTATAGACTGACGGCAGCGATCTGACTATCATTGGTTATCCGCCCAAGTATTATTGGATACTTGGGCGTTTATCCAACGATACTTCGCCGGTTATCCTTGGATACTTCTTTTGCAACCGGTTTTTCGGACTGACCCAATTTAGCGGGGCAAAGCCCCGCAATGTGCCAATGTATCAATAAACAAGTTTTCCCGGCCCGTCGCCAAAAAGATTGTCTCCCAAAGTAGTTATCTCTTGCCCCATGACCTTGACTTGGCGTAAACGCTCGCACCCCATGAAAGCGCCGAACTCGATAGCAGACACCTCGGAAGGAAGCACAAGCGTACCTGCCAAACGCACGCATCCGCTAAAAGCACGCTGACCGATGGTCTTTAAACCGGAAGGCAAAACGATGTTGAGCAGATACTTCTTTTGCGTAAACGTATAGTCGGGAATGACGGTAGCATTGCATTTGGCCATGTCTACCGACACGAGATAAGGCATATAGTCACGCAACAGCTTAAAGTCGGCTTCATCCATCTTTCCTTCTATGGAAAGGAAGTTCACCTCTTTGGGCTGAATGCCCTCACGCAACAGGACGCTCGCCAAACTTTCCATTTTGCCAATCTGCACTTTTACCACCAAAGGCTCTCCTTCAAGAATGGCAAAATCGTCCCACCGCTCCGAAGTACGGTAAGCGTCACCGCTTCCTAAAGGTACAAAAACAGCAGTAAGGCTGTCACCCAACGCTTCGGGAAGCAGTCCCGGAGCTTTCTTACGACGTATCTGGCATATCTTCAAATTGTCGCATCCTTTGAAAGCGGCTTCCTCTATGCTACGGGTCTTGTCAGAAAGGACTATGCGCCGCAGCGTCTCCTTGCCCGTCCAAGTACTGTCGTTCACTTGCCGGCAGAATGCAAAAGCCGGAATGCTGTTAGCCGGATAAACGTAAAATTTGTCCGACTTCGTACCGCCTTTTCCCGCATACATACTGATGCTGGCATTGGAAATGTCCAGTTCACGCAAAGATGTGAATTCGTCCCTCAAATGGCGAAAATCCACCGCATTAATTTTGCCCTGTAAAGTGAGACTGGTTATCCGGTTGGCCTCCTCCTCGGTCAGCAGTTCCACCAATGTACCGGCTTTGGGCACATAAAAAGTCCTCTTCTTCTGAGCGTAAGCCAAAGTAACCATACCCAAGCCTACAAATAATAATACAATCGCTTTCCAATTCATTGTTGCTTCCAATTTTTTATAGAGGTCAAAGTTACTGAGTTTTTATGTCAGCGCCTCAGAATAAGCGTTAAAATAACATGATTAATGTAAGCAAGTGTACAGAAATAATTGGTATTATCCCTATAGGAGTCAAACCTGATATTTTAATGTATCAGACAACCTTCCTATCGGCTTAACTCCTCAACTACTGACATCGTATAAACAAAATGTACTTAAGTAACTCATCAGATTTACCTTATACTAAATGATAATTCATCGGTTAGGAGTAGATGGTAACTGAACTCTCCTCCTTCCGGAAGGAGGGGAGTTTTGCTAACCATATTCAGTTATACACACATAAATGGTCCATTCGGCAAATGCGTAGGTATGATTTGCAGGGATTTCTTTTCATTTGTGAGAAAGTATCCGTCAATATGTTATGATTGACGAATTAAAACACGCTGATTTAAAAAGTAAAAAGTATGTATGGAAAAACGGTTACCTCCATAGGGGTCACTTTTTAGGTTACTAACCTGAGGGGGCTATGTTTCTAACATAGAGGGGGAATGTTAGAAACATTCACCCCTTAGGTTTCTAACATTCCCGGAGACACGCGAGAAGCACTTTTGGCAAGCTTTACGGAAGTCAAACCGATGAAAGTCATAAATAAGGACAGCGCATGTTACTTTCCACCCCTTTCTTGTAAAAAATAATACCTACAAGATAGTATAAAGGCTATTTTGTAGAACTTTCTTTTAAGTGGTGAAATGATAATTTAGTACACGAAGTGCGCTTTAATAAAGAAATGGTAATGAGGGTATATCAAAATGTGGCAGTAACTGAACTCCCCTCCTTCGGGAAGGAGGGGAGTTTGTTATCATTCACTTTAGGCTGATAAATTCCCATTTATAGTATGAATTAATGTTGTTCACTTACTTATAAAAATCCGTTTAAATTTTACGGTCAAGTGGCTTTTAGCGGCAATATCAGCAGGAAACGTGCCCCCTGAGTGTAAGTCCCGTCATACTTCACTTCACCGTGGAGACGTTCCGCGATAACGGAACAAATGTTCAAGCCCAAACCTGAGCCTTGCTTAAAGGAATCCAACTTGTAGAAACGTTCGAAAATCAAGTCAGCCTTGTCAGCCGGCACGCCAGAGCCCGTATCCTCCACCGAAAAAGTCATCTTTCCGGGATTCTCGGACAAAGAACAATGCACACGTATCTCGCCATGTGAAGTATTTTTCTCCGCATTGGTCAAAAAATTAATCAATACCTGCTGGAGACGTTTTCCATCGGTCATCAACTCGAAATCGTCATTGACTTCCGACGTAAAACTCATCTCTACGTCAGGCGCCTTGCGGTGCTGCACTGAGGCCATAGCCGCCCGGCACACATCGTTACACCGGCATAAAGACAAGTGCATGGTGTACTTTCCGCTTTCCAAGCTGGCCAAATCGAGTACGTCATTGACCAATGTTGTCAGCAGGTCGGAATTCTGCTGGATAAGCCGGCTGAATTCCGCCTTTTCCTCTTCACCCACTTGCATGCCGGGAGTGGTCAGCAATTGCGAGAAGCCCACAATGGCATTGAGCGGTGTGCGTATTTCGTGAGTCATGTTTTGGATGAAAGCGGTTTTGATTTTGACCGCCTGTTCGGCCTTGTCGCGGGCAATGGTCAAAGCCTGGTTGTTTTTTCTCAAAGAAATAACCATCCGATGCCTGTTGTAGAGGTATATGACTAACAAACCCAGAAAAGCCAGTGAGGAAAACATAAAGGTACGGGTATTCCTCAGTTTCAATTCGGTGTTTTTCAGTTCCAAATTATGAGCCTCACGCTTCACGCGCATGTTATCCAGTTGCACCGACATTTCCGACAAATCGCTGCTGTGCACTTGCCTGGCCAAACTGTCTTTATACGCTTGAAGCTTCTTGCTATATAACAGAGCCTGACGGTAATCTCCTTTGCGGGAAGAAAGCACTATCAGAATGTCTAACCGGTTACGCATGTTAAGCATCTGTGAAGCACATTGGTAGGCAGCGTTCCAATCCTCATCCAACATGGCCCGATAAGCCTTCAGCCACAGAACATCATCCTCATTCAACCGCCCACACTTATCCACCGCATCTTCCAGTTCATCGTACAGTTTCAAGAACTCATCATATCTTTTCAGTTTAAAATATATCTTGCACAGCTCCATCTGCGCATTCAATTTCACTTCGTATGTCTTGGCCTGTTCTACGGCTTTAGTGGCATAATACATGGCCAAATCCAACGAATCACCTCCACATACCTGATAATATTTGGCCAGGTAGCGCAACAAAGGTGAAGCATCCTGTTCGGGGAGATGCTTCTGCTGGTATTCATAGGCCTGCCTGTAGCAACTTGCGCCACGTTGGTTGTCTCCACGGGAGAAATAAATGTTTCCCTGCATGCGGAGGCAGGAGTAAAGGCCGTAGTCGTGCCCGTCCTCCAATGCCTGCGCGCGCATCTTTTCGGAAAGCCGCAACGCCGTCAGTGCATATCCCTTGTTGATCATGAAGATGATGTAATCGCTGTACGCGAAATAGTAGTATTGCAAGTAGCCATTCTGCCTGGAGACTTCTTGCAGCCGGCGCACGGCACCGACCAGCGACAGCGAGTCGTTGACACTGAAGTAATAGGCCACAGGCAACGTGAGGGCGATGCAGGCGGCTTTCTTATCGCCCATCCGGTTGGCTTCCAGATAGAGGGAATCGGCCATCTGTACGCACCGTGACTCACTACGATATCGAAGGATGTGCCGATACCGGGTGTAGAGCGAATCGTTAATCTTATAAGGATTGTTCTGTGCCTCGCCAGGAAGTATGCAAAACGCCCCGATAAACAACAAAAGCCACTTTATATATTTCATTATCTCCATTTTCATCAGTTCCTTGACACCTGTTTGACTCCTTTTACGGTGCGCAATTTCCGGATAAGCGTTTCCAGACGCCCCGTATCGCCCACCATGACGGTCAACGTACCGGAGAACAACCCGTCGTGTGAGTCGATGCCGATGCTACGCAAGGTTATGTCCGTCTCTTTGGAAATAATAGACGTAATGTTAGTGACAATGCCAATGTCATCATGCCCCACTATGCGCAAGGTAATGGGGTATTGTGCGCCCTGGCTCTTCCCTGCCCAACGTGCCTTGACAATGCGATATCCGAAACGCGAGCGCAATTCGGCCGCATTAGGACAATCCGTACGATGTATCTTGATGCCGCCCGTGACACTGACAAAGCCAAATACATCATCCCCATAGATGGGATTGCAACACTTTGCCAGCTTGTAATCCAGCCCCTTCAAGTTTTGGTCAATAACCAGCACATCCTCCTTCATTGCGGTTTCCTCGTTGACGGAAGAAGGCAGATTATATCCCTCTGCGCTGCGGTACTGAATTTCCTCACGGGCATCACTTTCCCGTTTCTGTTGCTCCACGTAGCGGTCTATAATGTCATTCACGTCCAATGTCTCGTCGGCTACAGCCTGATAAAATTCGGTGACGACCTTATACCCCATACGTTTAATAAGCCTCATCATGACAGCGTCATCATACTCTATCTTACGGTTCTTGAACTTACGTTCCAACATCTCGCGGGCAAAATCTGTTTGACGTGAAGCCATTTCTTTCAGCGCCTGCTTTATCTTGGTGCGTGCCTTGGAAGTTGTGACAATGTTGAGCCAGTCTTGCTTAGGCGTCTGGGTATTCGAGGTCATGATTTCCACCTGGTCACCACTATGCAATACTTGCCGCAGCTGCACATTACGTCCATTCACCTTAGCGCCAATACAACGGCACCCCACTTGCGTATGGATGTGAAAAGCGAAGTCCAACACCGTGGCGCCTTTGGCCAGTTTAAAGAGGTCGCCTTTTGGCGTAAATACAAAAACCTCATCCTCATACAAATCCAGCTTAAAACGGTCCATCGCTTCCAAATCGCTATCCGAGCTTTCCAAAGCCTCCCTCACCGAAGCGAGCCATTCATCCAAACCACTTTCACCCTTAATGCCTTTGTAGCGCCAATGGGCAGCCAGTCCGCGTTCAGCGATCAAATCCATACGTTCGGTACGTATCTGCACTTCCACCCATTTGCCTTCGGGTCCCAACACCGTGATATGCAACGACTCATACCCATTGCTTTTGGGAACAGAGAGCCAATCGCGCAAACGCTTGGGATTGGGTTGGTACATGTCCGTCACAATGGAATATACCTGCCAGCATTCCTGCTTTTCCTTATCTATCGGCGAATCCAGAATGACACGGATAGCAAACAGGTCGTACACGCCTTCAAAAGGGCACTTCTGTTTCTTCATCTTCTGATAGATGGAATGAATGGACTTGGTGCGTCCTTTAATGTGGAACTTCAGTCCCGCTTCCTCCAGTTTCTTCTGTATCGGTCCGATAAAAGTCTCTATGTACTTGTCACGCGCAGCTTTGGTGGCGTTCAGCTTATCCTTGATGTGATAATAGACATCGTGCTCCGTATACTTCAGTGAAAGATCCTCCAATTCGGACTTCAGCTTGTACAAACCCAACTTATGAGCCAAAGGAGCATACAGATAAGCGGCCTCACCGGCTACCTTACGCCGTGCTTCGTCATCATCGGCGTCCTTTATCTGACGCATGACATTGACACGGTTCGCTATCATGATAAGGATAACGCGCATATCTTCGGCAAAAGAAAGCAAAAGATTGCGGAAATTCTCCGATTCGATGGCCGGACTCTTGTCATACAACTCATTGACACGTATCAGTCCGCGTATAATGCCTGCCACATCCTCACCGTATTTCCTCTCAATATCTTCCGTAGTGTATGTGCCACACCGGACAGAATCATGCAGCATCAGCCCCAAAATCGAAGCTCGCCTCATGCCAATCTCTTCGGCCACAATAACAGCGGTCTGCATGTCTTTTATGACTGGATTCAACCCAAAGACATCGCGGTGTATGTGGTCGGCCTGTATAGAATGTACAAGATCGAATTTCAAATTACGACAATCACCCTTCAGGAGTGTATCCCCCGAAAGCCGCAACAATTTCCGATAGAGGACGAACAAAAGTTTCTTCTCCTCCGGGGTAAAAAAATCCTCAGTAACCATGGCCTTTTCTTTTTTTGTTGGCGTAAAGATAGTTTTTTTCTGTATTTTTTTCATGCTAACCGACGTTTTTTTGTAATTTTGGGCAAAAATTCATTATCACTTATTCATATATCTATGTTAACACCTCAAGACAAAGAGCTGCTGAAGAAGAAAGGCATCTCCGAAGAGCAAATAGCCACACAACTGGCTTGTTTTGAAAAAGGGTTTCCGTACTTGAAGCTATTTTCCGCCGCATCCGTGGAGAATGGCATCCTGGCGCCTGACACCGACGGACAGAAAAAGTATCTGGATGCATGGGAAGCTTATACGCAGACCGATAAAGTCGTCGTGAAGTTTGTACCCGCATCGGGAGCGGCCAGCCGTATGTTCAAGAACATGTTCGAATTTCTGGGTGCGGAGTATGACACTCCTCAAACGGATTTCGAAAAGAAATTCTTCGACCGGATTGAACATTTTGCATTCTACGGCGACTTGAACGAAGCGTGCCAAAAGAATACAGGCAAAGACATCCCCGCTCTTACAAGTGAAGGCAACTATAAAGCCATAGTAGCCTCCCTGCTTGAAGCAGCCGGTCTGAATTATGGCGCCCTGCCGAAAGGCTTGCTGAAGTTCCACCGTTACGAAGACGGAAGCCGTACCCCCGTAGAAGAGCATCTGGTGGAAGGCGCACTCTATGCGGCCAACAAGAACGGCAAAGTAAACATCCACTTCACCGTATCGCCCGAACACCGCATATTGTTCAAGGCATTAGTGGAGGAAAAAGCCTCGAAGTATGCCAAGAAATACGGCGTGGATTATAACGTCACCTTCTCGGAACAAAAGCCCAGCACAGACACAATAGCCGCCGACATGGACAACAAGCCTTTCCGTGACGACAAAGGCAGCCTCGTCTTTCGTCCGGGCGGACACGGAGCGCTGATAGAAAACTTAAACGACCTCGATGCCGACATCATCTTTATAAAGAACATTGACAATGTAGTACCCGACAAGCTGAAGGGCGACACGGTGTTATACAAAAAATTGCTGGCCGGTGTGCTGGTGGCTTTGCAACAGAAAGCATTTGCCTATCTGCAACTGCTGGACACAGGCAAGTACACCCATGAACAGATACTCGAAATTTTGCAATTCCTCCAAAAACAATTATATTGCAAAAATCCGGAAGTGAAAAATCTGGAAGACGCCGAACTGGTCATCTATCTGAAAAAGAAACTCAACCGGCCGATGCGCGTATGCGGCATGGTGAAAAATGTGGGCGAACCGGGTGGTGGTCCTTTCTTGGCCTATAATCCGGATGGCACCATTTCGTTGCAAATCCTCGAAAGCTCGCAAATAGACATGGCAGACCCCGAAAAGAAAGCCATGTTCGAGGAAGGCACACACTTCAATCCGGTGGATCTTGTATGCGCCGTACGCGATTACAAAGGACACAAATTCGACTTAACAAACTATGTAGACAAAGCCACGGGCTTTATTTCGCGAAAGTCGAAGAACGGCAAAGACTTGAAGGCGCTTGAGCTTCCCGGACTGTGGAACGGAGCCATGAGTGACTGGAACACCGTTTTCGTGGAAGTGCCTTTGACGACGTTCAATCCGGTAAAGACCGTTAATGATTTATTAAGAGAACAGCATCAGTAATTCAATATGCCAATGTGTCAAGGCACTAATACCCTGCGGAACGGGAACTCATTGCCGCAGATACAGCACAGTTCCATTGGCATATCCGCACATCGGCGCATTGACACATTATGCATATCAATACAGTGTTTAGAATGAAAAAAATTTTATTATTAGGCTCCGGCGAGTTGGGCAAAGAATTTGTGATTGCCGCACAACGCCTGGGGCAATATATCATTGCATGCGACTCGTATGCGGGAGCGCCTGCCATGCAAGTGGCCGACGCGTGCGAAGTATTCAGTATGCTCGATGGCGACGCGCTGGAACAAGTTGTACGCAAACACCGGCCGGACATCATCGTTCCCGAAATTGAAGCAATCCGCACCGAACGACTTTACGACTTCGAGAAAGAAGGTATCCAAGTGGTTCCCAGTGCAAGGGCTGTCAACTACACCATGAACCGCAAAGCCATACGAGACTTGGCGGCCAAGGAATTAGGTCTGAAGACTGCCCGTTACTTTTACGCCAAGTCATTGGACGAACTGAAGAAAGCCGCTTCGGAAATAGGGTTCCCTTGTGTAGTGAAGCCACTTATGTCCTCCTCCGGAAAGGGACAGTCCTTGGTGAAAAGTGCCGACGAACTGGATCATGCCTGGGAATACGGTTGTAACGGAAGCCGTGGCGACATTAAGGAACTCATCATTGAGGAGTTTATCAATTTCGATAGTGAAATAACCCTGCTGACCGTCACTCAAAAGGACGGACCTACACTGTTCTGCCCCCCCATAGGCCATGTACAGAAAAGCGGGGACTATCGTGAAAGTTTCCAGCCTGCGCCTATTGACCCGGAACACCTGAAACAGGCACAGATTATGGCCGACAAAGTGACACGTGCCTTGACCGGTGCCGGCATCTGGGGAGTAGAATTCTTCCTAAGCCACGAAAACGGAGTCTACTTCTCCGAATTGTCTCCCCGCCCGCACGACACCGGCATGGTGACATTAGCCGGCACGCAGAACCTGAATGAATTTGAATTGCACTTACGCGCTGTGTTAGGTCTTCCCATTCCCTGTGTAAAACTGTTGCGCATGGGAGCCAGTGCGGTCATTCTTTCCTCCATAGCCAGTCAGGAGCAGCCCGATTACCGGGGCATTGAAAACGTGACGTGTGAGGAAGACACTGACATCCGCATCTTTGGCAAACCTACGACACGCGTAAACCGCCGCATGGGAGTAGTAGTGTGCAACGCGCCTTTAGGAAGCGACCTTAGTGCCTTGCGTGACAAGGCCAAAGCCCTTGCCGCCAAGGTCGAAGTCTATTGACAAGCTGGTATAAGTGAATGCACAAGACTATTTTTAGGAGTTAAGGAGTTTGAAGATATACTTATCCTTGCCGTGGAAGACATTCATCGGTCAAGTAAGTATATCTTCTATCGTGATTGAAGTATATCCTCATCGTCTTTACAGCCGGATATGGAGAAAATGGATTTACATATATTGGGATGCGGGTCGGCACTGCCCACCACAAAGCATTTCCCCACATCGCAAGTACTCAACATACGTGACAAACTTTTTATGATAGATTGCGGTGAAGGGGCGCAATTACAATTCCGCAAATCCAGACTGAAGTTCTCGCGCTTAAACCACATATTCATCTCCCATCTGCATGGTGATCATTGCTTCGGCTTATTAGGACTAATTTCCACATTGAACCTGTTGGGACGTACGGCTGAGCTACACATACATTCCCCCAAAGGATTAGAGGAATTGTTGCACCCCATGCTTGACTTCTTCAACAAACAAATGACCTATCGGATTGCGTTTCATCCTTTCGAGACCCGTGAGCCGGCCTTGATATACGAAGACCGTTCCGTCACAGTCACTACCATTCCTTTACGCCACCGGTTACCGACGTGCGGATTCCTGTTTGCCGAAAAGCCAAGCCTCAACCACATCCTGCGCGAAATGACCGATTTCTATCAAGTTCCCGTATACGAATTGAATAAAATCAAAAACGGAGCGGATTTTATCACTCCGGACGGAACAGTCATTCCCAACAACCGTCTGACACGTCCCGCCGATCCACCACGCAAGTACGCTTATTGCTCGGATACCCTTCCGCTGGCCTCCGTAATTGAACAGATTAAAGGAGCAGACCTACTGTTTCATGAAGCCACCTTTGCGGATGAAGACGCCCCCAGAGCCAAAGAGACTTACCACACTACAGCTTCACAAGCAGCCTCGTTAGCACATGAAGCAGGTGTAAAACGCTTGCTTATCGGACACTTCTCAGCCCGATATGACGATGAGTCTCTACTCTTGGAACAAGCCCGCAAAGTCTTTCCTTCCACTTCCTTAGCCAAGGAAAACCTTTCCATATCCATTTAGAATTAAACCATTACCGTCTTTGACGGTCTAATTATTATAAATGTGTATAGAAGCAATTATGAACCCCACCTATAATGAACAAGAGGCACTGACACTTTTGCAAGACGAAAAAACGCAAAGGCGTGGATTCGAAATGATTGTAACCCAATATAGCGAACAGTTGTATTGGCAAATACGCCGCATGGTGTATTCACACGAAGATGCGAACGATTTGCTTCAAAATACATTCATTAAAGCTTGGCTCAATATTGATTATTTCAGAGGTGAAGCCAAACTGTCCACGTGGCTATACCGAATTGCCTTGAATGAATGTCTCACTTTCCTCAACAAACAAAAGGCCCAGGCTACCGTGTCGCTGGACGACCCCGAAGCCGATGTGCTGCAAAAACTGGAAAGCGACGCTTACTTTTCGGGAGACCGGATACAGATGATGCTGCAAAAAGCCCTGTTGTCCTTACCCGAAAAACAGAGGATGGTATTCAACCTGAAATATTACCAAGAGATGAAGTATGAGGAGATGTCTGAAATTTTCGGCACAACAGTAGGGGCGCTGAAAGCCTCCTATCACCATGCAGTGAAAAAAATAGAAAAAAAACTGGAAGAAGAACTTTAAACCTTCGGACACAGATAACGTCTAACCTAATAGAAAGGAGAAAGTTTATGAAAGAAGAAGACAAATTACGCAAAGAACTGGGCATGGAGAACCCTTTCCGGGTACCCGAAGATTATTTCGAAGGTTTCACCTCCCAACTGATGAGCCGACTGCCTGAAAAAGAGAAGTCCGATGTTTTCCGGACACCTACCACGTGGGAGAAAATCCGCCCATGGGTATACATGGCTGCCATGTTTGTAGGTGCGGCATTGATTATCCGGGTAGCCTCTTCCAGAGTAGACGTACCGGTACACGAGCAATCCGTCTTAGCAGATGACACGGACATGGAAACAGAAATGGAATATATAGATGTAGCGATAGACAACTCTATGCTGGATGATTATTCCCTGTATGTATACCTGACGGATGAAGATAGTAAACAATAAAGTAAAAATAACGACGATGAAAAGACTGAGCATTCTGATAATTTCAATTCTGAGCTTCTCCTATCTGCTATGGGCGAACGATGACAACCGGCCCAGGCTGACTCAAGAGGAATTTCGAGCACGTCAGCAAAGTTTCATAACGGAACGTGCCGGACTGACACCGGAAGAAGCGGCCAAATTCTTTCCCTTATACTTCGAACTTCAAGACCGCAAAAAAGAATTGAACGGCGAAGCGTGGAAACTGATGCGTAAAGGCAAAGAAAAAGAAACGACAGAGGAACAATATGGTGAAATCATGGAAGGAGTCCTGGACACCCGTATTGAATCGGACAAAATGGAAAAAGAATACCTCAAGAAGTTTCAGAAAATACTTTCGAACAAAAAGATTTATCTGATTCAACGCGCAGAAATGGGTTTCCACCGCGAACTGCTGAAAGGCATGCATGGAAACAACAAGCCCCCAAGAAGGAAACAGTAAAGAAACACCCATGAAATCCGGGACAAGCTGTGATTGTCAACAACCAAATCATAGTAAGTTTTACTTCAAAAGATAGTTAGTTTTGCCTCAAAAGGTCGTATGATTTGAGGCAAAACAGTGTATGTCTTTTTGTTTACAAAGCAGCTGGGAGTTCAAATTTTAAATTTATGATTTTAAGAATCACCACGAATAAATTCTGAAATCTAAAACCTGAAATAAAAAAGATTTTCCCGGAACATCTTTCACCCTTTCACAAACCTTCCAAGTAACTGACACACAACAAATTCCTGTGAAAGATGCATCTTTCACAGATGTTTCACACCTGCATCATACATTTTTCACACCTTTCACCACAACACACTGAATATAAGTAAAATACGGTAAAACTTCACATAAAAAACACAGAATTATCCCCCCCAATGTACTGTGTGAAATGTACTCTATCACCTTCCCGTCTACCGGAAAACCAGGAATTCCTACCTTATACGAAATCACAATAATAATTCACCATACATTACAATCCGTCCAATAGAAGACAACAGCTTTTAAGTAATTCATCTTATATATAAAAAAAGACACATCTCTGAATATTACAAAATCCCTAAAAATAGGTATTGCCGGACAATTTCAAGCCTTGTACCTTTGCAAAAAATTAAAAAACAGACATTGTTCGTTATAAATGCAAGTGCTGAAAGAGGACATACGGGGTCGGATATTGACGATTGCCAGGCAGCAATTCGAGAAGAAAGGCTATTCCAAAACTTCCATGCGCGAAATAGCGGAGTTAGCTGGAGTTGGTGTCGGGAATATCTATAACTACTTCACAAGCAAAGATGAATTATTCCGTGAAGTAGTCCGTCCGGTCTTAAATGCTTTGGAAGCCATGTTACAGGAACACCACGGCATACGGGGCGAGGACATTATGACCATGCGTTCGGACCGATACCTGAAAGCTTGTATTGATGAATATGTATCGCTCATCAACACGCATCGTGACCTGCTGGAGATGTTGCTGTTCCGTGCCCAAGGCTCTTCATTGGAACGTTTTCGCGAAAACTATACCGACCGCTCTACGGAATTGGTCAAAGGCTGGTTTGCCTCCATGCAGCAGAGGCATCCGGAAATCAATACCTCCGTATCCGACTTTATCATCCATCTGCATACGGTGTGGATGTTCACCCTGTTTGAGGAACTGCTGATGCACGTGGTGTCTCCCGAGGAAATGGAGGCCATTCTGCACGATTATATCCTGTTTGAAATTCAAGGCTGGAGGGCTATTATCAAGATATGAAACACAGACAACGTACATATAAACAAACCGTCGCATCAGGACGGCTGACAAGGAGGAAATCTTCACGGAGGTTTCCTCCTTTTTTTATGAACATTTCTGAATATCGTTCACTAATTATAAAATCAAAGTTATGAAACAGAAACACGAATTTAAGAGCATTGTGGCGGAAACACTGCTCATTCCGCTATACATGCGGGCGAAAGAGAGCCGTCGTGCTAATCCTATTCTGAATGATAAGGCTGCGGAACGATTGGCAGACAGTCTGGAATATGATTATTCCCAGTTCGACGGGGCAAAGTTGAGCGAAGTGGGATGTGTGGTGCGTGGATGGTATTTTGACCGCGCCGTGCGCCGATTTATTAAGACACATTCGCATCCGGTCGTGGTCAATGTGGGATGTGGACTGGATACCCGTTTCCAGCGTATCGGAAGTCAGAAAGCAGTCTTTTATGATTTGGATTTGCCTGAGGTCATTGCTCTAC
>CASENS010000068.1 GCA_949289345.1 uncultured Bacteroides sp.
ATCTAAGGGAACGGATGTGAAGCATCTCCCATTCACAAAAACAAACGGGAGACCCTTCGCTTTGCCCAGGATTACGAGTTGCAGTAACCGGCTCTCCTCCTTCTGGAAGGAGGAGTACCCGCAGGGGGAGGTGGTAGGTAAGACATGCCGCGAAGCGACTCCTATTCCTATATAATAAATAGGTCGGACCATTCTTGTCCTACCACCCCGCCCGGTGGGCACCTACCCCCTCCTTGCTCCCCCGTTATCGGGGGAGAGCAACCTTCCGGAAGGAGGGGAGTTAATTACCCGTCATCATCGAATGGGTTTTCCGCAGGAGATGGGCACTCAGAATGACATTACTTTTTGACAGTCGTTCTTGCATTTTGACACACTCTCCTTTTATATGTACCAGAAGTTATTTTAGGAAGTGAAAATAAGCCTGCATCAGTTGGTATATATTGGGAAATGTTCTATCTTTGCCACCGTTTTGTTCCGCATCCTCTGTTCTGGGGATGGGATGAAAAGGGAATCGGGTGAAATTCCCGGACAGTCCCGCTGCTGTGTGTTCCTTAGAAAACGTGTCAATGTACCAAGGCCACTGTTCATTAAGAATGGGAAGGCGATACGTTTTGGAATGAGTCAGAAGACCTGCAAAACAAAGTCAAGAAATCGTCCGTTCGAGGAAAGCGGGGGATGTAAGAAGTTGGGAATTGCCAAAAATTTTCTTCCATGTTTATGAGGAGAGGTAAGACGTGGCTACATAGGGTAGTGTGCGTAGGAGTATGTTTGTCGGGCACCGTTTCCGTTTTGGCGCAGGACAGTGTGCCGGACACCATCGGAGGCAAAGTGCATGCACTGGGTGAAGTGGAGGTAAGCGCTTCCGCCTCGCGCCGCAGGATGCTGAGTACGGCTCCCGTGCAGATGCTTTCTCAAAAGCAACTGGCATTGCAGGGAGTGACGGATATTGGTGATGCTTTGCGTCGCTTTTCGGGAGTCAATGTGAAGGATTATGGAGGTGCAGGAGGCATGAAGACCGTGTCTGTGCGAAGCTTAGGCTCACAGCATACGTCCGTATCCTATGACGGGATGACTATCACCGATTGCCAGAGCGGGCAAGTGGATTTGTCGCGTTTCTCGTTGGACAATATCCAGTCTCTTTCGTTGGCCGTAGGCGATAATGAGGACATCTTCCTTCCGGCTCGTACTGTGGCATCGGCCGCTTCCATCCGCCTTCAGACGGTGATGCCCGATTTGTCTGAACGTCCTTTCCGGGTAAAGGCGGAGGTAAAAGCAGGTTCCTTTGGTCTGGTTAATCCTTTTGTGCGTTATGACCAGCGTCTGGCCGAACGGGTATCCATGTCCCTCTCCGGTGACTTCATGCGGGCGGACAACCGCTATCCCTTTACTTTGGTGAATGGGAAATATGTGTCCGAGGAACATCGCAACAATAATTACATAGAGACTTGGCGTGGCGAGTGGAATCTTTATGCACGTCCTGGCGAACATGCGGTACTTAACGGAAAGGTGTATTATTACGACTCCTTCCGCGAGTTGCCAGGTCCTGTAATTCTTTATAATAATGTAAGCAACGAGGAATTGAGTGAGCGTAATTTCTTTTCCCAGCTCCACTATATGAATTATTGGAACAATGGCTTTTCCATCCAGCTCAACGGAAAGTTCAACTGGGCATCCTCTTATTACCACGACGTGGGAGAGGAATTTCCGAATGGAGAGATGAATAATGTCTATTATCAGCGTGAGTATTACGGCTCTGCCGCCTTACTTTATACACCTCATGCGGATTGGGCATTTTCTTATGCGGCCGATTATTCGTTCAACAATCTTACGTCGAATGCCACGTCGGGAGTGAGGCCTTATCGGCATACAGTGCTGCAGACTTTAGCCGTGCGTTATCGTACTTCACGTCTGACGGCCACCGCACTTTTGCTCGGTTCGCTCTACTTGAACGAAGCTCATGGAGGAGACCCTGCCAAAGATGCCCGTCGTTTGTCTCCGTCCATATCCGTCTCGTGGAAACCTTGGGAGGAACACGATGTGCGTGTGCGTGCTTCGTACAAAGATATATTCCGTGTGGCCACTTTCACCGAGAATTATTTCGGACGGTGGGGAACGCGGGATTTAAATCCCGAAGTGGCGCGCCAATACAATGTGGGATTGACTTATGCGCACACGTCATCCCGTTTCTGGTTGGAAGGGATGAGTTTCTCGGTAGACGGTTATTATAATTACGTGAAGAACAAGATTGTGGCCATGCCTTACAATATGTTTTTTTGGACGATGGTCAATTTGGGTCGTGTTGACATTTGGGGCATGGATGCTACGCTGGACGGTACTTTCCGATTGGCTCCCCGGCACCGTTTGGTTTCCACTCTCTCCTATACCTTTCAGAAAGCCGTTGATAAGACCGACCCTTCTTCCGTATATTACGAAGACCAGATACCTTACACACCGGAACATTCGGGCGCGTTCTCCGTGGCGTGGGAGAATCCTTACGTCAACCTGGCCTTTCATGCTACGGGAGTGGACCGGCGTTATGCCTCCGTACAGAATACCGAAACTAATGAATTGGAGGGATATATAGAATGTGGCATTGCCATGTACCGCTCCTTCAAGTGGAATCGGGTGGGTTGTTCCGTGCGTTTGGATGTGCAGAATCTTGGAAACAAACAATATAGCATTGTGAAAAACTATCCCATGCCCGGACGCTCCTATAAAGTGAGTCTCGGAATCAATTTCTGATTCAATCAATATTTATTTTAAAAAGTAAAACAATATGGTGAACTTAAAAGAACATTTCAGGATGCTGGCTCTGCTGGCGCTGGCTTTGCCGATGACCTTTGCGGCATGTAGTGACGATGAAAATCCCTCGGATGACCCGGATACCCCGGTTCAGATAGAAAAAGGCGTGTTTGTCTATAATACCGGAAATGAAGGATATTCCATCGATGGCAGCCTTTCTTTCATTGACGTGCAGACAGACATAGTGACCAACAATGCGTTCCTTTCTGCAAACGGGCGCAGCCTCGGCTCTACGGTACAGGACGGCGTAGTGTTGGATGATAGCCTCTACATTGCCGTGTCTGCTTCCAATACCATTGAGGTGGTGAATAAGAACACCTTGGTAAGCGTATTTCAAATTCGTCCTGAGGAAGCGCAAGGGAGCAGTCCGCGCGACATCGTGACCGATGGCGAGTACGTGTATGTGTCCATGCAGACCGGCCATGTTTCCCGCATTGACCCTACTACGAACACCATTGACAAGACAGTGAAGGTGGGCCCCAATCCGGAGGAAATGGCAATCAGTGGCGGCTACCTGTATGTGACAAACTCCGACGGCAACAACTGGCAGGCCGGCTATGCCGACGGTTTTAGCGTGTCGAAAATTTCGCTTTCCACGTTCGAGGAAGAGAAGAAGATTTCCGTAGGCATGAATCCTAGCAAGATTGTAGCCGACGCTTCGGGCAACCTTATCGTGTTGTGTATGGGCGATTATAGTGAAGTTAATCCCGCTTCGATATGGAAGATTGACAGCTCGGACGAGGCTTCGGAGATGGGCATTCAGGCAACCATCATGGCTGTGCGTGGTAACTCGCTCTACACCATCAATGCGCCTTTTGGTGCTACGGAGGTGTCCTATATCGTATATAACACGGTAACTGGGGCGGTAGAGAATGCGAAATTTGTTTCTACCCCTGTAGATTCTGCCGCAGGTCTTGCCGTGCACCCCGAAAGCGGAAACATCTACATCACTTCTTATACATTGGTGGGAGGTTTCGCTTCTTACAATACACCGAGTTACGTTAATGCCTATACTTCGGACGGTACGTTGACGGGGACTTATGAAGTAGGAATAGGAGCAGTGTACATGTCTTTCCTCGATTAACGTCGGAACGATGAAGTATTTCGTAGCTTTGCTTTTCCCTGTCTTGCTCCTGATGGCTTCGTGCCGGAGGGCAGGCGGGGTATCGGCTTCCATGCCTGGGGGCGATACTTTGGCTATGCATTATGCCGAAAACCTGACGATGGTGGTTTATCCCGATTATACCTTGGCTACGTTGCGCAATCCGTGGGATACGTTGAAAACCTTACATACCTATATATTGGTGCCGAAGGACAAGAAACTTCCCCGTACACTTCCCAAAGGGACACTTGTGCGGATACCGTTGGCAAATTCTTTGGTTTACTCGGCCGTACATGCCGGATTGATAGAGGAATTGGATGCGGAGAAACAGATTGGAGGCGTATGCGATTTGAAATATATGCGTCGGCCTTTTGTTCAAGAAGGGTGTCAACAGGGCACGATTGTGGATTGCGGTGCAAGTGCCAATCCGGACATTGAACGCATTATAGACTTGCATCCCGACGCCATCCTTCTTTCGCCTTATCAGGATAATAACGGATATGGACGCTTGGCAAAGCTGGGTGTTCCCATCATCGAGTGTGCCGACTACATGGAAACTTCGGCGTTGGGGCGTGCGGAATGGATGCGCTTTTACGGCTTGCTGTACGGAGCTTCTGCCCGTGCGGATAGTCTTTTTGCCGGGGTAGAGGACAATTATAAGCGGTTGAAATCCCGTGCCCTGGTTTCGTCTACTTCCTATTCCTTGTTGGCCGACTTGAAGTATGGTTCCGTGTGGTACATTTCCGGTGCGCACACTACGATGGGGCGCATGTATGAGGATGCCTGCGGACGTTATGCCTTTGCCTATTTGAAGCAGGGCGGGGCGGTACCCATGTCCTTCGAAACAGTGTATGACAAAGCCGGCGAGTCTGATATTTGGATTGTCAAGTACAATCGTCCGCAGGACATGACGTATGCCGACTTGGAGGCGGAGTATGCCGGTTACGCCCGTTTCAAGGCGTTTAGAGAACGTAAGATTTATGGTTGCAACACGGCTCGGATTTCCTATTACGAAGAAACACCTTTCCATCCCGACCGTTTGTTGGCTGATCTGATACAGATTCTTCATCCCGAAATCCAGTTAAAAGACGGGTTACGGTATTTTTCGTTGTTGGAGGAGAAATGATAATTTAGAAGCCCCCTCAACTCCCCCCGTGGGGGAGCTATTGTATTCTACTTAGTATTCAAAGCCTCCCCCACGGGGGGAGGTTTGGTGGGGGCTAAATTCCCATTTAAAGATTTTATTATGAATAAGTCATTTCGATACGGATTATTGTTGACGTTGGCGTTGCTCCTTTTGTTTGCCGCCAATTTACTGATAGGTTCAGTGTCTATCCCGGTAAGCGATGTGGTGCGTATTTTGCTGGGGAATGACGAGGTGAAGGAAAGTTGGCGCTACATTGTGTGGGAAGCGCGTTTGCCTCAAGCGCTTACCGCCATGTTGTCGGGAAGCGCATTGGCCGTGTGTGGTTTGATGTTGCAGACTCTTTTCCGTAATCCTTTGGCGGGTACTTCCATATTGGGAGTCAACTCCGGTGCCGGTTTAGGTGTTGCGCTGGTGACTTTATGTTTGGGCGGTAGTGTCACGGCAAGTGCGTTCAGCCTTTCCGGTTTCTTTTCTCTGTTGGCGGGCGCGTTTGTGGGTGCCATGGCCGTCATGTCACTCATCCTGTTTTTCTCTTTATTGATTCGCAGTAACGTGATGTTGCTCATAACGGGCATCATGATAGGATATTTGGCTTCCTCGGCTGTCGCTTTGTTGAACTATGTTTCTACCGCGGAAGGTGTCCAGTCGTATATGTTATGGGGCATGGGTAACTTTGGCGGAGTGTCATTAAGTCAGATGCCATGGTTCGCCTTAGTGGCATTGATAGGGATTGTGGCGGCTTTGTCATTGGTAAAACCTTTGAACGCTTTGTTGTTGGGCGAACGTTATGCTGAGAATTTGGGTATCCATGTACGTCGCGTGCGTAATGTCCTGTTGGTAATCACCGGTTTGTTGACTGCTGTTACGACCGCTTTTTGCGGCCCTATTCTTTTTATCGACCTTGCCGTTCCCCACATTGCCCGTCTGTTGTTGGGTACTTCCAATCATCGCATCCTGTTGCCCATGACGCTTTTGACGGGTGCTGTTGTAGCATTGCTTTGCAATTTAGTTTGTGTTTTGCCAGGCAGTACCGGTTTTATACCGCTTAACTCCGTAACTCCCATTATCGGTGCTCCGGTCGTAATTTATGTCATTCTTTCCGGGCGTAGCCGTGAATGAGATTGAATAAACGCCCATGTATCATTGGATACTTTGTCATTTATCCAATGATACATGGGCATTTAATATTGAATACCTGTACTACGGTCTTTTCCCGGTTTTCGCTTTATCTTTTGGCAATTGCTTTCAGCAAGGCATATCCGCCTACCCATTGCAGTAACATACCGGGAAGGCCGATGCGGAAATCTTGAACGGCTGCATAGAAGCTTCCGGTAAATGCCCATTCAAAAGCGGTGCCTATGACTTGATAAGCCAGCACTACGCCCAGCAAAGAAAGAAGGCTGACACTGCGTGTGTAGCGGGCTGCGAGCGAGGCGGCTATAGCCAGCACTCCGGACTTGACCAGGATGGCGGGCAATACTGCGGCGGCCGGCATGGCAAACAGCAAATGATTGAGCACCGGAGAAAGCAACGCTGTCAGCAGTCCTACACGAAGGCCGAACTTATAGGCTGCCACCAGTGTGAAGAAATAGATGGGAAGCAGCGTGGGACCTCCCAAGGGAATCAAGTGGCAGAGTTGGGGCAGGATGATGTTGCCTGCTACAAAAAGAAATGCGAACAGATATGTCTTGACATTTCCGAATGATAAAGAATAAAGTTTAACGGATGTATTCATAATCGTCATGTTTTTATAAGGATTATACAATCAGTTCATAGTCGCGTGTTCCGATGCCAATCTCTTCGGCATGTTGCAGGCCGGCCTGCCAATTGGTGTTGGGATGTATCAAGCGGAACTTGTCGCATCCGCACAGGTCTTCATGCTCGTGTTTGTTACCCAACACGTTGTTGCCGTGCAATACAGGTGTCTGGTTCACCAAGTCAGCGCAGGCCTGGTCCAAGGCTACGGGGTCGGTGGAGGCCAGGATGCCTAAGTCGGGGATGATGGCGGCATCGTTATGGTTCCAGCAATCACACTCGGGCGATACGTTCATCACAAAGCTCACGTGGAAATGGGGTTTGTCTTTCAAGATGGCTTGTGTGTATTCCGCTATCTTGTAGTTCATGTTTTCCGAGGTATCCCAACTTCCCACGATGGCGGCATCGTGTTGGCACAGGGCTACGCATTGTCCGCATCCCACACACTTGGTATAGTCAATTTCGGCCTTGTGGTCAGCGTTCAAGTGGATAGCGTCGTGGGCGCAATGTTTTACACAGATGTTGCATCCGATGCAATGTCCGGTGTCAATCTTGGGTTGTGCCGAAGCATGCAGTTCCAGTTTTCCGGGGACAGCGGCTCCGCCCATGCCTAAGTTCTTTAATGCGCCTCCGAAGCCGGCTTGCTCATGCCCCTTAAAGTGGGTCATGCTGATAATGATGTCCGCGTCAGCCAGTGCTGTTCCTATCTTGGGTGCTTTGCAATACTTTCCGTTGATGGGTATTTCGCGATAGTCAGTCCCTTTCAATCCATCGGCGATGATGACTTGGCATTGGGCGGAGATGGGATTAAAGCCATTCTCCATGGCGCTCTCCAAGTGGTCCACCGCATTGGCTCGGCGTCCGGAGTAAAGTGTGTTGCAATCCGTAAGAAAAGGTTTGGCTCCATAGCTTCGGAGCAATTGTGCCATGCGTGCGGCATAGTTGGGACGGATGTATGCCAGGTTTCCGGGTTCGCCAAAATGTATTTTGATGGCAACAAAACTGTCTTTAAGCGGAAGACGGGTAATTCCAGCTTTCTTCACCAGGCGCTCCATCTTGTCAAGAAGGTTGGAGGTGGGCGAAGTGCGCAGGTCTGTAAAATAAACTTTTGCTTTTTCCATTATGCTTATATTCCTATCTATAGGGTTACTTTGGATGCAAATGTAGGCTAAAATATTCATATTTGCAGGTATTCTGTTCCGAAATCTTCAGTTTTCATGTAATTCGGGTATGAAAATCAGTAATCTGTGTCCTTGTACATTCGGTAAATGACAATTTATCGTTTAAAAGTGCGCAGTTACGGGCTACAAGTTACAATTAAAGCAGGCATTCGTTCGGAACTTTTCTGATTTCGGAGGGGTATCCCGTTCGTGTTCCGTATAATACCGGGAGAGCAGGCCGTTGGCAAGCGTGGCTCATGCCCATGCATCCCAATCCTATGGCGGACACCCTCAGTCCGCTCAGTCCTAATGTTTTGTAGTTCATATTTTGATTTTTATTATTCTGTTGCAAAAGTACGGTAGTCAGGTGGAAGCCTCGTTATAAGAATTACGGTAGGGCATACCTATATTTCCGTTTTTGTCCGATAAATAGTATATTTCCTCTATGAAAAGCAAGACCGCGACTATCTTTGTGTGTGGAAACGAGTGTCTATCCCTCTCTATATCCTTTTCCCCTTGCAATACTGCATGACGGTCCAGTTCCGATTATTGTCGGAACAATGAACACTTATG
>CASENS010000069.1 GCA_949289345.1 uncultured Bacteroides sp.
ATTATGTTAACATGGTTCCTGACAAAATCACTTTGGCTACCAGCCAATGGTAAATTCAAAGCTAATTAATTAACAAAACTCGGTTTAGGGCACTGAAAAGTGCCCTTTCAAAGGGGGATGCCCTAAATTGAGTGCTTACAAGTAAGCATTCCAAGAAATGCACATTGTTTTCTAGGTGCAGAAAAAACATTCACTTCTAGGCTGTTGATTTTTACGTAAAAATAAATAGGCAAGCAATCTGGTTTCCTTTACGATACCAGTCATTTTTCTATCCATATTTTCATCACTGTAAAAATAAACAAAAATAGATATTTCCCGGCAAACGACGTGTGGAAAAAGTGTGGAAAAAGTGAAGACAGACGCATTTCCACACTTTTTCCTCACTTTCCACACTTTTGTACTTGCAAACTTCACGCCTTCACAAAGCGTATAAACCTCTGTTAATGAACGGAATCTGGTGAAACATCACTTTTTAACATGTGAAACATCCGTGAAAGCCTCCTTCACCACATTTCATTGTGCGCCAGCGCTTTGTAAAGGAGGTGAAAGCGTGAAAGATGTTTCGGAAAAACTTTATTAATTTCTGGTTTTAGATTTCAGGTTTCATCCGTGGCTTTCTTTCTAAATCACATATTATACATCTAACATCTGAAGCCAAAACTCTGAATTCAAGAATCCGATTGTTTGTAAATAAAAAAGCATACGGTCTTTTTACTGAAAGCATACAACCTTTTGAGGCAAAACTAACTATCCTTTGCCCCAAAACATACGGTGATTTTGTACAGAACACCCTATGGGTATCTATCACTTATACTTCTTGCTATTTCGCACTGTATCATCCCCTTCCCGGCATTGTCCCGTAGTTTTCTTCCTGATACGACATTTTCGGCAACAAAAAAACAGGCGCCCCGTTTGCACGGAAACGCCTGTCTCAAAATTCAGAATGATTGACTTATTTCTTTGCCACAGCTTCTTCGGTTTCTGTACCATTCTTCTTCAACAGCTTGTAAGCAATAGGAGAAGCGATGAATAGAGACGAGAATGTTCCGAAGACAACACCCAAAATCATAGCGAACGAGAAGCTGCGGATGCTCTCACCGCCAAGGATGAAGATTACCACCAACACAATCAACGTAGACGAACCGGTGAACAACGTACGGGTCAATGTAGAGTTCAAGGAGTCGTTGAACAGTTGGAACGTATTACGTTTTGGATAGAGGTGGAAGTACTCGCGCACACGGTCGAAGATAACCACCTTATCGTTGATAGAATAACCGATAGCCGTCAAGATGGCACCGATAAAGGTCTGGTCAATCTCCATGGAGAACGGAAGGATGTTCCAGAACATGGAGTAAACGCCCAATATCAGAATGGTGTCGAATGTCAAGGCAGCGATAGAACCTACACTATACGCAATGTTGCGGAAACGGAAGAGGATGTAGAGACCGATGCCCAACACGGCAAAGATAACGGCCCATACGGCTGCCACCTTCAAATCGTCGGCTATACTCGGACCTACCTTCTGTGAACTGATGATGCTGCCGCCTGTATGGTTGTCGCGGTCAATGAAAGTCTCCAAAGAGATGTTCTTCGTGAGCAACGGTTTCAATACTTCATACAGTTTGGCTTCAATTTCAGAATCCACGTTATTGCCTTCTTCATTAATGCGGTAGTTGGTGCTGATACGAACCGTCTTACCGTCTGTTCCAATGGCAATAACCGTTACATTGGCATCATCAAACTGACCTTCCATCAATTCACGTACCTGCTCCGGCTCAACCGACTGCTCGAAACGCACCTGGTAGTTACGACCACCGGTAAAGTCGATACTCTGGCTCAAACCGCGAGTGAAGAGGAAGCCCACACAGATGAGGACGATAAACAATCCCGCAGAAAGCCATGTCTTATTATATTTCATGAAGTTGTACTTCGTATCTTGCAGCACGCCCTTAGACAAACGGGTTTCGAAAGTCAGATTCAGCCACTTGCCCTTGTTCATGAAATGCTCGAATACCAGACGGGTCATGAACACAGCGGTGAAGAACGAGATAGCGATACCGATAATCAACGTCGTGGCAAATCCACGGATAGGACCTGTGCCGAAGTAGAACAGAATGACACCCGTAATGATTGAAGTAAAGTTGGAGTCGAAGATTGCGGAGAAGGCGTTAGAATAACCATCTTTCAAAGCATCTTTCACTTTCTTACCCAAACGAAGTTCTTCCTTGGTGCGCTCGAAAATCAACACGTTGGCATCCACCGCCATACCCAACGACAATACCAGACCGGCGATACCAGACATCGTCAAAGCGGCCTGGAAAGAAGAAAGGATACCCAACGTAAAGAAGAAGTTGAGCAACAGGGCACCATTGGCAACCATACCGGCCGTAAAACCGTACATAGAGCAAACGTACACCATCAACAGGATAAAGGCGACGATACACGAAATGATACCGGCCTCAATAGATTCCTGACCCAACGAAGGACCGACGATGTCTTCCTGTACGATGTGGGCGGGAGCAGGCATCTTACCAGATTTCAGCACATTGGCCAAGTCCTGAGCTTCTTCCGGAGTAAAATGACCGGTAATCTCCGAACGTCCGCCCGTAATTTCATTCTGTACGTTCGGTGCGGAATATACATAACCATCCAATACGATAGCAATGCTATTGCCAACGTTCTGCTTGGTCAACTGTGCCCAACGGCGCGAACCGTCAGTATTCATCGTCATGCTTACAGCCGGACGACCGAACTGGTCGAAGCTGTTGGTAGCATCCACAATCACATCACCCTCCAGCGGGGCACGGCCATTACGCTCGGTAGAACGGATACCGTACAATTCAAAAGTCTGTGCTTTCGGATCGAAAGCGGCAGCGGCAACGCCCCATTTCAGACGCAAATCTTTGGGGAAGACAGCCTGCACTTCCGGCATAGCCAAGTATTTGTTGACTTCAGCCGTATCTTTATAGTTGACATAAGCTACGACCGGGCCTCCGTTCGGATTGACCTGCATCAAAGCGAACAACGGATGTTCTTTCTTATACTGGGCCAAATCCGCCTCTTGTGAAGCGCTTCCACCTTTCAAAGCAGCCGCCAAACTATCTGCGGTACTTGTAGCGGGTTTCGGCTCCTCAGCTACAGGTGTTGCAGCCTTCGTGGTATCGGCATTCATAGCCAAAACGGTACGCAACTTGTTGTCGGCAGACTGTAAATAGGGAGCGACATCGCGAGAGTTGTAAGTTTCCCAGAATTCCAGGTTAGCGGATCCTTGGAGTAATTTTCTCACACGTTCAGGTTCCTTGATACCGGGAAGTTCCACCATGATACGGCCCATCTTGTCTTCCAGACTCTGGATATTAGGCTGAACCACGCCGAAGCGGTCGATACGGGTACGCAATACGTTGTACGAGTTCTCAACAGCAGCTTTCACTTCCGAGCGCAGTACTGATTCCACTTGAGCGTCGGTCGATTTCTGGTTTACCTTGTCTTTCAGTTGCTGAGTGGCGAACAATTGAGCCAACGACCCTTCCGGAGCCAGGCGATGATACTCTCTGACAAACAAGGTAATAACGTCATCCTGACTGGTCTTTGCCTGTTGGGCAGCGTTTGCCAATGCCTTGTTAAAGGCTTCATCAGTCTTGTTATCGGCCAAAGCCTTGATAACATCCGGTACGGAGACTTCCAGGATAACGTTCATACCACCCTTCAAGTCCAGACCCAAACTGATTTCCATCTCTCGACAATCTTTCAAGCTCCAGTTCCACAACCACACTTTCTCATTGGCCAGCGAATCCAAGTAGTCTTGCTCCAAATGCGGGTCTCCCTTCGCATATTCCTTCGCTTTATTCGTATAATGACGAGTCACAAAAGAAAACGAAAGATAGAACACGCAGACCAATGTAAGCAGAACTGCAAAAGCCTTTACAAATCCTTTGTTTTGCATGTTACTTTTAGTTTATTATGATTACTTTATTAATTAATTTCTACACTTTTACAAGGCTGCAAATATAGTTCTTTTTTCACAATATATTACCTCTCAAAGCCTTTTTTTTACTCACCGCGCCAAGGCTTGGCACCCTATCGGGCTACCGGAGCCACATAACACCAAATAGGATAGTGGTCGGAATCTTGAATGTTACGGTCCACTGTGCAATGGTAAGTCCTCAAATTCTTGCTGACCAGAATATGGTCTATCCGGAAATAAAACCGATTCCGGTTATAGGATATACCCAACCCTTGGCCCGATTGGGTAAAAGCATCGCTCATGCCATGCCCGATGACACGCCTTGCGTACGAGATGGGAGTGTCATTGAAATCACCGCATACGATGACTTTGGAATGGGACGAAGCGCGTATGGCATCGGCCACAGCATCGGCCTGCGGTCCACGGATAGCCGAAGCTTCAGCCAATTTGCCCAACAGCAGGCGGGCACCTGTTTTCACCTTTTCCTTTTCAGGGTCGGCAAGCATGCCCGTATACACCCGCTTGTCCTCTTCGGTCAGCTTGTTGGACTCCAGATGATTGTTGATAAGCGTCAAAGTATCCGTCCCCACCTTCAGCTCATACACCACCGAACCGTTGCAATTGCTCTTATAAGCCAGTTTACGGGCCGAGAGAATGGGATACTTTGAGTAACAGGCTATATTGTTGGCACTGTAAGAGGCATCGCCCAACCTATCTACCCGGCGATAAGGATAATCGCGCAGCGCCTTGTCTATCTCCGTCCGCGTGAGGTTGGGAGCAGAATGGGTCATAAATTCCTGCAGACACAAGACATCCGCGCCACAATTCTGCAGGTAAGACAAGATACCGTTCTCCCCGTCTTTTTTACGCCCTCCATCAAAGCCCATCACGTTATAAGAAAGGATTTTCAAACTGTGTTCGGGCACCTCGTCGGCATGAAAATTGAAAGGGATATACGTCCGGATGGAAGCGCCGCAAAGCAGGAAGCCAGCCAAAGGCAACAACGCTACCTTATATTGGCGGACAATGAGCCAAAGTAACATGAAACAGACATTTATCAGCAGGAAGACAGGAAACGCCAACCCCATGCACGACCGCAAAGGATGCGACACAGGGTCAGCGTAAGGGCTATATGCGGCAGCTATCAGAAACAGGACGAACAAGCCGTTGACGGCCCCTCCTATCAATACCACAAATTGTCTGATAAACTTCATGAGACAGGTTTATCGTTTGCTGGCGTCAAACAAGGTTTTCTTTTCATCGCCGGTCAGACTTTCATATCCCGACTTCTTCAACTTGTCGAGTATCCGGTCAATTTCATCCGACTGGCTTTTCTTACGGGCATTGTAATCATAATCCTTCTGACGGTCGGCACCGTAATGCACTTTCATTTTAGGTTTCCGGACACGGCGAGAGAAAGGCAAGGCCAAAGCGTCGCAAAGGCGGTTGATAAGTTTCGTAATGTCCACGCCTTTGCTTAAGGCTGAGGCGAACCACAACCCTGCCAACGCTCCGCCCAAATGGGCGATATGCCCTCCCCCATTCTCCGAAGTGATAAAGAGCAGGTCCGCCCCGATGGCCACCAACGCCAAATACTTCAACTTTACGGTACCGAACAGGAAAAGCCCCACCCGATAGTTGGGTTCCCGGTAAGCTGTGGCGGCCACAATGGCCAACACTGATGCCGAAGCGCCCAGCAGGAGCGAATGTTCCACCATCCCCTGGAAATAAGGGAACACATTGTAGGCCAGCATGTAAAGCAAGCCTCCGCAAATACCCCCCATGATGTAAAGTCCCCGCAAGTGCTTGGCCGAAAAGAAATGCAGGAACAACGTGCCGAACCAATAAAGCCAAAGCATATTAAAGAGAATATGCAAGAAGCCCGCATGGAGAAACATGTACGTCACGATGGACCACGGCTGCACCAAGAACCGCATGAAAGATGCCGGAAGTTCCAGCCAGGACAGCCACCCACCCATGCTTTGGTTGAAGAGCATCAGCAGCACCTCCACCAGCCAGATTATCACGAACACCGCGATATTGACATAAATCAGTTGCATGCAAAGATTGCCGCGGCGGAATTTATCTTTCAGTTCAGTTATAATAGAAGCCATTTCCTCTGTTTTTATTACGCCAATATAGAATAAGGAAGAAACCGAATATCATACCGCCCAAGTGCGCAAAGTGAGCCACGTTATCGCCCGCATTGTTGGCAAAGCCCGAATAAAGTTCGATAAGCGCATAACCAATGACGAAATATTTCGCCTTGATGGGCATAGGCAACGGGAAAATAAACATGGGCTGGTTAGGAAACAACATGCCGAAGCCAAGCAGGATGGCGTACACGGCGCCCGAAGCGCCCACCGTCTGCCCGTTCAGCACCAAGTTCAAGCTACCCATGGCAGGGTCTACGAAATTCATGTTCGAACGCAATGCCTGCGCTCCCTGGTCGTACACAGCCTGAATTGCCTCAGGACTCATGCCCGACTCAATGCTGAAATAACGCACCCCCATCACGACCTCCTGTATCAAGCCGGCACCGATGCCACACACCAAATAATAGAAGAGGAAACGTTTAGGCCCCCACACCTGTTCCAGAATGCGGCCAAACATCCATACGGCAAACATGTTGAAGAAGATGTGCGTGAACCCGGCATGCATAAACATGTAAGTCACCAGTTGGGCAACGTTGAAACGCTCCGATAAGAAGAAATGAAGTCCCAGATAATCGGCCAAGTCTATGTGATAACTTTCGGCCACCATCGTGCCGAGAAACATCAGCACATTTATTATCAGCAAATTCTTAGTAACAGTCGGTATACTATTCATTTAAATTAATATATTCGTTCATTGGGCGCAAAGATAGAAGAAAAAAGCGACATACAGAACTACTCATCTCAAGGAATTTCCCTCAGCAATCTGTTAAATTTCAAATAATCACATATCTATATCGTCAATTGAGTTTTTTTGTTGATGCCGGTTCCGATATTCTTTTGGGGTCTGCTCGTAACGTTTGGCAAACTCCTGATAAAAATGCGAGCGATTGTTAAACCCCGTCTGATACATTATTTCCTGAATGCTAAGCGTTGTTGTAGTCAGCAGTTTTGTCGCATATGACAAACGTTGGTCTTTGATGAAATCCTTGGGAGTAGGGAAATCAATCTCTTTAAACTTACGATAAAGGCTACGGCTACTTGTCTGCATGGCTTGCGCCAATTCTTCAACCCCAAATCCCGAATCATCAATATGCGCATTGATTATTTCTGCCGCTTTCTCTACCAATAGTTTGTCCTCGTTAGCCAAGACCTTTCCTTTGCAATAATCAAAAGCGCTCGCTGAAGAATTGTAGTATAGTTTCAGTTCTTCGTGTTTCTTGAGCAGCCGGTGGATAACACTTTTCAGATAAGTAGGACTGAAAGGTTTGGGAATATATGCGTCAGCCCCGGAGTCAATACCTACAACCTTATCATCGGTCGTATTTTTAGCAGAGAGTATGACAAGCGGGACGTGCATGGTATGTTTGTCACTTTTCAGCCGTTTAATTAAAGTGATACCATCTATTTTAGGCATCATGATGTCCGTTATAATAAGATCCGGGAGATTTTGTTTCAGCATCCGAAGCCCCTCTTCCCCATTTTCCGCGGTAAATACAGAGAATTCTTCAACGAGCGTATCTTTAAGCATCCACAACAGCTCCTTATTGTCATCAATGATAAGAATTCTTTTTCCAACGCATTTATCGGACTCCGACGCTATAAGGCTTGTCGAAACAGATGTTGAAACCAAAGAGGATGACACCGGTGCTGGGTTGTTTTGAAGGGCAGGTTCACAATGTCCGCTCACTTCAAGATTAGGCAGGGAAACAATAAACTGAGCATATTGATTGACTACGCTTTCCACCCGAATAGTTCCTCGCAATAATTCCACCAGACTTTGAACAATAGCCAATCCTAATCCATTACGCGATGAAAGGCCTTTGACACTGTTTTCCTTAATATTATCGAGCACACCGTAGCGGCTGAAAATGAGCGGAATATTTTCCTGGCTGATGCCTTTTCCGGTATTATAAACATGAATAAGCAAACGGTCGTCATGCACACATATACTGATGCGTATGGTTCCTCCTATAGGCGTATATTTGAAAGCGTTGGAAATAAGATTTACCAATATCTTTGTCACCCCATTCTTATCGCTGTTCCAAATCAACCCCTGCTCTATATCCGTATTAAGAATGATATGATTTCGTTCGGCAAGTTCCTCAAAGTTCGCGATAAGCTGTTTTGACAAGTCCGTGATGTTCAGTTTCTGTATATAACAGGCCTTATGTCCGGTTTCCATACGCCGGAAGTCAATAATTTCTTGTATCAGGCTATTGAGCCGCTCGGTATTCGATTTTATAATTTGGACATATTTTCTAATGAAAGAATCGCAGTGATTGTACTGCAGCAGCCTTTCACACGGGCCATAGATAAGAGCAAGGGGAGTGCAGAACTCATGAGTGATATTAGTAAAAAAGCGCAACTTACTCTCATACATTTCCTCTTTATATTTCTCATCCAGTTTCCGAGTAATGGAAATTCTTTTGAGCTCATATTTATGACGTATATAATAAATGATATAAAACACGCCCCCGGCGACCAAGAAAATATAAATAGCGCAAGCCAAATGACTAAGATACCAAGGCGGACGAACTGTAATGCGAATACTTTTTATAGGAGCATTGTCATACATGTTCCCATCACGGTAACGCACTTGCAACGTGTAATCGCCCGGAGGGATATTGGTAAATTGAGCCTGATTGGAATATGTATCTATCCATACATTACTGAATCCTTCCAATTTATAAGAATAGCTATTGTTTTCTCCATTGATAAAATCAGTCGCGACAAATGAAACGGCAAAGAAATTTTGGTCATGGTCAAGCACAATGGAAGGTTCGCCCGCATCATTATCGAAATCGCTTATGCTATAATCCTTATTAAAGATACGCAAGCTCGTAAAATAGACTTGAGGAGTAAAATTACCTTGCCGGTATTCTTCATTTTCTATCCAAACAATTCCGTCCACACCTCCAAAGAAACAACGACCGCATATCTTATCCTGGTAATAAGCGTTATCACAGAACTCTATTGTTTTAAGCCCTGTATGTTGGTTAAAATAACGGGATGTCGCGTCTTTCGTGTCAAACAGTATCAATCCGTTATTGGTACTCATCCATAGTTTTTCTTTTTTCTCAAAAGCGATGCCGTGTATCGTATTATTCGGCAACCCTTCATGCTCATTAAAATTCGTGTAATCATATTGACAAGTGTCCGGATCTCTCTTCAAGCGAGTCAGTCCATAGCTACTCCCCACCCATATATTGTCACTTTGATCTCGAAGTATGCAAAGTATGTCATTCATTGGAGCCACGTTGTATCTATCAAAAGAAAAAACCTGGTGTGTCTCCGTTTGTGTATTAAGTCGGATCAAACCGCTTCCTCTCATCCCCACCCATAATATAGAATCACTTTCCGCCTCAATGGCATAAATCTGATTATATTGTTGCCGGTTAGGAATGCGGAAATAGATAGGACGTATGCTTTTGGCCTCCATTTTTCCCGCTTTATAAATGAAATGAATACGCAATAGCACACTTCCGGACCCGACCCATAATAAAGAATCGCATGTTTCAGCTATAGCATGCACTTTCGCAATATCCGATAAGGTATGATTAACAAGCTGATGTATGCGATTATCCGCATACGAGTAGTAATTCAGCTCCGGTCCATCGGTACCAATCCACAAAAGCGGGTAATACCGACTGGGCACAAGTGCGAACACCGCATTATTGTTCAAGCCGTCTTGAGTCGTAAAATGTTCCGTATTGGATAGATCATAGCTCTGCGCCGTATCATAATTACTAATCCGTATGATACCATTGTCTTTCGTACCAAGCCATAGAGATTTATGTCGGTCTGCATAAATAGCCCGCACCGGTCTCTTCTTATTGATAGGAAGCTCATTCAATGATATATTGTGAAACGCGAACTCACCTTTGGTCAAAGCGTAGACTCCTTGTCCGTCTGTACCAATCCAAATAATGTCCTGCGCTCCATCTTTCCATAAGGAAAACACGCCACAATTAATATCAATTGTCTCTAATCCGTAATCCGCATCCGCATTCAATCGGATTAGTCCATTAGTCTTGAAAGCTATCAAGATATCTTGTCCGTCAAAAATGACGTCCCCTATTTCACCATGCGTACTCAACTGATGTATATCCTTTATCTTTCGTACTCCTTGCGCCGTTATCGTATACAATTGATAAACACTGTCTATAAAAACTATTTGCCGGTCACGATAAAAACAATACAGAATGGGATGAGAATGCATAAAATCGGATTGACGACTGATTGAAGGATGTTCACCCGAGGCATTATCAACCGTATATCTTTCCAAAACGCCTTTATGATTAATCCATATAGTATTGTCGGCATCAATCAACATGCCTGACGCACTGTTCAGATCAATATCCGGGTGAATAGCTAAATCAACAAACGATTTCGACTGTTTAGAATATAGTGAAAGAGTGCCCGGCTTACCTAAAATGTACAGGTTATCATAGCCATCCTTAGCCATATATGAATTTTCTCCAAAGTCATCATAATAAGCCTCAACCTGCTTGCTTCGTTTGGACAGTTTGTTAATACCATTTTTAGTACTGACCCATAAATAGGCATTCTCCGTCTCTATGATGTTTCGAATAACATTGCTGGAAAGGCTATACGGCTCATTGATATTCGGTTTATAAATGTAAATGTCCCGACTATCGTACATATTCAGTCCGTCATAGGTGCCAATCCATAAAAAACGCTCACTATCCTGATACAGACAAGAAATGGAACTATTGGAGAGACCATCGTGATTATTGATTTGCCGGAGATTGTTCGCCCGAATACAAAAGGTTATCAAAGTGACCAATAAAAAAAGGCCGTATTTTTTCATAATTCATCGACTAAGTTAATAAAACCAACTATTGCATGTACAGATACACAAATAAATGTCATGCAATATTAGGAAAAGAACTTGGCATTTACAAATTATCAACCTAAAACTTGGCATACAAATGAAGAGAAGTTGCCAAGGAAATTGCCGCCAACCCACTTTTTCCTTTTCGAGGAAGAAGGAGCCAGCGGCATGTCCCCAAACGCCCAAACTTCATAAGACTACAGCGCAACAGCATCTGTAAAAGAGCGTATTTGCAAACGTTTTAAGAATTCTTTTTCCGACAAATTTGTCATCATTTTGATAGTTAAAGGTTCACCAGGCAACAAATCCATGTAATTGTCTGATGAGAAATTCGTAACATCATCCCTAATGGAAAGGAATACCCCTCGGGCGAATACATCACAGGCCAACGTAATTTCATATCCGCCAGGTATCTGTTTCACACTCTTTGCTATTTCCGCAGGATGATATCTCAGTTCCTTTTGCGGAACAAGGAAATAGTTATTTGTATATGAACAACCTTTTTCATCAGAAAAGGTTACGTTCACCACTACGTCCTTAGGAGATACCAGATGCAACAATTCGTCAAGATCTTCTTCCCACACTACCGTACTGGCATTAGCCGGTATGGTCACACGTCTTACCCGGGTGAGAATATCCCCTTGTCCATCTAATCGGATAACACGGACTGTCAATCGACCTAAAGCCCGATTTAAGCGATCAGATATAGCCCAGATTTTCAACTTACCCTCTTCTTGAAAAGGAGAAACTAAAAGATCGGCGAACGCTTTCTTAGTAAAATAGTGCTGCGCTTTCCAACGTCCATAAAAATCTCTACTTGACCATGAAGCTACCGGCCAGCAATCGTTGTGTTGCCAAACAAGCGACCCCATGCAATAAGGTTTATTGCGACGATGCGCTTCCATTGCCATTTTGATAACATCGCCCTGTAAAAGCTGGCTTAAGTAAGTAAAGGATTGAAAATCTTTAGGAGCACGATAATCAGAAAGCAAGAAGTCGTTTATGCGTTGGTTAGCCTGGATTCCTCCACGCTGGTGCGACATCATTACTTCCGAACTAACCCGCCAATCCTCCGGTATTGGAGCATATTGTTTGATTGATTCGAACTCCGGAAATGACTGAAAGCCATACTCACTGAAGAAACGGCTTTGCTCGGAAGCAAATTCGGTAAGCGGTTTCAGTCCTTTCCAAACATCCCAATAGTGCATATCGCCAACAGCATGATTGCGTGTCCCTTGATCATCAGCGTAAGGTGATGATTTCCGGTAACAAGCACCCGGATGATGTTCCGCTACGACAGCAGGTAAGGTGTTAAAGTACAAGTTCTTGAATTGCTTCCAAATTAATTCAGAATAAGCGGGATTTTGCTTGTCATAAGTATTTTTCCAATTCCAATTGAACCATGCATCCAGACATTCATTGTTACCACACCATAGAGCTATGCATGGGTGGTTCCGCAAACGGCGCACATTATCGATCGCTTCCCTACGCACATTCTCCAGCCACTTACCTTCAGCCGGAAAAAGGGAACAGGCAAACATAAAATCTTGCCACACCAAAATGCCATAACGATCACATAACTCATAAAAAGCATCATCTTCATAAACGCCTCCTCCCCAGACTCGGATCATGTTCATGTGGACAGACGCGGCATCCTTAACAATCTTTTCATAATCCTCCCGGGTTACAGCAGGCAGAAAACTATGCGCCGGAATGTAGTTTGTACCTTTCGCAAAAACCGGAACTCCATTCAATTCAAAATAAAAGCTTTCACCCTGCTTATCCGGCTTAGTAACGACTTTCAACGAGCGAATGCCGATGTGTTCTTGAACCACATCTTTGACGCACTCATCGGTTCTTATTACAGCAGCGAACTCATATAAGAAGGGATCCCCCAACCCGTTACTCCACCATAAACGGGGAGATTTTATTGTAAAAGGCAGTTGGATTTTATTCATACCCTTTTGCAACCGAATTGTCTGTTCCACTTCTATCCTGTTATCGGTTCGGTTTCGGACAGATACATTAGCACATTTTTCTGTGTCCGACAAGATTTCAATAGAAACTTGCAAAGACGCTTTTTTAGCACTGACTGAAAGCTGTTGATAAAATACGTTGTTGATGCGCATGTCATCCCAAGCCTCCAAGAAAACAGGGCGCCATATTCCGGAAGTAACCAACCGAGGTCCCCAATCCCAGCCAAAATGATAGCCCGCCTTACGGACAAAAACTCCAACCTTACGATCAAAAAGGCCTCCATTTTCAGATTGATCATTAGAACTTCTATATTGGAACGGTAACTTCTCCCATTGCGGCATCGCAATTTTTATAGGAGAATGAAAGTATATTTGCAGTTCATTCCCTTTTTCCTTTAGCAACGATTTTACATCGATTTGCCATTCCCGGAACATATTATCCGCCGACAACAGTTTTTTCCCGTTCAACGTTACATCTGCGTAGGTGTCTAAGCCGTTAAAGCGGAGTACGATATTCGATTTGTTCCAAATTTCAGGAGTAAGGTCAAAAGCAGTCCGGTAAATCCAGTCTTCTTTGTCCACCCACTGAACACCTCTTTCATTAAGCCGGAAAAACGAATCTTCAATAAGCCTGTTACTCATCAAATCCGTATGCACAGTTCCCGGAATTTTGGCAGGGTACCAATTAACTCCTCTGGCCTGCCGGAACTCCCAGCCTTCATACAAATATTGACGCACGGGTTGTGCGATCACTATACTGCAACATGCCAAACCGCACAATAAAATTAGGATAAGCCTCTTTTTCATTTCTTTATTGGAAATTCTGAGATGATAATTGAATTTGTTTTCGCGCTATGTTCCACCCTTTAATTACTAACACCGGAGATGTTAATAAATTCTCTATACTGGTTTCAATCGTTACTTTTTTATTTTCTCCAGGCAAAAGAGAGAAAAAGTTATCCGTATAGAATGAAGGCCGAACAGGTTTCAAGTTTGTGTCAAGTAACTGAATCTGATTGAAAAAGGCAATAGAATGAGATACGTTCTTAACAAAAATATCAACAACAAATTTACCTTGTTCCTTTCTGGCTTTATAGGATGTCTTCAACCGGGCTTGCTTGAGCTGAGATAAAGACTCAAATCCCGATGTTGCCGGTCCCGTAACCGTTTCTTTCCCATCGTAACGATCATTAGAACGCCAATAGAAGTTTGATGACACTTCTTCCCCTTTCTCATTTTTCAATCTGAGTTTAATGAAATGTACCTGAGAAATATCTTCCGGGAAATGAATAGCCAATGCATCATTAACAACACCATCGGCGGGAATATCAATACGTTTGGAGCATTCCGTCCGTTTCCTGCTCTCAATATCATATACCTCTGCCACTACCGTATAATCATAAAATCCATTATAATAATCATTAACGACCGATACCGTATTTTTCAAATAATCGAATTGCGCATGCAAAGGTTCCAACGCATTCGCCGTATGATAAAGCGAAGCGGTCGGCTCCAAAGACCAATCCCACATACGGGCACAAACTTGCCGCACCGGGCAATTATGATACCAGAAGAGTAGTCCGGAGCAGAATCTGTCACCATAATTAAGTTTGTTATAATTCCATGACTCCCAGATGCTTTTTGAATTCATCGCACCCACAAACTGAGCTTTCTGAGCAAACTCATCAATGGAACTGGACATACCATATTGATTTACTAAATCAGTGTACAAAGTTGTCATCTTGTGGAAACCGTTTCCGTCTAAATAGTCCCACACTTCTTTGTTGATAGGCCATAAGTCCTGTTCATCCATCATTTCACGCAAAATTTCTACTATAGGCAACGTGGGAGCGCCGTATTCCGGATTAAATCCGTCTATCCGGCTTCCTCTTTCTGAAGCCGTATTTTCATAATGCTGCATAGGGTTGACTTGTTTATAGGGACTGCCGTCATGTACGCCATCACATTCCGATTGCATCTGATACCCACGTGTACCATCCAACAATTCCAATAGTTCACGCGTGCCGGTAACTTCTGAACTTTCATTCGAAGATACATAATAGGCTAAAGAAGGGTGATTACGAATGCGTTTCACTGTAGATGCGACATTATTGTGATAGACAGACTTATCTTGAGGATGCCGTGTATCACCCGTCATCCAGAATTCTTGCCATACCAAGAAGCCCATTTCATCACATAACTGATAAAAATAATCTGATTCCGCGATACCTCCTCCCCATAAACGGATCAGGTTGATTCCGGCTTGTTTAGTATATCGCAGTTCGGCATAAGTCCGTTCATCAGAAGCGCGAAGCATCCCTTCGGGTATCCAATTGGTTCCTCGAATGAAGATTTGTTTCCCATTGACATAGAATGTACGAGATTTATCAGGGGTACATTGATCGGATGTAATTTCCCGGATACCAAAACGAGTCGTAACCGAGTCACATGCCACACCGTCAACGTAAGCGGTCAATTTCAAATCATATAGATTTTGAGGACCTTTATTAAGAGGCCACCATAAACGGGGCTTTTGAAGAATGAGCTGAGGGAAATCCTCCGGACTAAAAGTAATCGTTTTCTCTTCACCACGTAAAACAGTGAAATCCTTCTCTACAACAACATTCTCATTCACCAACTCCCCACGTATTGTCCCTTTAACGGGTGACATGGAATTACTGGGATTAACAACTTCTACGGAAATAGTCTCATGGGAAACATCATAACCCGGTTTTTCCAGTTCGGACTTCACAAAAGGATGTCTCAATGCAACTTTTCCCGTAGCATAAAGCGAAATGCTCCGCCAAATGCCTGTATTACGGTCCCGGATGCCATCCATGAACGTAAAATCCCATCCTACAGACATCAGCATAGTGGTGTTAAGTCCAATATTTCCGTTTCCGCCATTATGAAATTCTCCGGCTGCTCCCCACGCTTTGGGTTTGGTCGTTCCCGGCTCATCTACCGGATAAACACGAATGGCTAACACATTCGTCTTTCCCACCTCAACAAAGTCTGTTACGTTGATATAATCATTTGTGAACATGCCGTTCACCACACTCAACAGATGGCCATTTATCCAAAATTCGGCACGGTAATTGATTCCGTCAGGTTGCAGCCAGATATATTTTCCTTCAAAAGACTGGGGTATATCGAACTCTGTACGGAACCAATAAGTATAAAATTCCCGCCCTACATCCGATATATCGGGGATCTTCCCAACCGACAATTTATTATTTATGCCATAATAAGGTTCGGGATATACCCCGTTATGTACCAATGACGTCAATACTGTCCCGGGAACAATGGCCGGCATCCATTCCTCCGTGCTGTAGGCCAAAGAAGATACTTCGGCAGCGGGAACTTTTACTTCGCTGTCTCTTTTCATTTTCCATACATACTCCCCTCTGTGCCCTGCTTCAGAATCCAAGCAGATACGGTCTGCATTTGCCGACACGTCTGCACACAGAACATTGAGGGGCATAAATATGAAAAGCGCTGTTATAAAAAGGAACAATCTATTCATCACATTCTATATTAACTGTTTTTCTATTCACAAACTAACGCCATGAATCTGGCATAGTCACATCTTGGCTATCAATCAAATGGACTATAGGGAGCCCGCTTGACGGTTTCTGTAAATGACAATCTGTAAAACTCAACTGTGTGACATCGTCGGCAACAATTGCGTACCGTTCTTCCGGATTGCCAAAGGTAGATAACGTGACATTTTTTAAATGGATATTATCCGCATGCCGTATATAAAAGCCATAGGCTGGTAACATGACTCCGAACATTCGGTTTTCAGGATAAGCGTCCTCTTTTTCAGGAACATCCACCCGTGTATCCGCTAATTTTCCGCCTCCTTTCAACTGCAAATTTACATCTTGAATGCATACATTTTCTACACGCAGGCCGGGAACTCCAGTAATGGAACTTGCAATATGACTGGCTGTCGTTCCAGTAATATTCTTTATGGTTACATTCTTCAAATACGAATTCTCCGAGGCTTTTCGCCTGCCTAAACGGATGAATATAGGAGTCTGCACATCCTTCATGTCAATATTTGAGATAATGACATCTTCCATAAATCCACCATCAACTACCTCAAGCGCCATTCCTGCAATTCCTGTAATCGGATCTGTAACTCCAGGCACAATCTTCTCCCAAAAACGCAGAAGAGATTTACTGCATTTGTGCAAATTACAATCATACACACGTATATTGCGGAAACCACCGGCACTGGCTGTTCCAAACTTTATAAAGTTACAATTGGAAGACAAATCACAGTTCTTAACTGTAACATTTTCCACCACAAAATCAGGGTCTTCACTTTTAAAGCAAATGGCATCATCGTCCGTATCAAGCACACAATCCGAAATAGTCACGTTACGGCTTTCTATGTCGAATCCATCATTATTCCAGTTGGCATGACCTTCCACATATACTCGATTTATGTCGACTCCATCGCAACGTACAAACCGGAATGTCCAAAAAGCAGAATTAGACAATCTGACGCTATCCACTTTTACATTCTTGCAATCCTGCAACAATATCAACGTCGGACGGTTAGGAGCATCGTTTCCTTTGTTAAAAGCAGCTCCGCTTCCATCAATTTCCCCTTCTCCAGTTATGGCGATATTGTTTACTTTTTCCGCAAACACTAATGCTTTACGACGACCTTGTTCAGGATAATCGGTCGCATTTTTACTGCCAATAAGTTTGGCACCTTTCTCCAGGTGGAGTGTGACATTATTCCGAAGGCGCAACGTTCCTGTCAAGTATTTTCCTGCAGGAATTGAAACGACTCCTCCACCTTTTTGTGCACATTCGTCTATTAACCTTTGCAGTCCGGACGTAGTCAGCGTTTTACCGTCAGCATATACGGCAAAGCGGTCATTCTCCGTTCCTTTCTGAGGCTGATTTTTATCGCCACCACATGCGCCGCATAACAGCCCTACGCATAGTAGCCATCCCAAAAGAATCCTATTCATTGCTATAGCTTTGTGAAATTTTAAATAAGGGTGCGATGACGCTTTTAAACAAATACATATCGCACCCTCTAAAAATAATTATGAAAAATGCCTCGTTAAGAAGCCGGTAATACCGTTACGGTCCATTCTTTCACGATTGATTGACCTGGAGAAACTACTGTATAAGTACGTGGAGTGGAATAATCCTGATAACCAACTGACATACTCGGAGTCAGTGTCGCCCCACTTGAGATGGTTGCAACCATTTTCAAATCCGTAATATCAGCTCCGGCTTTCAGCGTAACCGTCACAGTCGCAGCTTCAGAGTCGATTTCCACGACATCACTTGCCACTTCCGCATTTCTGTCATATAGAATAATACTCGTTATTTCAGCATTCTCATAAGCAGGGTCAATCGTATAATCATCATCCCCGCATGATGCGAGACAACCGATAAGTACAACGTAAATAAAAAGTAATACTTTTTTCATACTGGTTTTATTTTAATCGATTAATATATATCAACTTAGTTCGAATAATCGTCACCACATAGGATTTTGGTCCAAGTTCGGGTTCTTGTCACGAGCCGATTGAGGTATGGGCAACAAGTAGTCTCTGGGCGTGGTAAATGTCTTTTCACAAACAAAGACACGTTCATACGTTCTTCCTATGCTCCCATCAGGTTGTTGTACGTAGGTAACCAAACAGCCATATGCATCTTCGTTCAATACATCTTCCGCAATCTTCCATCGCTGTATGTCGAACCAGCGTTTACATTCTAATGCCAATTCAACACGGCGTTCATGTCGGATACGAGTTCTCATTTCATCTTTGCTCAATCCCGTAGGCAATCCAGGAAGTCCAACGCGCGAGCGGATGGCATTAATTGCTTCATAGACTTCCGCGGTAGGCCCGTTCACTTCGTTTTCCGCTTCTGCAAGTGTCAACAAAATCTCGGCATAACGCAATACTATAAAATTATGTCCTCCACCAACGCCGCGACCTCGGTTGTCATACCCGCATAGAACGTTTTCGTTCATATACTTACCTATGTAATAACCGGTCTTTGTGCACGACGGTTTATCTACGCTATACATACCGTTAGGATTTTCACGAAGATTGAGATTAGACGGCGTATTTTGAGCTGTGTAAAGGATTTGCCCTTTCCAAGGTTTTCCGTCATAATGCAAAGTTGCATAGAAACGTTCTTCCCGATTTTCATAAGGGGCTGCCGCATGTTCCGGATTATTCCAATCAAATGATTTTCCATCCGCCATTTCAAATTCATCGGCAAGACTTGCAGTCGGATGGTCTTTACTCCAACCATATTCAGCGGGTGTACCGGGTTGAGGAGGTGCCAATACTGTCTGCGCACTCGACCAACGATAAGGATAAGCGAACTGTATATCAAAAATAACTTCACAATTATGTTCATTTTCCTCAAGGAACATATTGGCAAAGCCGTCTTGATAAAGAGAGTAGGTACCCTGCAAATCACCACTCACCAGGATACGTGCCGTTTCTGCCGCGTTTTGATAATATTTGGCATCAACCACTCCTGCCGCATACAGATAGGTTACAGCCATCATGCCCAAAGCAGCTCCCTTTGTAGCACGTCCCAGTTCTTCATCCGCTACTGTGACAGGCAATCGGTCTGCCGCATTTTGAAAATCAGAGATAATAAACTGTAGGGTTTCCTCAGGCGTTGAACGGGCGAGAAATATGTCATCCGTATTTCTGTCCAAAGGCTTATCTATAAGAATAGCAGAGCCATACCAACGGAATAATTCCAAATAGAACATTGCCCGTAAGAAATAGGCATCGCCCATCAGACGCGTTTTGACATCATCCGCAAGAGGTGATTCTGGTATTTGCTGTAAGGCGATGTTCGCCCGTCGTATAGATGTATACCGGTTGCTCCAACGGTCAAGGGGAGCTGAAGAGGCATTGAAATCGAACAAATTCCATTTATTTGAATTTCCTTCGCCTATTTGTATACAGTCATCGGTAAACAGGATATCCATGGCATGGTCATTGAAACCGTTCACACTGTAATAAGGGCCATCCAAATCACGATAGACCTGGCTCATAAACAACATTGCGCTGGACTCTGTCTCCCAAATGCCTTCATCCGTGATGGAGTTTGTAGGCTTAATGTCGTCCATAAAGTCTGTGCATGAAGTAGCCAGCAACAGAGCGGAGCATAAAATGCTATATACTATTTTTTTCATATTCATAAATCTTAGAATGTTACATTTACACCAAAAGTACTAACCAACTGTTGGGGATACGAATTGAAGGCCTGGTTTTCCGCATCAAAATCTTTAGGCATGTGACTGAATATTGTCCAGACATTGTAGAAATCTGCATAAAAACGCAAGCTTTGCATTCTCAGTTTCTTAATTATTTGCGGTTTGAACGTGTAGCCTATCTGCAATGACTTCAACTTAATATAGGCCGTGTTGACCATCCAGAAGGAAGAAGTCTCGTAGTTCTGATTTCTGATGGAAGCCGACAAACGAGGATACTTGGCGTTGGGATTAGGATTGGATTCCGTCCACGAATCCAAATGATCCCTACGCGGATGGATAGAGTCCTTGAAAGGATAGCGCACATTGCGGTCACCGTTACTTCCCAAATAGTAATCGGAGCCACCGGTTCCCTGCAGGAACATGCTGAAATCGAATCCTTTGTACTCTAACTGAAGATTCCATCCCCACATGACTTCCGGTGTCTGGTTAAAGCCGATGATGACCTGGTCCTCACTGTCAATCTTACCGTCGCCATTGATATCTTCATACTTAATATCTCCCGGCAATACATTGGGCTGGTATGCCCAGTTGTCAATATCAGCCTGGTCTTTGAAAAGGCCGGCAGCTTTGTAACCCCAGGTACGTCCGCTGGGTTGACCCGTTTTTCTCTTTCTCGGGTTGTTCTTGGTTCCTGCCGATTCGCGTATCTCTATCTGCTTGTCACGAGTGAAGCCGAACGAAAAGTTGTTGCGCATCTTCAAGCCGCATGCGAACTGGTAGTAACTGCCCAAAGAAGCGTCAAAACCGTAACGTTCATCCTTTCCTGCATTTTCCTGCGCAAGCCCTACACCATATTCTGCCGAAACGACAGCATTGGGACTAAGAATCTTGTCCGAACGTTTATCTTTATAGACATCGAAAGAGGCATAAAGCAAGTCATTCCATAAATTTATATCCAGACCGACATTAGCCTTCCACACTGTTTCCCATGTCAGGAAGCGGTTAGGTTCGGAACCTTCAGTCAAACTTTGCAGCTGAATTGGATCTTTTCCAAACACGGCTCCATTGCCAATTGTATATTGAGACAGATAAGCGAACGCACTGCCTACCGGGTTACCGGATTTACCATAAGAGGCCCTTAGTTTAAGATTGCTGATGAAAGGCGCGTTGTCTTTGATGAAAGCTTCTTCAGAAAGACGCCAGCCAACTGATGCCGACGGGAAGAAAGCAGAACGGCGATCAGGAGCGTATTGATAAGTCTGGTCATAACGTCCGGCCAATTCCAACATATATTTCTGTGCATAATTGTAATTCAGACGAAGTACATAACCCTGGTTGGCAAAACGGTTGGAAGTACCAGAATTACTTATGTATTCAGCAATCGGACTACCCATATTCAATTCCGGAATCATGAAATCATAATTTTTGCGTCCTGCTCTAGTTTCAAAGTCTCCGCCCCATCTTCTTTCATAAACTCCCAACAAACCAACAGAATGCTTTCCGAAAGTCCGATCATAGTTAATAGAGGCCTGTACTGTGTAATACGTCCACTGTTTATTACGGATGTTCAAAGAAGGTTTGGCTTCACCACCTTGCTGCGCTTCAATCTCGCCTGCATCATTGTAGGCATAAGCGATAAAAGGATATTGCCATTCTTTTGAATCATTAATCTGTCTGTCATAACTGAACAAAGCCTTCGCGGATAATCCTTTGAGGAAGGGAAGTTCTTGTTCCAATGAGATTGTGATGTTCTGGAAATTATCTTGGTAACGTTTGTCCGCACCATCGTGAACTCCCATATACATACTGGAACCGCCTCCTTGCATTGCTGGCAAACCGCCAACCATATTCGGAACAGTGGGGGCACACAGACGGTACAAATCCTCCATCATTTTCTTACCATCATAATAGTTCCTGCGTTGCGTATCATAAGCCAAATTGATGTCCACACTCACTTTGGTGATGTCAATAGGATGAAAATCGACATTCGTTCGCAAGTTATAACGGTCATAGAAGGTATCTTTCCCCATCATATTACCTTGATAATAGTAACCGAAAGAAGCAAAGGCTTGAATGTATTTATTGCCGCCACTTAATGAAATGTTATGCCGTGTGGTTACGGTCGATTTCATATAGGCATCCATCCAATCCGTATTTTTATAACGGTCATCAGTTCCTGTCCGATATTTTTCAAGAAGTTCGTCGCTATAGACTTCATTATCACGGCCATCCATACGGAGCGCCTCGTTCCACAAAGTCAAAGCATCATACGCATTTAAAAAATCCGGTATATTGGTCGGAGTCTGTATGCCGACGGAACCATCATAGGAAAGCGTAACTTTACCTTCACGGCCTCTCTTCGTATTTATTAAGATAACGCCATTGGCACCTTTCAATCCATAAGGGGCAACGGCAGCAGCATCCTTCAATACTGAAATGGATTCGATATCCGCCTGATTTATCTTCTCCCAGGGGCGTTCAATACCATCGACCAATACCAGCGGAGTATTACCACGCAACAGCACACTTGCAGCATCTTCACCCGGTTCACCGGAACTTTGCCGCGTAACAATACCCGAAATACGACCACCTAACTGATTTGAAACATTTGCCACAGGTGCTTTTATTTCTTCACCCGAAGCTGTTGCTACCGCCGAACTCATGGTCAGACGTTTTTGCGTACCATAACCCACTACTACAACCTCATCCAGAAGTTCCGAATCTTCTTTCATCGTAACGGTAACGGGAGTTCCGACCTGCACGTTAAGAGTCTGAGTCTGATATCCTACAAAAGATATTTCAATAGTGGCACTGCTTTTATCTATAGACAAGCTGAAATTACCGTCTATGTCCGAGATGGCGCCCTTTGTCGCACCTTTTACACGTACGGTAGCTCCAATGATAGGTTCGCCATTTTCATCAATAATCTTTCCTGTTATTTGGCCTGCCTGTGTAACCGTTTGTGAGTAGGGAGGTAATAACGAAGGTTGAGAAGGTTCACTTGCTGCATAAATATGCGAGCAAAACAGAATGGACGCAGCCATTACAAGACCTCTTTTGGGGAATGTGGAAATGCGCTGTGGCCAATGTAGCGCGCGGCTTTCATTTCCTTCGAATTGGGATTTTTTCTTATTCATAAATAATAGTGCATTTTAAATGGTAAATAGAATTAACTACTCAACAAAAGACAAATTAGTCTGTCTTTCTTAGTTGATCAAGTAGGATGTTTCTTTATGTCCATAGGCCTCAATTATTATTTAAGTTAAACAAATGTTCTTTCCATTCTAATTCAATCTAAGTAAGAGGGGCAACTTCTGAAATTCATTCATTGCCCCTCCCTTTCATCCCGAAAGGTTCTTTTTACCTATTATTGACGCTCATCCGAGTGTTGTGGTGTAGCTGCAGCGAAAGTATAAAATTGTATTCCCCGGGAAATGCCCAAATCCGCCAAGAATGGACACATTCCGGACTGTATACATTTTTGGCGGATTTACGCACATATTGCGTATCTTGCTAATAACCAAGGCCCTGACATTTCAGCTTCCCAAAGATGGACTTTTTATGATAAAACAATATGTGCCGGCAGTCAAATGGATTTTATCAGAGACTTTTTCGAACGAATTTTTCTTTTTGCATTTAACCTCGGAAACGTTTTCCAAATATAAAGTCGCAGACGAATTGGAAGGAACCGTAACGGTATATTCGACATACCCCTTTTTACGCTTCCATGCGGATATGATTTCACCATTGGGTGCCATATGTCTGGCCTCAAAACGATCCAGCCCAGAAACAAAATGTGGTTTTAGCACGATATGCTTAAACCCGGGAGCCGAAACGTCCGGATAAATGCCTCCCAACGTTTTATACATCCAGGCGCTGATTTCTCCAAACATGATGTGATTGAGTGAAATATCTTTATTCCCATCAATCCGCCAATTTTCATACAATGTTGTAGCACCGTTTTTTATCCACCACCCCCAGGACGGATAGCTTTCACGTGTTGCCAGTTGATAGGCCATATCTGCATACCCATTCATACTCAATGCATTCAACAAGGTTTTACTTCCCAACAGCCCGACATCCATCTGCCCATCCTCTTTCACTCTTTGTGCCAAATTCCGGGCTACGGTTGCTCGTAGGCTATCCGGAACAATCCCCCAATACAAAGGCGCACTCAATTCCGTTTGTGTACCTTGACAGTAGACACCTGTCTGAAGATTAAGGAAGTTCTTATTAATGGCATCTTTGATTTTCTCAGCCAGCTGCGAATAGTGTGTGAAATCAACTTCTTTATCCAAGAGCCGGGCTGTTTGAGCTAAGATACGCACATCCACATAATAATAAATAGAAGAAGTAAGCGACTTATTCGAACGGCTTTTTATCGGTATCCAATCACCCAGCCCCCAATCGGTTATGCCGCAAGGATATGAATAATCCAGATAATCCACATACCGCTTGATGTTGTCGTAAGTTTGTGACAACAAACGCTTGTCGCCATAAAATAAATAAATATTCCAAGGAATAATAGCGATGGAACTTGTCCAATCCACTCCATTACCCCAGTGATAACCCCATCCGCCGGTAGGAATAATAGCTGGTAATACCCCGTTAGGCGCTTGTTCGTCCTGATGGTCAGCGAGCCATTTTTCATAGATTGTAATAGCATCAAAATTATATAAGCCGGTTTCAACAGCTATATGGGCATCTCCAGTCCAACCGTTCTTTTCCCTCTGCGGGCAGTCTGTTGGATAAGCAAACAAATTAGACAGATAGGATGAATTAGCCGCTTTCCAGATATTGTTCAGCAATTCATTGGATGAGGTGATACTACCTACACTGGGAACATCGCTATGCATAAAGTATGCCTTTAGGTTATTGATGTCCAATTGGATTTTTTCGTCGCAAGACACTTCTACATACTGAAAGCCTTTATAATTGAAGCGGGCACGGAACGTTTCATCTTCTCCGCCACGTAGTGTAAAAATATCTGTTTGGAATGGGTCAGAAGCGTCTGTCGGCCGATAATGATAATCGATGTTCGACAAATCGGTTTGTCCGTTATCTTTCAATCTCTCCGCATGCCTGATTCGGAGGGTCGTGCCTTGTTTCCCTCGTACAGTCAGTTCGCTTACACCAGCAATGTTCCTGCCCAAATCAAATACATAGCAACTGTCTGATAAACGTGCTATCTTGACCGGACGAATGGTATCTACGTCTCGGATAGGCTGCATTTGCTGGGCGACAATTCGTCGGGAAGGAGCTGAAGTACAAAGAACTTTTTTCCATTGGGAATCATCAAAACCTATAGTATTCCAACCAGGCTGCTCAAGACGTGCATCATAGTGTTCTGCGGTATAGATACTGTTAAAAACAATGGGGCTCAGATTAGTTTTCCAGTCCGAATTTGTAGAAACGAACTCCACTGTCCCGTCCTTGTACACAATGCGAATATCCATACAGAACTTCGGTCTCCCTCTCCAAGGTGCCTGGTCAAAGTTCCACACAGCAGTGGACTGATGATTGTACCAACCGTTTCCCAACAATACGCCCACCGCATTTTCTCCCGACTTTAGCGTTTCAGTGATATCGTGAGTCAAGTATAGCGTACGCCTATCATAACGGGTAAAAGCAGGATCCAGCCGATGGTCTCCCACACGCATTCCGTTCACATAGAGTTCATACAATCCGGCTACAGCGATGTATGCCCTTGCCTCCTTTACCGCACGACCAACATTGAATACTTTTCTGAAATAGGCAGCGGGCTTTCGATGAATATCATGCGTATCCGTAATCCAATTTCCTTTCCAGTTGTGTTCTTCCATCAGCCCTGTTTCAAAAAAGGTCACATCGCTTGTGTACATAGAACCAGTTCCGTCCCAAGCCTGCACTTTCCAATAATAGCGGGTACAAGGCTGCAGGGCGTTACCCGCATAAGATACTAAAATATCCGAAGAGCGCACTTTACCTGAATTCCAACAAAGTCCTTCTCCCGAAGCGACTTTAACAGAGTCCGTACCTACAATTACCTGATAAAACTCTTGCCGGGCAATTCCGGCAGGCAATCTCCAGGTTAGCCTTGGAGAAGTATTATCAACACCTATAGGCGTAGACAAATACTCACAGCAAAGGTGGGTAATCGTACCGGCAAACAACACATGTTTCACAAAGGCAAGGCATGCCAATAAAATTATTTTCCTCATGGTTAATTGGTATAAATGATTTTATCCAAAAGTAATGCATTCGCCTTAAGCCACTATCCTCAAATCAGCCAATGTTGTATCAAGGGGCTATGCAGTTTGTATGAATACCTGCCATTTTTGTATACAAGACTATCAACACAAGGATGAACGTATTGACATGGACTAAAAATGAAAATGCCTCTTGAAGAAATATAGTGAAATCGGGAAGAATGTCGTATCTTTGCATCCACAAAGAAAATGTTTTAGCACTATGGATATACAACAGAAACTGGCCACATCCGTCATCGACGGGCTGAAAGCCTTGTACGGACAAGAAGTGCCTGCCGCACAGGTACAATTACAAAAGACCAAAAAAGAGTTTGAAGGACACTTGACGTTGGTGGTCTTCCCATTCCTGCGCATGTCCCGGAAAGGACCTGAACAGACGGCACAAGAAATTGGCGAATACCTGAAGACGAACGTACCCGAGCTGGTGGCTTCGTTCAACGTCATCAAAGGTTTCCTAAACCTGACCATCGCCTCATCCGCCTGGATAGCATTGCTGAACGGCATCCAATCCGACGAGCACTATGGGCTGACATCCGCGACGGAACAATCTCCCTTGGTGATGATCGAATATTCCTCACCCAACACCAACAAGCCTCTGCACTTGGGTCACGTACGCAACAACCTGCTGGGTAACGCATTGGCCAACATCATCGCCGCCAATGGCAACCGGGTGGTAAAGACAAACATCGTAAACGACAGAGGCATCCACATCTGCAAGTCTATGCTGGCGTGGCTGAAATATGGCAATGGCGAGACGCCCGAATCGAGCGGCAAGAAAGGCGACCACTTGATAGGTGACTATTACGTGGCCTTCGACAAGCACTACAAAGCCGAAGTAAAGGAACTCATGGCGCAATACATGGCCCAGGGCATGAGTGAGGAAGACGCCAAGGCCAAAGCCGAAGCCGAGTCTCCGCTGATGAAGGAAGCCCGCGAAATGCTGGTGAAGTGGGAGGCCGGTGACCCCGAAGTACGTGCCCTTTGGAAGAAGATGAACGACTGGGTATATGCGGGATTTGATGAGACCTACAAGCTGATGGGCGTCACCTTCGACAAGATATACTACGAATCGGACACCTATCTGGAAGGCAAGAAGAAAGTGCTCGAAGGGCTGGAGAAAGGCATCTTCTACCGCAAGGAGGATGGTTCCGTATGGGCGGATCTTACCCCGGAAGGTCTCGACCACAAACTGCTGCTCCGTGCCGACGGGACATCGGTCTACATGACACAAGATATAGGAACGGCCGAACAACGCTTTGCCGACTATCCTATCGACAAGATGATATACGTGGTGGGCAACGAACAGAACTACCACTTCCAGGTGCTCTCTATCCTGCTGGACAAATTGGGTTTTGAATGGGGAAAGAGTCTGGTACACTTCTCCTACGGCATGGTAGAACTGCCCGAAGGCAAGATGAAGAGCCGCGAAGGAACGGTAGTGGATGCCGACGACCTGATGGCCGAAATGATAGAGACCGCCAAAGAAACAAGCGGAGATTTAGGTAAATTAGACGGACTGACGCAAGCCGAGGCTGACGACATCGCCCGCATCGTAGGCCTGGGTGCCTTGAAATATTTCATCTTGAAGGTAGACGCCCGCAAAAACATGACATTCAATCCTAAAGAGTCCATCGACTTCAACGGCAACACCGGTCCTTTTATCCAATACACTTACGCCCGCATCCGCTCCGTGTTGCGCAAAGCAGGCGAAGCAGGCATCGCCATTCCCGAACAGCTACATACGGGCATCGAGCTGAGCGCCAAAGAAGAAAGCTTGATACAGATGCTGGCCGACTTCGCCACGGTAGTGAAGCAAGCGGGTGAGGACTATAGTCCCTCCGTCATCGCCAACTATTGCTACGACCTGGTGAAGGAATACAACCAGTTCTACCACGACTTCAGCATCTTGCGCGAAGCGAACACAGACGTACGCGCCTTCCGCCTCGCCTTGTCACGCGAAGTATCCAAAATCGTGCGCTTGGGCATGGGGCTACTGGGCATTGAAGTTCCCGAACGGATGTGATAATAATATATAATATATAATATGGTGTAAGCCTAAGGAAGGCGTGGATGCAAAAAGATTTGTCCCACGCCTTCCTTGTCTTAGCGGCTTACCCGCTGGTAAGCCAACCGTTCGTCCCCGTTTTGCAGGTAGATGACACCGCAATAGGCAAACCTATGTTTCAACAAGATGTGTTGCAGGATGCGATTGTCCCGGTGCGTATCGGCACGCAGATTGGGTATCCTCCTTGCGCACCATTCCAAACAAGCCGCCGCCACCCCGTGGCTGTCCGCCGTACTTGCCAGGCGATGAATGGTGGCATAGGGAAGCTCATCATCCAGCCACCGGCCTTCATAAATACGGGCATATGTAGGATCCTTGCCACAAATGAATGCGAAGGTGCCCACAATGGTTCCCGCCTCATCCACGCACACATAGCTGTTCCCGTCCGCGACGTCCTTCTCCACAACCTCCCGCATGGGATAGCCGCCCGTCCATTGCCTCAAGTTCCCGTTCGCACGCATGATGCGTTTGCCTTGCTCAAAAAGTTCCATCAGCCGGTCCGTATCTTCCGGTCTTGCTTTTCTTACCTGTAACATTTTCTTGCTCCAACTCTTTTATTTGCGTCAGTCTGCCTTTCCCAGTCATGGCAACGTCTGTCCGAATTCTCCCCGTTAAACCGGATCTACATCATAATATACGATTAAGGAACGGAAGCACTCATCCGCCATCAGCGTGCGTTGCACTTGAACCAGATATTCCCGTATTTTGTTCATCGCTATCTTCTGTTCTATCTTAATGACTATCTTGCGGATGAACAGCATTTGGATGCGTGCCACGGGCGGTTTGTCCGGTCCAAGCACCCTGTTGTCCCCCAACCCGCTCCGCAAGTATGCGGCCATCTGTCCAGCGGCCCGTCCAAGCACGTCTTCCTTACGGTGTTTCAGATAAACGTACACCAAGCGATAATAAGGCGGATAATGGTAAAGCTGGCGTTCGGCCAACTGGCCGGCCACCATTCCTTCAAAATCGTTTCGCATCACTTGCGCGATAATAGGGTGGTCGATGCTCTTAGTCTGCAACACCACCCGTCCCCGTTTGTTCTTCCGGCCGGCACGGCCCGCCACCTGTGCCATCAGCTGGAAGGCGCGTTCGTAGGCACGAAAGTCAGGATAGTTGAGCATGGTGTCGGCATTGAGAATACCTACGACACTGACATGGTCAAAGTCTAAGCCTTTTGACACCATTTGCGTACCTATCATGATGTCTGTTTTGCCTTGCTCAAAGTCCGCAATGATACGTTCGTAAGCCGTACGGGTGCGGGTAGTATCCAAATCCATACGAGCCACACGAGCTTCGGGAAATACAGTCTTTATGTCATCTTCTATCTTCTCCGTGCCAAAGCCACGGTCGCGCAAGTCCACTCCTTCGCAAGCGGGACATTTACGGGGAACCGGAATGGTATAACCGCAATAGTGGCACGTCAACATATTCAGCCCCTTATGATATGTCAGGCTGACGTCACAATTTTTACACTTGGGCACCCAGCCACAAGTGTGGCATTCTATCATGGGCGCAAAGCCCCGACGGTTCTGAAACAGGATGACTTGCTCCTTCTGTTCCAACGCCTGACGCACGTATTGCAACAGGACGGGAGAGAAAGGGCCATTCATGCGCTTCTTGCGTTGCAGTTCTTTGACATCCACCGGGATGATTTCGGGCAATTGCATTTCCTTGTACCGTTCTTTCAGTTCCACCAGCGCATACTTGCCGCCTTCTGTAGCGTTGAACCAACTCTCTACACTAGGGGTAGCCGTGCCCAAAAGGGTTTTGGCACCACACATTGACGCCAATACGAGAGCCGCATTACGGGCATGATAGCGTGGAGCGGGGTCTTGCTGCTTGTAGGTATTTTCATGCTCCTCATCCACAATGACCAGCCCCAAGCGGGCAAAAGGCAAGAACACCGATGAACGAACCCCAAGAATAATGTCATAGGGACGGTCGGAAAGTTGCTTCTGCCATACTTCCACCCGTTCGGCATCGGGGAACTTGGAATGATAAACGCCCAAATGCGCCCCAAACGCCCTACGCAAACGTTCGGTAATCTGGGCGGTAAGCGCGATTTCGGGCAACAGATAGAGGACCTGCTTGCCTTGGCGTAAGGCTTCGGCTATCAAGTGAATATAAATCTCCGTCTTTCCGCTGGCTGTCACGCCATACAACAGGCAGACATTTTTAGTTTGAAAAGAGGTCAAGATGGCATCGTATGCTTTCCGTTGATGGACGTTCAATTCATTGAGTGGCCTTGCAGCTTGTCCGATGCCTGCCAAACGGCCTACTTCCTGCCGATAGACCTCAAACACCCCCCGACGGACTAAGGCGGAGAACACGGCAGAGGTCGCTCCGCTTCGCTTCAAAAGATCCGCCTTGGAGACTTCTTTCAGCCCCCCTCCCCCAAGCCTGCCGGAAAGTTCGATGTACTTCATCAGCAAATCCAGTTGTTTAGGCGCACGACGTTGGAGTTCGTCGAAGATGAAATGAAGCCGATGCTCGTTGCCGGCCGCTTCGGTGAGCCGCACCCGGGTTTCCTCTTTAGGCTTATAAGTACGCCTCAGCTCTTCCTTTACAAAAATGGCTTCCTTGTCCAACAACGATTTAATCACCCCCAGGATATTTTTCAAGCCACTCTCCTTTTCCAACTTGGTAACGGTTTGCGCATCTTCCCCGGCCAATAAATCCCAAACCTTCCGCTCGCGTTCAGTCAAGCGTTCCGTCACTTCAAAATCCGGATTAATCTCCACAACCGTCTCGCTCTCCAATTTCAAGCCCGAAGGCAAAGCCGCCTTGTACACATCGCCCTGCGTACACAAATAATAGTCGGCCAGCCACTCCCAAAAACGTAACTGGAGAGGCAGCAATATAGGCCGCTCGTCCAGCACGGCCGTGACGTCCTTCACTTCATATTCCTGCGGCTTCAAGTAATGCACATTACGCACGATGCCCGTATAAAATTTCTTCTTCCCGAAAGGGACGACGACCCTGCAACCAATCCGCACACGCTCACCCGTTTCCGGGGGCAGTGCATAGGTAAAACAGGCGTGAAGCGGTAAAGGCAGTATGACATCAACAAACTTTTCCATCACAATGCAAAGATACAAAAAGTCCGGGGAGGCATAAGAAAGCCTCCTCCTTTCTTTGGCAAAGACCCGGACAATCCTTGGCAAAGGCTACAGCATTCCCTCGCAAAGGCGTGCAGCGCTCAGACTTGGAAAACTTGCCTCATCAGAACATATAGGCCAACGAAACTTGCCACGTGCGATACTTGGAGTCGACGTCACCCACATTTGTGACGCCACCCACATTTTTAAAGCTGTCCCCCAGCGGGATATTGTAATTGACACCAATCTGCAAATGCTGTATCAGCTTGATACCGGCACCTACATTTAGGCTGACCAACCTTTTTTCCGCCTCCAAGTCGGCAATATCAATATCCTTGAAATTGAAAAAGAAATCCGGACCGGCGGCTATAAACACACCGAACATGCTTCCCAAGCCAATGGTGTACTTCAAGTTGATAGGGATATCGAGTCCTTGCTGCTTAAGCTCCCCATCACCTCTCTGTGAATAAAGCACGGCAGCATCCACGCCCAAGCCGACAACCGGAATAGTCACTTCCGCCATCGGACCAATGAAAAAGCCTGTGGAGTTTTCTTTTGCATTTTCATATTTAAAATCAAGTTTGGACATGTTGACACCGCCCTTCACACCCCACTTCAACAACTGTGCCTGAACCGGAACAGCAATGCTCATGCAGCATACAATGACCATTAATACGCTTAAAGTTCTTTTCATAATCATATCTTTTTAAAGTTTTGGCCAAATATATGCAAAATATTCCATAGAAACAGCACGATTTTAAAGAAAACATGCTACCTTTGCATCACAAAAGCAAGGAAAGATGCCGGAGTGGTCGATCGGGCCGCACTCGAAATGCGGTGAACGGGCAACTGTTCCCAGGGTTCGAATCCCTGTCTTTCCGCTGACAGGCAATAAATTATAGGAACTAGACGTAAAAGTTTAGTTCCTATTTTTTTGTTCGGGAAAGGGGGATGTTTTGATATTAGCGGGTCAGCGGAATTTCCGTTGCATTGCCTGCTCCGGTTTCAACACTTGCGGCAGCTTTTAACTTCCGTCGCTCATTCCATTTCGATACAAGTTCAATCACAACTGAACCTGCTACAATAATTTCAGCCACTTTCGCGGCTACTTTGTTTCCTTCTACTATTTTTCCCATTTTCTTTTGATTTTTGTTGTTAATACTATGTTTTTTCTCGTTTTTACTTATTCATTCTTATTATTCTCATTAATAAGGCTTTCAGGGGATAGTGGAGGGAGAAGATTTTCATGAAGACTCTTGTATATATCGTATATATTATATATCTTTGTGAATGCTAAAAAATAAAGTTATGGATACTGCTATTAAAATTACCAAGAGAAAAGTCATAGACATCCCTGAAGATATTTTCCGGTATTTGTCAGTCAAAGCTGCCATGCAAGGCACCAACTTGAAAAGGTATATTGAAGGACTTCTTGCAAAAGATGTGGAGGATATGATAGCTGGTATGGATGACAATGAGGCATATCGGTGGCTTTCAAAAAATGAACCAGATGGCCATATCAAGGTCGGAGAAAAAGAAAAACAGGATTTTGAGAATTGGCTGGGTATTGAAAGGAAATGAAGGTAGAATATTCTAAGGCGTTTGTGAAAGCAGTCAGGAAATTATCCGGCAAGATGCTTGAGTCCGTTAGAAATGCCATACAGGAAGTTATAGAAGCTCGATGTATTGATGAAATAACTGATTGCAAAAAACTGGTTGATTATGATTTTGTTTATCGCATGCGCATCGGCAGTTATCGGGCATTCTTTACTTTCCATGTCCATATTGAAAACGATGTGGTGATGTTTGAATATCTGCTGCCAAGGGGAGAAGCGTATGATAAGAAGAATCAGGAGAAACTGCGCCGTATAGATGAATGAGAAAATAAAAAAAGAAGAGCCGTCATCAAGATTCATCACCTTGACTTGGCTCTTTACTGTTCTATCCGTTTTACCATAGAGACGAAAGCTACTATGACTACTCCTGATTTTCCAGCCTTCCAATAGACTTCTTAACCATCCTCTGAAATTAAGTTCTACCGGGTATATATTCATTATTCTATTTGAAGCCGCATGAGGGTGAATTCTAAGTCCTCACCAAACAAAATCTTTAAAATCTTGCCCAAGTTTACGAACATTAACGTATTCTTGGGTAAGTTTGTATATGCACATAACAATTCATCAGAAGTCCTGAGGGCTTCCTAACTCTAAGA
>CASENS010000070.1 GCA_949289345.1 uncultured Bacteroides sp.
ATATAAATATATAATATATTATATATTTATATATATAATATTTTCAAATTCCGTATTTTCAAAATAAAACGCATAGTCCAAAAATAACTGTCACAACTGTCACACTGTCACACTTTTACAAAAATTATAAAAAAAGCACGACATCCGGCACACCCACAGCACGCTTCATCCGCCTTCCGGACAGGAGGTTTCCCCAATGGCCGGCATAAAGGGATGAAAGCAGTATCCTGCCCGCAAGAAAAAATACCGAAAATTATTTGTAATTTTACCGTCAGTTTCCTATCTTTGCAGACAAATTAAAACCCATTGATATGAATGACAAAAAACTGATGAACCGCGCAGCCGACAACATCCGCATCCTGGCTGCTTCTATGGTGGAAAAAGCCAAGTCCGGACATCCGGGAGGCGCCATGGGCGGCGCCGACTTCGTGAACGTGCTTTTTTCCGAGTTCCTGGTATATGACCCCGAAAACCCCGCATGGGAAGGGCGCGACCGCTTCTTCCTCGACCCCGGCCACATGTCGCCGATGCTCTATTCGCAGCTGGCTTTGGCGGGCAAGTTCACGCTGGATGAGCTGAAAGAGTTCCGCCAGTGGGGAAGCCCCACGCCGGGACACCCCGAACGCGACATCACGCGCGGCATTGAAAACACTTCCGGCCCGTTAGGACAGGGGCATACGTTTGCCGTAGGCGCCGCCATTGCCGCCAAATTCCTGAAAGCCCGCTTCGGCGAAGTGATGGGACAAACCATCTACGCTTACATTTCGGACGGCGGCGTGCAGGAGGAAATTTCGCAAGGAGCGGGCCGCATAGCCGGAACGCTGGGACTGGACAACCTCGTCATGTTCTATGACTCCAACGACATCCAGCTCTCTACCGAAACAAAAGCCGTGACCGTGGAAGATACGGCCATGAAATACGAGTCATGGGGCTGGAAGGTCATCAAGATTGACGGCAACGACCCCGACGCCATCCGTCAGGCACTGAATGAGGCTAAGGCCGAAAGCGAACGTCCCACGCTCATCATCGGACATACCATTATGGGAAAAGGCGCCCGCAAGGCCGACAACAGCAGCTACGAATCCAATTGCGCCACGCACGGTGCCCCGCTGGGAGGCGACGCTTACATCAACACCATCAAGAGCCTGGGGGGAGACCCGGAGAATCCGTTCCAAATCTTCCCGGAAGTACAAGAACTCTATGCACGGCGGGCTGCCGAATTGAAGGCCATCGTGGCCGAACGCTATGCCGCCAAGGCCCGGTGGGCTGCCGCCAATCCGGAACTGGCCGCCAAGCTGGAACGCTTCTTCTCCGGCAAGGCTCCCGAGGTCAACTGGGCCGCTATCGAACAGAAAGCCGGCTCGGCCACCCGTGCCGCTTCGGCCACGGTGCTCGGCGCCTTGGCTACGCAGGTGGACAACATGATTGTGGCCTCCGCCGACCTGTCCAACTCGGACAAGACGGACGGTTTCCTGAAGAAGACACACGCTTTCCAAAAGGGCGACTTCAGCGGAGCGTTCTTCCAAGCCGGCGTGGCCGAACTGACCATGGCCTGCTGCTGCATCGGCATGGCCCTGCACGGAGGAGTCATCCCCGCATGCGGCACCTTCTTCGTATTCTCCGACTACATGAAGCCGGCTGTCCGCATGGCCGCACTGATGGAAGTTCCCGTGAAGTTCATCTGGACACACGACGCTTTCCGCGTGGGCGAAGACGGCCCGACGCACGAACCCGTGGAGCAGGAAGCGCAAATCCGTCTGATGGAGAAGCTGAAAAACCACAAGGGCGAAAACTCCATGCTGGTGCTCCGTCCGGCCGATTGTGAAGAGACAACCGTTGCCTGGCGCCTGGCCATGGAGAACGTAAAGACGCCTACGGCCTTGATTTTCTCCCGTCAGAACATCAACAACCTGCCCGCCGGAAACGACTACGCACAGGTTGCCAAGGGCGCTTACGTAGTGGCAGGCTCGGACGAAAACCCCGACGTCGTGCTGGTGGCTTCCGGCTCCGAAGTGTCGACGTTGGTGGCCGGTGCCGAACTGTTGCGTAAGGACGGTGTAAAAGTGCGCATCGTGTCCGCTCCGTCCGAAGGGCTCTTCCGCACGCAACCCGCCGACTACCAGGAAGCCGTCATACCGGCCGCCGTCAAGAAGTTCGGCATGACCGCCGGATTGCCCGTCACGCTCGAAGGGCTGGTAGGCACGCAGAGCAAAATCTGGGGCTTGCCTTCGTTCGGCTTCTCCGCTCCTTACAAGGTGCTGGACGAAAAGTTAGGCTTCACGGCCGAGAATGTGTACAACCAAGTAAAAGCGATTTTATAAAATGAAAACGATAGGAATTTGCTCCGACCATGCAGGCTACGCCCTGAAGCAATACGTGAAGCAGTGGCTCGAAGCCAAAGGCTGGGAATATAAGGACTTCGGCACCTATTCGCCGGAGAGTGTGGACTATCCCGACTTTGCCCATCCGCTGGCCCTTGCCGTAGAGGCCGGAGAGTGCTGTCCGGGCATCGCCATCTGCGGAAGCGGAAACGGCATCGCCATGACTCTGAACAAACATCAAGGCATCCGGGCGGCCCTTTGCTGGAGGGCGGACATCGCCGAGCTGGCGCGCCAGCACAACAATGCCAACGTGCTTGTCATGCCCGGACGTTTTGTCACCAACACAGAGGCGGACGCCATTATGGCAAAATTCTTCTCCACTCCGTTCGAAGGCGGACGCCATCAACGGCGCATCGACAAAATTCCCGTGAAGGAATGACACGCACCGTCACCCATCCTGTGGTGACGCGGACATAGAAAACGGCAGTGTAGCGAACTTACAGACAAAATCGCTACCTGCCTTTTTTTGTAAGACAAACGGCATGCGGCGAAACATTTTTCGGGCAAGCTTGGATGTTTTACGCTCAAATTACACTATCTTTGCACAACAATTTCATGAAATCAATAACATTCTCAAATCATACGTAATGATTGCTTTTTACAGAACCCCTCAGAAAAGCGTGATTGCCGTAGCGTGCGAACACGCCCTCTCGCAAGCAGACAACGACAAGCTCTGCTGGCTTTTTGGAGAAGCCACACCCGAAAATGAAGAAAACCTGAAAGGCTGTTTCGTAGGCCCCCGACGCGAAATGATTACGCCATGGAGCACAAACGCCGTGGAAATCACCCAAAACATGGGCATCGAAGGCATCCAGCGCATCGAGGAGTATTTCCCCGTGGCAGATGAAAACGCCGGGCACGACCCCATGCTGCAACGCATGTACAAGGGGCTGGACCAGCAGGTATTCACAACCAACCGCAAGCCCGAGCCAATCCTCCACATCGAGGACCTGGAGGCTTACAACGAGCAGGAAGGACTCGCCCTCTCCAAGGAAGAAATAGAATACCTGAAGAAGGTGGAAAAGGACTTGGGCCGGTTGCTGACCGACTCGGAAGTCTTCGGATTCGCCCAAATCAACTCCGAGCATTGCCGTCACAAAATCTTCGGCGGTACGTTCATCATTGACGGGGAGGAAAAGGAATCGTCCCTCTTCCAGATGATTAAGAAAACGACGCAGGAAAACCCCAACAAAATAATTTCAGCCTACAAAGACAATGTGGCTTTTGCCGCAGGACCGGTCATCGAGCAGTTCGCTCCCGCCGACCACTCCAAGCCCGATTACTTCCGGGTAACGGACATCGAGAGCGTGATTTCTCTGAAAGCCGAAACGCACAACTTCCCTACCACGGTAGAACCCTTCAACGGAGCTTCTACGGGCACGGGCGGCGAAATCCGCGACCGTATGGGTGGCGGCAAAGGCTCGTGGCCCATTGCCGGCACGGCCGTCTACATGACTTCCTATCCCCGCACGGACGAAGGCCGCACGTGGGAAGAACTGCTGCCCGTACGCAAATGGCTGTACCAGACGCCTGAACAAATATTGATTAAAGCCTCGAACGGCGCCAGTGACTTTGGCAACAAGTTCGGACAGCCGCTTATCTGCGGTTCGGTACTGACGTTCGAACATCAAGAAGCGACGAGCGACGAGCTACAAGCTACGAGTGAAAATCCCGTTTACGGTTACGACAAAGTCATCATGCTGGCAGGCGGTGTAGGCTATGGCACTCGGAGAGATTGCCTGAAAGGGCATCCCGAAGCCGGTAACAAAGTCGTGGTGATGGGTGGCGATAACTATCGCATCGGCTTGGGCGGTGGTTCGGTTTCGTCGGTAGATACCGGACGCTATAGCAGTGGTATCGAACTGAATGCCGTGCAACGCGCCAACGCCGAGATGCAGAAACGTGCCTACAACGTGGTGCGCGCCCTCTGCGAGGAAGAAACCAATCCGGTGGTATCTATCCATGACCACGGCTCGGCAGGCCATGTGAACTGTCTCTCGGAGCTGGTGGAAGAGTGCGGTGGACTCATCGACATGAGCAAACTGCCCATCGGCGACAAGACGCTTTCGGCCAAGGAAATCATTGCCAACGAAAGCCAGGAGCGTATGGGACTCCTTATTAAAGAAGACGCCATCGGACACGTAGCCAAGATTGCCGAACGCGAACGTGCCCCGATGTATGTGGTGGGCGAAACCACGGGCGACCACCGCTTTGCCTTCGAACAGGCGGACGGAGTACGTCCTTTCGACCTGGCCGTCAGCCAGATGTTCGGCTCTTCTCCCAAGACTTACATGGTGGACAAGACCGTGGAGCACCACTACGCCATGCCCTCTTACGAGCTTTCCAAACTGCACGAATACCTCACCAATGTACTCCAACTGGAAGCCGTAGCCTGCAAGGACTGGCTGACCAACAAGGTGGACCGTTCGGTGACAGGCAAGATAGCACGCCAGCAATGTGTGGGCGAATTGCAATTGCCGTTAAGCGATTGCGGTGTAGTAGCTCTCGACTATCGGGGCGTGAAAGGCATCGCCACTTCGTTGGGACATGCTCCCCAAGCCGCTTTAGCCAACCCGGCTGCCGGCTCTGTACTCTCGGTGAGCGAAGCATTGACCAACCTCGTATGGGCACCGCTGGCCGAAGGATTGGACAGCGTGTCACTCTCCGCCAACTGGATGTGGCCTTGCCGTTCGCAAGAAGGTGAGGACGCACGCCTCTACACCGCCGTCAAGGCATTGAGCGACTTCTGCTGCGCCCTGCAAATCAATGTGCCGACGGGCAAGGACTCCCTCTCCATGACCCAGAAGTATCCCGACGGGAGCAAAGTCATCTCCCCGGGCACGGTCATTGTCTCAGCGGGAGGCGAAGTGAGCGATGTGAAGAAGGTGGTATCGCCCGTCTTGGTCAACGACCCGAAGACGACCCTTTATCACATCGACTTCAGCTTCGATAACTTGAAACTGGGTGGCTCGGCTTTCGCACAGACTTTAGGCAAAGTGGGTGACGAAGTACCTACCGTACAAAATCCCGAATATTTCCGCGATGCTTTCCTGGCCGTACAGGAATTAATCCACAAAGGACTGATCCTTGCCGGACACGACATCTCAGCAGGCGGTCTCATCACGACCTTGCTCGAAATGTGCTTCTCCAACATGGAAGGAGGCTTGGAAATCAACCTCGACAAAATCAAAGAAGGCGACCTCGTCAAAGTTTTATTTGCTGAAAATCCGGGCGTCGTCATCCAGGTAAGCAACAAGCACAAGGATGAAGTAAAGAAGATATTGGAAGAAGCCGGCATCGGCTACGTGAAACTGGGTAAGCCGACCGATGAACGCCACATTCTCGTGGAGAAGGACGGTGCTACTTATCAGTTCGGCATCGACTATATGCGCGATGTCTGGTACTCTACCTCTTATCTGCTCGACCGCAAGCAGTCGATGAACGGATGTGCCCAAAAGCGTTTCGAAAACTACAAGATGCAACCCATGGACCTCGCTTTCATGCCCGAATTCACCGGCAAGCTTTCGCAATATGGCATCAGCCCCGACCGCCGCACACCGACAGGCATCCGCGCCGCCATCATCCGCGAGAAAGGAACCAACGGCGAACGCGAAATGGCCTACTCGCTCTACTTGGCCGGCTTCGATGTGAAGGACGTGACCATGACCGACCTGGTGAGCGGACGCGAGACGCTGGACGATGTGAACATGATTGTATTCTGCGGCGGCTTCTCCAACTCGGACGTACTGGGCTCTGCTAAAGGCTGGGCAGGCGCCTTCCTTTTCAACCCCAAGGCAAAGGAAGCGCTGGACAAGTATTACGCGCGTGAGGACACGTTGTCACTGGGCGTATGCAACGGCTGCCAGCTGATGATGGAGTTGAACCTCATCAATCCCACGGACAAGAAACGGGGACACATGCTCCACAACGACTCGCACAAGTTCGAGAGCCGCTTCCTGGGTGTCACCATTCCGACCAACCGCAGCGTGATGTTCGGCTCGTTGAGCGGCAGCAAGCTCGGCATCTGGGTGGCTCACGGCGAAGGCAAATTCTCCCTGCCTTATGACGAAGACCACTACAACATCGTGGCCAAATATACCTACGAAGAGTATCCCGGCAACCCGAACGGCTCGGACTATGCTACGGCAGCTATCGCAAGCCCCGACGGACGCCACCTGGCCATCATGCCCCACTTGGAGCGTGCCATCTTCCCCTGGCAGAATGCATACTATCCGGCCAATCGCCTGCACAGCGACCAAGTGACGCCTTGGATAGAAGCTTTCGTCAACGCCCGCAAGTGGATAGAGGAGAAGAAGAAATAAAGAGCAATGAATATCTACCTCAAGTTATTCGCCATCTTCTGCAAAATCGGTATGTTCACCATTGGCGGAGGCTACGCCATGGTGCCCCTGATTGAAGACGAGCTGATTGAAAAGCGGAAATGGGTGGCCAAAGAGGACTTCATCGACCTCATGGCCATCGCCCAATCCACTCCCGGCATCTTTGCCGTCAATATCGCCATCTTCATCGGGTACCGGTTGCGCGGTGTACGGGGAAGTGTCGCGTCCGCATTGGGCACGATACTTCCCTCGTTCGTTGTTATCTTAGCGGTGGCGCTCTTCTTCCGCAACTTCAAGGACAACCACGTAGTAGAAAGCATCTTCAAAGGCATCCGCCCGGCAGTGGTCGCCCTTATCGCCGCCCCCACGTTCAGCATGGCCAAGTCGGCTAAAATCAACAAATATAATATATGGATTCCTGTCGTGGCGGCCGGACTCATCTGGCTGTTAGGCTTCTCGCCCATCTGGATTATCATTGCCGCCGGCGTAGGAGGATATATTTACGGGAGACTCAAGAAATGATTTACCTGCATTTATTCTATACATTCTTCAAGATAGGCTTGTTCGGCTTCGGGGGAGGCTACGCCATGCTCTCCATGATACAGGGCGAGGTAGTGACCCGCTATGGCTGGCTCACCTCCCAGGAGTTTACCGACATCGTGGCCATCAGCCAGATGACACCGGGTCCCATCGGCATCAACTCGGCTACCTACGTAGGCTTCACCGCTACGGGCAACGTGTGGGGAGCCATCATCGCCACCTTTGCCGTAGTGCTGCCATCGTTCATCCTGATGCTCACCATCAGCCGCTTCTTCCTGAAATATCAGAAGCATCCGGCCGTAGAAGCCGTATTCAGCGGATTGCGCCCGGCTGTAGTGGGTCTGCTGGCCTCGGCGGCATTGGTGCTGATGAACGTGGAGAACTTCGGCTCGCCCACCGAAGATACCCGCTCGTTCATCATCAGCGTCCTTATTTTCCTGGCAGCCTTTATCGGCACCCGCAAGTACAGACTCAACCCCATCGGGATGATTGTGGCATGTGGCGTGGCAGGATTACTGCTGTACTGAATCCGCATCCTTCAGTTCGAGCCACACAACATTCTCCACATGATGCGTGTGAGGGAACATGTCTACCGGCTGCACGGCCTTCACGCGATACATGGCATCAAGCATCTGTAGGTCGCGCGCCTGGGTGGCGGGATTACAACTGACATAGACAATCCGTTCAGGCCGGGCAAACAAAATGACATTGACTACATCGGGATGCATACCGGCACGAGGGGGGTCGGTAATGATGACATCCGGACGCCCGTGCCGGTTGATGAAGTCCTGCGTCAGTATGTCTTTCATGTCTCCCGCAAAGAAAAGCGTGTTCCTGATGCCGTTGATTTCAGCGTTTACCTTCGCATCCTCAATCGCTTCGGGCACATACTCAATGCCGATGACCTGGCGCGCCTGGCGTGACACAAAGTTGGCGATGGTTCCCGTACCCGTATAAAGGTCATAAACCAGCTCATTGCCCGTCAGTCCCGCAAAAGAACGGGCCACTTTGTACAACTTGTATGCCTGCCCTGAATTGGTCTGATAGAATGATTTGGGACCGACTTTAAACCGCAGCCCTTCCATCTCCTCAAAAATGTGGTCCGTTCCTTTAAACACCGACACATCGAGGTCGGTAATGGTGTCATTCACTTTGTTGTTTATCACATAAAGCAGCGAAGTGATTTCAGGAAACGCGTCGGCCACGTATTGCAACAGTTTCTTAAACAAATCCATCTCTTCGTCACGCTCAATGCGGGCGACTAGAATAACCATCAGTCCGCCCGTGGAAGAAGTACGTACAATGAGATTGCGCAACATGCCTTCGTGCGTGCGTATGTTGTTAAAGGTATAATCATGAGCGTAAGCATAATCACGGACGGCATTACGGATGCGATTTGAAATGTCGTCCTGCAACCAGCATTTCTCAATGGCCAGAACCTTGTCAAAAGCATTCGGGATGTGGAAGCCAACGGCATTCATCTGGTCGTACACAACATTCTCCCTCACCTCTTCGGACGTAAGCCAGCGCTTGTTTGAAAAGGTATATTCCAATTTGTTGCGATAGAATTCGGTCTTGTCCGAACCAAGGATGGGTGAGATTTCGGGAAGCTCAATTTTCCCGATACGCGTCAGGTTATCCGTCACTTGTTTCTGCTTATACTTCAGCTGTTCCCCGTAAGGAAGCACTTGCCACTTACAGCCGCCGCACACACCGTAATGCCGGCAGAAAGGCACGGCACGCACCGGTGAATACTGATGAAAATTCACGGCCTCAGCCTCGGCATAATGATGTTTTTTCCTCTTGATTTGAAGGTCCACCACATCACCAGGCACCACATAAGGAACAAATACAACCATATCGTTAACCCTCGCGATGGCCTTTCCTTCGGCGGCCACGTCCGTAATGGTAACGTTCTCCAGCAACGGGAGTTCTTTTTTCTTTCTTGCCACTTCTGTTTTGTTTTGATAATTTCAGTCTGCAAAAATACAACTTTTAATCGACTATGGGCGCGTCGTCAGTAAGAAATCGGACGCAATCCGTTCCATGTACCCCGCCAAACAGCCACCGCCAAATCGGGACGCCCGTTCCTTAAGTGCCTTACCATTTTGACCGGCATCACGACAAACAGCAGATACAGGCAGGACAAATATTTAGTCATCCCCGGACAATTGCGCCGCGCGTACATCACACGAGCCCGACGCATATAGTATTCGCGCAGCGGACTTTGCCGGGTAATTGTCCGACTTTCTTTATGATAAATCACTGCACGAGGCTCATAAAAAAGCTTATATCCGGCCTTCCGCATCCGGAGGCTCCAGTCGAATTCCTCATAAAACAGGAAATAGCCCTCAAACATCGGCCCGACCCGTTCTATCACCTCACGACGTACCATCATGGCGCAACCATGCAGCACTTGCGTCTCCTTCGGACACAGGAATTCATCCCGATGCGACGGGTCGAACGGACGGGTTGTATGCTTCAAAGTAACCGGAGTCAAATCATCATAGCCATAATATTGGAGTTCCCCCGGTCTGTACAAGCTCTCTATACAAGGGGACACAGCCCCCCATTTTCCACACCGCAAACTATCGACCAAAGGTTGCAGCACCGGTCCCTTTATCACCACATCATTGTTCAAGAAAAAAAGGTATTTGCCTGTAGCCTTCTGAACTCCCAGATTATTACCGCCGGCAAAGCCCAGATTGCGTTCACTACGCACCAGCTTAACCACAGGATAGCGTTCAGAAATACGCTCCACGTCATCTCCGGCAGAAGCGTTATCCACAACAATCATTTCGTAAGGATACGTCTCCCATTGCCGAAACGAAGCAATCATTTCGCACGTATCGCGCCAGCCGTTGTAATTGATGGTAATAACAGATACCATATCCTTTAAAAATGAATCCATCTCCGTTTCAAGATATCCAAAAATTTAGAAACTCTTAAAACTTCTCAATTTCCTCTATACTCAATCCTGTAATTTTAGCTATCACACCTACGGCAATACCTTCCTGCTTCATCGCTTTAGCATTCTGGAGACGTTCCTCCGCACGACCTTCCGCACGACCTTCTTCACGACCTTCCGCACGACCCTCTTCGAGTCCTTCCAATTTGGCCGTGCTCAACACATCATTCTGTATCATAATGGCATTGATGTGTTCGTCATACGCATGCCGCTCTGCCTGCGACATGTCGTGATAGCATAGTTTCTCCCGCGCTTCAAGCAGACCGGGAGCCGTGGTATCAGGAGATATATCGCCCGTCTTCAGATACTGTATCCATTCCTCCAACGGAGTCTTGGCCACCTGATTGAATTCATTCACCCGAATCAGATAATACTCCGGAAACACCTCTTCGGGAAGCTTTTGCACGATAGCCCCTTCTTCTTTAGCCGTAATCAACAGTTTGTCGTTCGTATGGACACCGATGAACTGGTTTTGCCCGTGATACAAATAATCATTGCCTTTACCCAAATCGAAATAAAGGATACTGATGGAATATACTTTTTTTACCTGCTGATAGGTGTCGCCCAACGATATGTGCTCGGTGATGGCTTTGGCTGTCCCGTAAAGAATTCGTTCCAGATAATACAGTTCGCGGGTGTTTTGCACTTCCACAATGATGATTTCTCCCTTACTGTTCTTCGCTTTAATATCTACCCGGTTGAATTTGTCATCCTGATGTAGCTGGTTGCTTTCACTTTCCAATATCTCCACTATCTGCGTCTTGTCATTGAAAAGCACTGTCAACAAACCTTCCAACACACCAAAATTCGCTTTGTCCCTCAACAGCCTTTTTATGGCCCAATCAAACCGTATATAAGTATTTCTTTCCATAAATTGAATATATTCAGCAAAACAACTTTAACAAAATAGTACTAATTCTCCATCAACCAACCGTTTTCCAATCCTCCACCGTCCCCGTCTCGGAAGAAAAACTGACTCCTATCTTATACAACCGGCGGTTGTCCGACTCATAAGGCCGGGCATAACCTTTCTCCTCTATCTGGCGCAAGGCTTCGTCCGCCGTGCCGTCCAGCTTGAACTCGAAGATATAAATGTAATCGGGCGTCTCTACGATACAATCCACCCGTCCCTCGCTCTGTTCCTTCTCGGTATAAACCGTGTAGACACTGATGAGACGGAATATCAGGTAGAACGTGTAGTGGAAATAGCGTTCACGCTCGCGCTCGTTCTCCTTGCGGCGCATCGTGTAAGGAATGTCGGCCAGGAAAGCGGTCAGCAGTTTGCGGAACGTATCGGGGGCACCTGCCTCCAAAGCATCGGCCACGTCCTGCACCCAACTTGTCACGTTCATTCGTTTGGGGTTCAAGTAACTGGTCGCGGCCATGGTAACAAACCCGTTTTTCACCTCATCGTTGGGAAAGTCCAAAAGGAAAGTGCCGCGACGTAAGTTGTACGCTTTAATGGTCAGGTAACCGCTTTGGTAAATCATCGGCAACGGACGTTCCACATCCGCCTTGTAGTCCACGAACTCTTCCGGACGATAATAGCGTCCGGTCAGTTCATCCAAGTTTTCTCGAAAATGGTTCAGCAAACGAATCAGATAAGTAGGGGTACCGCTGCTGAACCAATAGTCACGCAACTCCTGTTTGGCAAAAGCATTCAACAGGCTGAACGGATTGTAAATGTCTGTCAAACTGGTACTGAAATGATAGCCGTCGTATTGCTGTTTCAGACCTTCTTTTATCCCAGCCACTGTAGTCCGATATTTTGAGGCCATGCTCTTTATCGGATCGGCGAAATAATGTTCCAACTCTTCCTGGGTGATACCGCAAAGCGTTTCATACCTTCCGTCCATGCTGATATCGTCCGGTTGGTTGAAGCCGCTGAACACACTCACCTGCGAGAACTTCGTCACGCCCGTCAGCAGCACGAAACGCAGGTCCTCGTCCGCAGCCTTGAACACCGAATAGAAACCTTTCAAGATTTCCCGATGACGGTCCTCCAGCAAACGCTCTTCTTCACCCACTTTCGTCTTATAGCCCGTGTCCAGCACGTCAAGTATCGGTTTGTCATACTCGTCAATCAGCACTACGCAGCGGCGACCATACTGTTTGTGTGCCTGGCGCAATACGTAGGCGAAGCGGTCGCCAAGGGTTTGAGGATTTGTGTCTTTCCCATAAATTCTTTCCAAAGACGCGACATACCCTTCCAGTTTCATTTCCAGGTTACCCGCCACCGTAAAATCCGTCCCGTTGAAGTCCATGTGAAACACCGGATACTCCGCCCACTCCGTTTCCAGCCGCTCGATGGCAAGACCCTTGAACAAGTCTTTCCTTCCTTGGAAATAACACTTCAGCGTAGAGACCAGCAGGCTCTTGCCGAAACGGCGAGGACGGCTCAGGAAATAAATATTTCCACTGGTCGCCAGTTGGTAGACCAAGGCGGTCTTGTCTACATAGACATAACCGTCTTCTATGAGTTTGTCGAAACTCTGAATGCCTATGGGATATTTCATCATCACGCTTTCGTTTTTTTTAAGATTATCGTTTCACAAAGAAACGAATTTATTTTGAGAATTACAAGATAACTGGAAAAATCTCACATATAATTAAAAAAGTGTAAATGACAAAATATGGAAGAAAAAAATCATAATTTATCTTTATATTTGCATGGATAGATAGAAAGAGACAATTAAAATAAAAACCATGAATATACTATTTGTGTATCCTAACATACTATATCCCGAACGCGGAGGAACCGAACGGGTCAGCGACCTTTTGGCTAAAGAATTTACCCGAAGAGGGCATCAATGCTTTTACCTGCACGCCATCCGCGAAGAAGCACTGATGAACTATCCCTATCCGGCACAGCTTGCCTTTTTCCCGGACTCCACCAGAGGACTCACAGAAGCGAACGGCATCTTCTATCACGACTATATCATCCAACACCAAATTGACATCGTTATCAATCCTCATTTCGCACCCGATTTAAAACGTTCCGATTATTCGGACTTATGCCGGTATTCACAAGATATCAGACAAGTGAGCACCATTTGTGTGGTACATTGGAATCCGGTTCTTTCCTACAGATGTATCTTTAATCACACCATGTTTTGGTGGGAACAAACACGATGGCAGAAAATAAAAGGTATCACCCGCTTGTTGAAAGTACCTTTCCGGATACATACCTACAGGAAAAGGTTAAGGCTAAAATATGAAAGTTGTCTGGCTTGCACCGACAGGCTTTGCCTGCTTTCCCACAGATATATTCCCGAACTGGCCGGCCTTATGCCTCTTCCCCAAGGGAAGATAACAGCCATCAACAACCCCAACACCTATCCACAGCAGCCCACCGAAAGCTATGCCAAAAAGAAACGACTCCTGTATGTAGGTAGACTCGAATGGGTACAGAAACGGACGGACCGTTTAGTAAAGATATGGAAACGCCTCTACAAGCAGTTCCCGGACTGGGAACTGGTCATTGTGGGAGGCGGACCCTTAAAGCCTTACCTGGAAAACGAAGCACGGACTTTGGAGAGAGTCAGGCTCGTAGGTTATCAGAATCCGGAGCCTTATTACAAAGAAGCCAGCCTTTTGTGCCTACCCAGTGATTATGAAGGTTTTGGCATGGTCTTAATTGAAGCCATGACCTTCGGCACCATTCCCGTAGTATTCAATTCGTATGCAGCGGCAGAAGATATCATTCAAGACGGAGAAAACGGGATTCTGGTTCCTCCACTTTCCATTTCCCGTTTTGCGCATGCTTTGGCAAGCCTTATGAGTGACGGGAAGAAACGGGAAAGAATGTCGCAGGCTTGCCGAGAGTCTGTCCGTAAGTTCGATATCCGGCACATCGGCGACGAATGGGAAAAACTGTTTGCCGAACTAAAAAGAAACGCTAACCGATAAGCCATGCCCCACGAATCACGCCTCCGGAAATCACTGCTCAACGCCAGGGTAAACTTGATTTTTTACTTCCTGTCCTTGTGCGTCTCCTTCTTTTCGAGGAGGATATTCTTGTCCGCATTGGGCGATGAATTCATGGGGCTGAGCGGCACATTAAGCAATTTGCTGAACTTCCTGAACCTTGCCGAACTGGGCATCGGTACGGCCATCGGCTATTTGCTGTACAAGCCCCTCTTTGCGGACGACCGTCAGAAAATCAACGAAATCATCGCCGTATTCGGGTACATCTACCGGCAGATAGGCTTTATCATTTTGGGAGCCGGATGCGTACTGGCGTGTTTCCTCCCCTTGATATACCCCGACACTCCGTTTTCCTACGGCGTCATCTATTTTGCCTATTTCTCCATGCTGGCTTCCTCCCTGTTCAGCTATTTCCTCAATTACAAACAGACACTGTTGGGAGCCGACCAGAAAAATTACGTAGTCACAGCCTACTACCAATGTATGATCATTGCCACGACTTTGCTGCAAATGGCCGTGGCTTATTACACCGGCAACTATTACCTGTGGCTGGCTTTAGGACTGACATGCAGCATCGCGTACACCATTCTCCTAAACTGGAAAATCAGGCAAGTGTACCCGTGGTTGGAAGGGAAAGTGTCGCAAGGACGGAAACTCTTCAAGGAATATCCGGAAGTGATGACCTACACTAAACAGCTCTTTATCCATAAGATAGCTGGTTTTGTACAGTTTCAGACCACCCCGGTTTTGGTATATGCGTTTGTGTCCCTAAAAACTGTGGCTCATTACGGAAACTACACCATCATCATTGATAAAATCACACTTTTTATCAGCAATTTACTCAACAGCGCAGATGCCAGCGTGGGAAATCTGATAGCAGAAGGAAACCGGAACAAAATCTTGCAAGTGTTCTGGGAACTGCAGGAAATACGCTTCCTCATAGGCGGATGCGTGTCATTCGCGTTTTGGTTGCTGACCGAACCTTTCATCAGCCTATGGTTAGGTGAGGAATACTTGCTCCACCATTCCATCTTACTCCTGCTAATCATTAATTCTTTTATCCATAACACCCGATGGTCCGTTGAACAATTCATTCGTGGATACGGACTGTTCTACGATATATGGGCTCCTTTTGCAGAAAGTCTGATTTATCTGACTGTAGCCATCATCGGCGGCTCCTTGTGGGGACTACCTGGAATTCTGTTAGGAAATACCATCAGCCTGCTCACTATTATCTGTATTTGGAAACCATATTTCCTCTATAGCAAAGGATTCAAACTACCCGTCCGGAAGTATTGGACCCGATATTTCCAGCATTTCTTTATCCTATTGCTAACCGGAGCCTGTTGCCGTTGGCTGCTTCCTCCCGAGCTATTCGCACCGGACAAGTCCTTTCTTCACTGGACGGCATACGCATTTGCCGTTACCTTGAGTTTTGTTTTTCTCTGTGCAATTTTGTTTTATGGCAGCTTTGCAGAGTTCCGAATTTTTGTGCATCGTTTCATCCGACACGCACATTGAATACCCGACCGCTATTTCCCGTAAGTAAGAATCTGTTAGCGGAGTGTTTTTATGGGAGATTTTTCCGTTGTAGAAGAATATAAAAACTCTGTGACTCCGTGTTTAAAACTGAAATCACCGTATGTTTTGAACCAAAGGATAGTTAGTTTTACTTCAAAAGATAGTATGATTTGAAGCAAAAGAGTGTATGCTTTTTTATGGTTCATCCGACAAATGTGTATTTGTATAAATGGGAAAATGAATCCGCAAATTGCCAAGCGTAGGATGGAAAGCAAAGTAAACAAACTGCGATGCCCATTTCAGCTTGCTTCTATACCCATTTAAACTTACTTCTATAACGGTTGAAGCATAGCTTCATTTACGAAGACATTTTTTGGTGAAATGTGGACATTCAAAATGGGAATTTAGCCCCCTCCCTCCTCCCCCCATGGGGGAGGCTTTGAATACTAAGTAGAATACAATAGCTCCCCCACGGGGGGAGTTGAGGGGGCTTCTAAATTATCATTTAACAGAGTGTTTAGATGGCGCACGATACTTTGGCAACCGTATTTTCACCTGCGTTCATCTGCGTTCCATTGTACACACATATGCATATAGCATAAATAAATAAATATGGGCAGTTACATATCCTTCGCAGGAAAGCATCGTGCATCGGCATCCGACGCCCAAACGGAATCGTACGAAAATCGCCTGATGGAGATGCGGAACATAAGAGAAATAAACAGGTCGTAACAAGCAAACCAACGCCACTCCAAAAGCAATCCACCCAGCCAGTCTATTTTAAAAGCAAAGAACCGGCATCCTGTCCGCAAAAAATCGCCGGCCGCATCCGTCAATATGCTTACATGTTCAATACGCTCCTTCCGGCACACTTTATGGTATGGCTGATAGTCTGTCTTCAACGCCCGTTGAAAAGAACTGGCCAACATCACAATCATACTTACTCCTCCGGATGTGCCCCAAGTCTGCCGGATACGTCGGCCCATTTCCTTAAGAAGCAAAAATGTTTTATACTCTGACACGAAAGTCCTCAAATGCCCGTGCGACAGGGAATCAGTATAATGGACATACACATAATTCAACACCGGACGAATCCAAATATAATCACAAAAAAACAGATAACGGAGCACGAACAACGTATCTTCATTAGAATGAACACCTTCGTCAAAACGAAGATGATGAACATCCAAAATCGACCTGTTGAAAATTTTACCCCACGGAGATCCCCTAAGGCAAAACTCATAATCCGTAAAAAGTTCGCTGAAACGCCGATAGGGCAAATAGAGGTTCAAGGCAGCCCATCGCTCAACGGTTCGCCCCAAGAATTTACAGAATGATGTCCATGAACGACCAATCCCACTCCCGGATGGGCAGAAGCGTCTTCATAAAGGGCGTGCAAATAGCTTGGCAGGACATAATCGTCCGAATCGACAAACACCACATAGTGCCCTTTTGCAACGTCCAAGCCCTTATTACGGGCACAGCTGACACCCGCATTCGGTTGATGAAACACCCGCACCCGATTGTCCTTCCCGGGATACTCATCGCAAATCTCCCCGCAACGGTCGGGACTGCCATCGTCTATCAGCAACAGTTCAAAATCCGTAAACGTCTGCGCCAAAATACTATCCAAGCAACGTGCCAAATAAGGCTCGACATTGTAAACGGGAACAATAACAGATACTGCGGGATTTTTCATTTTCCTCCTCCAAACATTTTTTTAAAGTGACTACACAACAAGAAACGCATCCAAACATCCACACAAGCATACCATCCGGTCCTTAGGAAGAAAGCCGTCACCTTATCCGCCTTGTAATCGGGATTGAACCAGGCGGCTATCCACCCAGAATAGTCTGTACGCAACTGCTTCAGACTAGCAATACGCTCACGATAGCTTTTGTTTTCTTTTGAGGAATAAAGGACCAACAGGACACGATGAAAGAATGCGCGAAGTCCCCTCCATGACTTATGGAACCTATCGGAAGGATATCCGGAAGATTGGACAAAACCGCTTACATAACCATAATAAGCCCGAAATATGCACAACTCCTCGGCCAATGGCTTATAGGCTACAGACAAAGCGGTATCGGAATATCCTACACGGTACACATAGTTGGCGACATCGCTTACCTTAATTAAAGAGACACGCTGTATATACTCAAATAAGAAAAATAAATCTTCCAATAAAGTTATGCCGACAGGAAAACGAAGTTGGTGCGACCGGATCAATTCATTAGAAAATAATTTAGCACAAGAGTAGCCAAAATCCTTATCTCCATAATCCAATAAAATACGAAACACTTCCCCACCATCTATTCTTGATTCCCGCAGATGACAAAACACCGAATCACCATTCGGGTAAAGTTTATATACCGTATGGATGACCAAGCATTCCGGGTCGGAGTCTTGTAGACTATCATACAAGTCTTTCAAATAACCGGGCAATACGTAATCATCCGAATCCACAAAAGCAATGTATTCCCCTACAGCCTGTTCAAGCCCCAGGTTTCTCGCCGCGCTTACCCCTTTGTTTTGTTGATGAAACACCCGAATCCGATTATCTCTTTTCGCATATTCCTCACAAATCTCCCCGCAACAGTCCGGACTACCGTCGTCTATCAACAGCAGTTCAAAGTCCGTAAACGTCTGCGCCAAAATACTTTCAATGCATTGCGGCAGATACTTTTCGGCCTTATAAACAGGCACTATGACTGATATTAAAGGTGAAACCATCTTTTTAATTTAACAGGTAAAACCGAAACATAATACGTCAGCCGGATATACCACTTAAAATAGACATATCCCGCCCGCACGGGCAACGCATAGTGCAGGTTGCGCAACGCCAGTACCGGCCCTATCCGGAAACGAAGCAGAGCTTTCCGTGCCGGAAGGTATTTCTTAGCCCGGAATACCCGATAACTCTCGTAGCGAAACGCTTCATCGGCACAGTAATACAGAATTCGATCGAAATATTTAGCCTTCAGTGTCTCGAAGAATATATAGACCAAGCGGTTAGTCTGCAAGGCTGAATTGGCTACAATGAAGTCGAAGATGCAACCTAACACTATGACACGGCATTCTAAGTTTCGTTTAGATGGGGAACGCATAATTGAATTAAGTTGCATGTAATAATAATAGGTAACCTCATTTAATACATACATTCGCTTAGCACAACAAGCCAACCGGAAAGACCACAAATCATCCTCATGCACAATACCTTCTTTAAAAAACAACAGATTAGCATTCATCCATTCCCTACGAACCAATTTATTCCACGCCATAACATACCACTTATCTTTCAGATAAGCTGAAAGTATCACTTCATTAGCTTCATAGAAACCTGTAGAAAGCAACAAAGGAGGAACCCAATTATCGCCTCCAGTAACCTTGTAATTACCTATTACAAAATCCGCACAATATTGTAACGCTGGCTTTGCCAAATTCTCCATACTATCCAAAGGCAAATAATCATCACTATCCAAAAAATAAAGATAATCGCCCGTAGCGGTACGAATGCCCGTATTGCGAGCCGCAGAGAGTCCTTTGTTTACCTCATGTTCCAGCATCCGTACCATCGTCCCCCGCGGATGTGCTGACACGACCTTACGGACTATCTCCATAGAGTTGTCCGGTGTGCAATCATTGACTACAATGACCTCCAAATCCTGCCACGTCTGATTGAGGACAGACAACAGGCTGCGCTCTATATAAGGAGCGACATTATAAACAGGTATGATGACAGATACTTTCATGCTTCTTCCACTATCCATTTCTTTATGTTCCACATCTGCGAGCTGAAATTCGCTTCCGTCTTGTAACGAACAGGAAAACGAGTTGTTTTTTCCATCTCATCACAAATTCTCCACTTCCTCCCTTGTCAACCCGGTAGCTTGAACAATCTGTTCCGCAGAAAGTCCCATTTTTTTCAGCTTACAAGCCGTGGACAAAAGGCTCTCTTTCCGGCCTTGTTCAAGACCTTGTTCAAGACCTTGCTCAAGACCTTGTTCCATACCTTTCCGCCGACTTTCTTCCATGCCTCTTTGGAATTTCTCCTCCCATTCCCGTTGCATGTCCTCCTCTACAATACGGTTGACATAATACCTGTCCATCGCCTTGTCATAGGCGATACGGTTCTCTTCTGACAAATTGGCCACCGCGGCCAATTGTTCAAGACGCTTAAAGACCTGTTCCTTTAAAGCATCCGGCATTCTACTCCAATGGTTCATATTCTTCAATACATACATCAGTTTCTCATAAACGGTCTCACATGCAGCCAATTCCTTCGTGAAATAAGGGAACTGCAAATATATCTGACGAAAGTGGGGATTCACCACCTTACCGTTATCACGATCGGCTATCACCGTATCCGTACGGAACTTCGGTTCCAAGCCCTGTTCCTTAAAATTCATCAGAAAAACACCATACACAGAAGGCAGCTTATAACGTGTACCATAAGGGACAGGGCTTTCACGCAAGACCCCTCCCGGATACGGTTCGGACGGCAAAGCCACATCCGATGAGGAAGGCTTATCCATCTGACGGCTTATGGCACGACAGATATAATAAAGCGTACGGTCAAGAAAGTTCGCATGCCATCGGTTTTGCATCTCCACAATGATGTACTCACCCGTTGACGTGCGGCAATACAAATCGTAAATAATGCCCGGATCGTGATGATTATCCGAACGGTCTTCCTTGTCAAGGAATGTTAAGTCCTCAATATGATGTTCACCGGACAACAATTCATTCAACAGGGTAATCAAAAGTTCCTTACTGGCCGATTGCCCGAAGATTATCTTAAAACCTATATCTGTAAACGGATTTACAAAATGTGCCATTATTCTTATGCTTACATATGTTATCAAAATAGAACCCGACCGCTTTCCGCGTGATTATGCCATTTCTTCCACTATCCACTTCTCTATGTTCCGCGTCTGCGAACTGAAGTTCACACCTATCTTATAAACCTTGCGGGTATCCGAACGGAATGGCAAGGCATACTGTTTTTCTTCTATCTGACGCAAAGCATCCTCGGCGGTGCCTTCCAGCATGAACTCCATCACGTAGACAAAGCGATTGGTCTGCAACACAAGGTCAATGCGCCCCTGCGAAGTATGGTATTCCGCCTTTACGTAGAAGCCTATCAGCCTGAAAACTATAAAAAGCACATTCTGGTAATGCAATTCCTGATCGCGTATCAGTTCGTAGGGAGTGTCGGCAAAGAAACTTTGCAAGCGATGGAAGAAAGCGTCTATTTCACCGCCCTCTATTTCCTCAACAAAATTTTCTATAAAAAATGCGGCCTTTTCTTTCTTAACAGAAGCATAACAAGGCAACAGAAAATCCATGAACCCTTCTTCCACCTCCTTATTCGGAAAGCCTAAGCGATAGGTCCCGAAACGTTTGTTATACCCCTGAATGGTCAAATAACCGCTTTGGAAAATAACAGGTAACGGCTCGTCATCGCCATATATACTATTCAGGACGTCTATTTTAGTAACAGCTTCAGCCATATCCTCCAATCTGTAATGACTACGTTTCAATAATTCCACCAAATAGGTTGGAGTGCCGGTCTCGAACCAATAGCTGCCGAAATTTTGGGAGTCGAACGCGTTGAGCAAACTAAAAGGATTGTATATTCCTTCAGAATTCTCCACAAAATGATATCCGTCATACTGTTCCTTCAAGTTGGCGCAGACCTCCTCGTACGTCATGCCCTGCGCTTCAGCCAGTTCATGAAGCTGTTCCTCCAAGTTAGCATGAATCTCCTCCTCCGTGATGCCACACAAAGTAACGAATCGCCTATCCATGGAAATATCCTTCAGGTTATTCAAGTCGCTGAACACACTCACCTTGCCGAACTTGGTCACCCCGGTCAGCAAAGCGAAGCGAATGTAACGGTCCGCCGTCTTCAACACACCGTAAAAAGGCTTCAGCATGGAGCGCAACTCTTCCTGCAAAGGCTTGTCGCCGATGGATTGAAGCAAAGGCTTGTCGTATTCATCCACCAAAACCACGACCGGGAAACCGGTTTTCACGTACGCACGCTCTATGACACCTTTGAAACGGAGAGACAACGAACGCTCATTTTCGTTCCTCCCGTAAACGTCCTCCCAAGCGGAAAGAGCTTCATGCAGGATGTTGTACAGGCTGTCCGTCGAGTCATATTTCTCGATGTTCAAATCCAAATGAAGTACCGGATAGGCCGTCCAGTCTTGCTCAAGCCGCTCCATGGCCAGTCCGCGAAACAACTCCTTCTTCCCTTTGAAGTATGCCTCAAGGGTTGAAATAAGCAGGCTCTTGCCGAAACGGCGAGGACGGCTGAGGAAATAATAAGTGCCACCCGTAACAAGCTTGTAAATTAATTCAGTCTTATCTATATAAAAGAAACCTCCCCGGCGAAGTTTCTCAAAGTCCTGAACACCTATCGGATATAACATAACGAAATACGTTTAAGGGTTTACAAAAACAAAGATAGTAAAAAAAAGATAACCACGCGCCATATCTTCCTTAAAAATCCACATGCCTTCCTGCCACAAACTCTTCCCACCACACCGTCATCGTCAATAAATTGAAGTATTGCAAAGCCTGGTTCTGGCGAAACCAAAACCAAGTGTCAAGTTTACCCGACCGGACGTCGTAACCATCCAAAAAGTCCCGTACGGAAGTCCGATTTAGGTAATCATCCATAATGGACGAAGACAGCATAAAATCTTTCAGTCGTGCACGCCACACACCGTCCGCAAAAAACAAGGGCATTGGAGCAAATCCGCCCTGCTTGCGCCGGGAGGTTATGGCAGCCGGAAGCATAGGCTTGTAATGATACTTCAACAGGAACTTAGAAACGGAATGGCCACGGGCCATAGCCCACAAGCTATCACTCTTACACTTCAAATTAACAGGCAGACGTTGCAGAAAAGCATACAGGCTACGGTCCATGAACGGATAAGCAAGACGGTTGCCAAACATACGCGCCATGGCAGAAGCTTTGTAAAGGATGACGCGGTCAATCACAATATCCATGTCAGACAGCTTGGTATGCTGGTTATAAAGCGCATCGAAACTGCTGACATCGGCTATCGGAGCGGGAAGCGGACTGAAATCGGCATCGGGACGCTGCAACAACCTACGCATCGCAGCATCCGTAAAACCAAAACGTTCTCCTTCCAACAAATGCAGTATCTTGTCCACATGGAAACGTATGCGCGAAAGTTTGCCTCCCTTGTCCGCCCACTCTCCTTTCAAGCATCTATAAAGAGTCCATAACAACGGAAGCCCTCCCATACGCGACGCCAAATAATACAGAGCGACTTCACGTCCGGAAGTACCGAAATACTGGTCGCTGCCGTCACCACCCATGATAACGGGAGGCTTGTCTTTACCCACCAGACGCATGGCACAATAGTTGACCATCAATCCGCCTTCCACAAAAGGCTCACCCAAGAAACGGACTATATCAGGCAGGAAACGTATCTCACTTCCATCTATCTCATACTCGTGGTGATTAGTACCAAACTCTTGCGACATAATCCGTGTCAAAGGGAGTTCAGACCAGGTATCTCCCTTAAAACCTATGGAATAAGAGTCGACCGGTCCCGAATAGACTTTCCGCAAAGCTGCAAGATTGGAACCGGAATCGTAACCGCCACTCAAAAGGATACCGACTCTGTCAGCAGTACCTATACGCCGACGAACGGCCGACTCGTGCAAACGGCCATACTCATCGGCATAAGCATCCAAACTATCCTTCGAAGAACACGGCTGAGCAGAGAAATCCGACTCATACACATTACGGACAACGGATTTTCCACCCGATAATACCAAACTATACCCTGCTTCCAGCCGTGATATTCCCAGCAACGCAGAACGACGTGGGAGCATCAGCCCCCGCTGAAGAGCAGCCGAAAGGCTACAACGGTCAAGGACACAACCAGTATCCTGCGGCCAAAAGAAATGCAAACTTGTAGAAAAAGTCCCGTCATCCTGATAATAAACCGGCCAATGTGTGCCGTGCGCATCGCGCGCCACACCGCATAGACGCGGAGAAAAGTAAACAATCGTAAAGCAACCGTCCAATCGGGCAAAGGCTGTGACACCCCCGTTTTTAAACAAACCTGCCACCAAAGCGGCATTAGAAATACGCTTGTCATTGTCGCCAGCCAAGAGGACATCACGGTTGTAAACTACCCCCCAAAAGAACATCCGGACTTCGTCGTTCTGATAAAAGGATTCGGGAGTATCACCCTGTACTTGCGCTGTACGCCAATCATCCGCAAATGTCAGTTTTCCGTGTATCATATCTCAAAAATGAATATAGTACGTCATGGGTATCTGCAACGGCAAAAAAAATCAGCTTCCCCCCACTCCGTGTCGTGTATGAATGAACTGTTTATTAGCTCCCCGTAAACGAAAAATATTAAGAAACATTGCCCAAAACACATGAGGAATGGATAAAAGAGCCGACAACAAACGACGGTTACAGTAAGACGCAGGAATGGCCAACAGCAACGCCAGTACCAATATGCCCCAAAGTGTCCACCACCTGATGTTCCAATCCGCGTAAATTACAGAAAACACAACCGCACCTAAAAACGTAAAGCCCAATAGCAACAGGCGGGGAACAATATACTGCTGGAAGAGTTTGTCGCAAAAGTCCCACCGACGATGAAAGACTGCCTTTGGCAAATACTTGGTGAACATGCCGGCATAATGAAGCTGCGCCGAAATCCACCGCCGACGCTGACGGGAAAAATCAGACCGGCTCTGTATCTTTTCGTCGTAGACATAAGTTTCCTGCATGTAATGAAAACGCTTGCCCGCATAAAGCAAGCGGAGTTCCAATTCGCGGTCAAAACCTCCAACCGCTTTCATTTTCGCCATGACCGACCGGAAAAGCGGATAGCGGAAAGCCATTCCGGAACCTATTAACGCCGCAGACATACCCACGTTAACATGGCCCAAGCGGAAGATGCTATTGTTGATTTCCTCACTTACAGCATCGAGCAAAGCCATGTCGTTGTTCAAATTCTTAGCTACACGATGAGTCTGTACAACCTCTACCGCAGAATTGGCAAAGACACGATTCAGTTCATCCAGGTAAGTAGGAGGTATCAGGTTGTCAGCATCGAGCACAAGGGCAACGTCATAACCAGTCTCCAACACCTGCATGGCCGCATTAAGCGCTTTCACCTTAGTGCTCTGCCGGAAATGGACTTCTATCAGGCGGATGGGAAGAGCAGACAGGCGATTGTTAGTCTCAGCCTGCATGTGGTCGGAAATCACCACCGTATCATAAGAAGAGGCAGGATATTGCTGTTTCATGCAGGCGCGCACACACTCTTCTATCACTTCGTCTTCTCCATAAGCCGGTATCAAGACCGCGAAACGCAGCTTCCGCACTGTCGCAGGAGCTGACACGCAACGGAATTTCTTCCGCGAAGCGACACTATATACCAACAGATACAGCACGTTAGCGGCAAAGAGCACAAAAAAAGCCCAATCGACTATTTGAATAAGTATATACACGCAGGCAAAGATAGGAAAAAGGATTGGATTTTATTAAAATCAGCAAACTGAAAATACAAAAAACAGCCACCGAAAACAAGACATTCCGATGGCTGCTCCCTTTAAACACCTTTAAACAAAATGAAATCTTTTACTTACGGGCTTCGGCAATGTAACCCAGCGCTTCCTTACACTTCTCTGTCACGTATGCCCAGTCCTCAGCCGCAACCTTGTCTTTCGGGAAGAGCTTGGAGCCCATACCTACACAGAACACACCTGCCTTAATCCAAGCAGTCAGGTTCTCTTGAGTAGGTTCCACACCGCCTGTAACCATCAGTTTAGACCACGGCATCGGAGCCAACATGCCCTTTACCAACTTCGGTCCAAGTACGTCACCCGGGAATATCTTGCATAAGTCGCACCCTACTTCCTGAGCGAAGCCTACCTCGGACACGCTGCCGCATCCAGGTGTATAAGCTACGAGACGACGGTTACAAACCTTTGCAATCTCAGGGTTGAACAACGGGCCTACCACGAAGTTGGCGCCCAACTGGATATAAAGCGCAGCCGTAGCGGGGTCTACCACCGAACCTACACCCATGGCCATCTCCGGGCATTCCTTGGCCGCAAACTTCACCACTTCGGCAAACACTTCGTGAGCGAAATCGCCACGATTGGTAAATTCGAATGCGCGTACACCGCCTTCGTAACATGCCTTTACCACTTTCTTTGCCACTTCCGCATCCTTATGGTAGAACACGGGAACCATGCCGGTGGAACCAATTTTGCTCAGCACGGCTATTTTATCAAACTTTGCCACAATTTTATTTATTTACGATTTGACAATTTACTATTTACGATTTACTATTTATCGTTGTACGCGTCCGCTTGCATCGCCACCGGCCAACGCTTCTACCTCTTCAGCTGAAACAAGGTTGAAGTCACCATTGATGGTGTGCTTCAAGGCTGATGCAGCCACAGCGAATTCCAAAGCTTCGCCTTGGTTAGGTTTCGTCAAAAGACCGTGGATGATTCCGCCAGAGAAAGAGTCACCGCCACCTACACGGTCAATAATCGGATTGATGTCATAGCGTTTGGACTCGTAGAATTCCTCACCGTTGTAAATCATGGCCTTCCAGCCGTTGTGGGAAGCGGAGAAAGACTCACGCAATGTAGAAATGACATACTTGAAACCGAATTCCTTGGCCATGGCCATGAAGATTCCTTTGTAGCCTGCAGCATCCGTCTTGCCACCTTCCACGTCAGCATCGGGTTTGAACCCTAAGCAGAGTTCGGCATCTTCTTCATTGCCAATGCACACGTCGACATATTTCATCAGCGGTTTCATGATGGACTGCGCTTTCTCCTTTGTCCACAGTTTCTTGCGGAAGTTCAGGTCGACGGATACCGTCACGCCATGACGCTTGGCGGCTTCACAAGCCAATCGGGTCAGTTCGGCAGCCTTGTCGGAAATGGCCGGCGTGATGCCCGACCAGTGGAACCAGTCAGCGCCTTCCATGATAGCGTCGAAATCGAAGTCTGAAGGATCGGCCTCGGCAATAGAGGAATGAGCACGGTCGTAAATCACCTTACTGGGACGCATCGACGCACCCGATTCCAAATAGTAGATGCCCAAACGATCGCCTCCGCGGGCAATAAAGTCGGTCTTCACACCATATCTGCGCAATGCATTCAAGGCACATTGGCCAATCTCGTGCTTAGGCAGCTTCGTCACAAAGTAAGCGTCGTGTCCGTAGTTGGCACAGCTGACAGCCACATTGGCCTCGCCACCACCATATACCACGTCAAACGAATCTGACTGTACGAAACGCGTATTGCCCGGAGTGGACAATCTCAACATAATCTCACCAAGGGTAACGATTTTCTTTCCCATAATCTTATTTTTAACTTTATAAATGATGAATAATGAATTTCGTTTCAATTTATAATCTTCCACGCCACACTTCAGCTAAAAATCTGGAAACTTGCAGGATAATCATGACATAGATTTCAGTTTCTTCGCTTTCGTGTGCGAGCACAAAGATACAACAATTTTTGGAATACAAAAAATTATCATATATTTGTATCGAAAATATTAAGATTATTAGCGTGCACGAGCACAAAAAGGCTTCAAACGACCAAAGACAGATGGGAAAAATAAGAATTAAAGACATTGCACGACTGGCCGACGTCTCAGTGGGAACCGTGGACCGTGTGCTGCACGGACGGAACGGTGTGTCCAAAGCCAGCAAACGGAAGGTGGAAGACATCTTGAAGCAACTGGATTATCAGCCCAACATGTATGCCAGCGCTTTAGCGTCCAATAAGAAATATACTTTCGCCTGCCTGTTGCCGCAACATGAATCCAGCGAGTACTGGACAGACGTAGAGACCGGTATCCGGAAAGCCATCGACACGTACTCGGATTTCAACATCGAGGTTCTGACATCCCACTACGACCCCTACGACTATCGTTCGTTTGCCAAAGCGGCAGACATCGTATTGGCTCAAGAACCGGACGGCATGCTGCTGGCACCCACCGCCCCGCAATACACCCGCCTGCTGACTGACGAACTGAACCGCCGTCGTACACCATATATATATATAGACTCTAACATAAAAGAGCAACCTGCCCTGTCTTTCTTCGGACAGGACTCACACCGCAGCGGCTACTTTGCCGCACGCATGCTGATGCTGCTGGCAGGCGGAAACGCTCGCGAAATAGCCATTTTCCGTAAGATAAACGAAGGTATAGTAGGCTCCAACCAACAGGAACGCCGTGAGATAGGTTTCCGGGAATACATGCGGCAGTACCACCCGCATTGCCAGATACACGAACTGGACCTGCATGCCAAACGCGACACGGAAGATACCCAAATGCTGGACGAATTCTTTGTGCAACATCCCGCACTGAAGAATGGAATAACCTTTAATTCGAAAGCTTACATCATAGGGGAATACCTACAGAAAAAAGGCATGGCAGACTTCAACCTGATGGGTTACGACCTGTTGCAACGCAATGTGGATTGTCTGAAACGGGGAAGCATCTTCTTCCTCATAGCCCAGCAGCCCGTACTGCAAGGCTTCAACGGCATCAAGACTTTGTGTGAACATCTCATCCTCAAGAAAGAGGTACGGGGAGAATATTTCATGCCTATTGACCTGCTGACGAAAGAAAACATCGATTTTTATTACAACAGATAAATATGATTAATTAATCAATTATAACTAACGATGGAAACAAAATATCTGAAAATCAATCCGGCCGACAACGTAGCCGTAGCTATTGTAGCCCTGTCCGCCGGAGAAAAAATCAACGTGGACGGAAAAGAAATCACGCTGAATGAGGACATCCCGGCCGGACACAAGTTTGCACTAAAAGACTTATCCGCAGGCGAAAACGTCATCAAATACGGTTACCCCATCGGTCACACCCCCGAAGCCAAGAAAGCGGGCGACTGGATGAACGAACATAACATCAAGACCAACCTGGCCGGTTTGTTAGAGTACACGTACAATCCCGTCAACGCAGACTTGGACATCCCCGACAAAGGCCTGACTTTTAAAGGATACCGTCGCAAGAACGGAGACGTAGGCGTACGCAACGAGATATGGATTATCCCTACCGTAGGTTGTGTTAACGGCATTGCCAATCAGTTGGCCGAAGGCCTGCGGAAAGAGACGGGAGGCAAAGGCGTAGACGCCATCATGGCTTATCCGCACAATTACGGCTGTTCACAACTGGGCGACGATCATGAAAACACGAAGAAAATTCTACGCGACATGGTGCTGCACCCCAATGCAGGCGCTGTGCTGGTGGTAAGTCTGGGCTGCGAGAACAACCAACCGGACGTGTTCCGCGAGTTCCTGGGCGAATATGACCATGACCGTGTAAAATTCATGATTACGCAAAAGGTAGACGATGAATATGAAGAAGGAATGGCATTGCTTCGCGAACTATATGCCAAAGCATCGCAGGACATACGCACGGATGTGCCGTTGAGCGAACTGCGTGTCGGGCTGAAGTGCGGCGGTTCGGATGGTTTCTCAGGCATCACAGCCAACCCGCTGCTGGGTATGTTCTCCGACTTTCTTGTGGCACAAGGCGGCACGACCGTACTGACCGAAGTACCCGAGATGTTCGGCGCGGAAACCATCCTGATGAACCGTTGCCGCACACGCGAACTTTTCGACCAAACCGTAAAGCTGGTAAACGACTTCAAAGAATACTTTCTGAGCCATGGTGAACCCGTAGGCGAAAATCCTTCACCGGGCAACAAGGCCGGCGGTATCTCAACTTTGGAAGACAAGGCATTAGGCTGCACACAGAAGTGTGGAAAGAGCTATGTAGAAGGCGTCATGGCTTATGGAGACCGCCTCAAAGTGAAAGGTTTGAACCTGCTTTCCGCCCCCGGCAACGACTTAGTGGCTTCTACCGCCCTGGCTTCCTGCGGCTGCCACATGGTGCTCTTCACCACAGGACGCGGCACACCTTTCGGAACCTATGTGCCCACAATGAAGATTTCCACCAACTCCAACTTAGCCAAACACAAACCTGGCTGGATAGACTTCAATGCGGGTGTCATCCTCGAAAACGAACCGATGGAGAAGACCTGCGGACGTTTCATCGATTACGTCATCCGTGTGGCAAGTGGCGAACAGGTGAACAACGAGAAGAAAGGGTATAAGGAAATAGCCATTTTCAAAAACGGAGTGACGCTGTAAACACCATGCAAGAACCTACCCGAAAGCCTCAAGGCAGCTGGTGGGCGCTGAGTCCGCTGGTCGTGTTTCTGTGCCTTTATTTAGTGACTTCCATCTGCATGAACGACTTCTACAAAGTACCCATCACAGTGGCCTTTGTGTTTGCTTCGTGCTATGCCATAGCCACCACGCGCCGCCTGAAACTCGACCAGCGCATCTTCCGCTTCTCCATCGGAGCCGGCAACAAGAATATCCTGCTGATGATATGGATTTTCATACTGGCCGGCGCCTTTGCGCAGAGTGCCAAACAGATGGGAGCCATTGACGCCACAGTCAACTTGACGCTACACGTCCTGCCCGGTAACCTGTTGCTGGCGGGTATATTTCTGGCTTCTTGCTTCATCTCCTTATCTATAGGAACCAGCGTGGGCACTATTGTCGCCTTGACGCCTGTGGCCGTGGGCCTGGCGGAAAAAACCGGCGTAGACTTGGCTTACATGACGGCTATTGTAGTAGGCGGTTCGTTCTTTGGCGACAATCTGTCTTTCATATCCGATACCACCATTGCCGCCACACGCACACAAAACTGCTCCATGAAGGACAAGTTCCGCGTCAACTCCCGCATCGTCATGCCCGCCGCCTTGCTGGTAATGGCCTTTTATGTAATCCAAGGGCTGTCCGTCCAGGCACCGCCCCAGACTGAGCCAATCGAATGGGTGAAAGTGCTCCCCTACCTCATCGTATTAGGAACGGCCATTGCCGGCATGAACGTATTGCTGGTTCTGGCGTTAGGCATTCTGTCTACCGGATTCATCGGTCTTTTCACGGGCATGTCGTTCTTCGACTGGTTCGGCACCATGGGTGAAGGTATCATCGGTATGGGCGAGCTCATCATTGTCACCCTGCTGGCGGGAGGCATGCTGGAACTGATACGCTATAACGGCGGCATAGACTTCATCCTCTATCACATCGGAAATCACATCAAAGGCAAACGGGGAGCCGAACTGAGCATCGCCGCCTTAGTGAGCATTGCCAACCTTTGCACCGCCAACAACACCATCGCCATCATCACCACGGGACCCATCGCACGCAACATCGGCCGACATTTCCAGCTCGACCGCCGCAAAGTAGCCAGCATACTGGACACTTTCTCGTGCTTCGTGCAAGGCATCATCCCCTATGGTGCCCAGATGCTCATCGCCTCCGGCCTGGCAGGCCTGTCTCCGCTCAGCATCATCGGCCACCTTTACTATCCTTTCTGTATGGGAATCTTCGCCCTGTTGTCCATCCTGCTCAGATATCCGCGGAAATATTCATAATATTTTTGGTCATTTCCAGAAATATGCATACCTTTGCGCCCGCTATTACGAGATAGTAGCATATTCAAATCATTTTTAATAAACTAAAAAACATTTATGGCAACAAAAATCAGATTGCAAAGACATGGACGTAAAGGCTATGCTTTCTACTCCATCGTTATTGCCAACTCGAGAGCACCACGTGATGGTAAATTTATTGAAAAACTGGGTACTTACAACCCCAACACAAATCCTGCCACAGTAAATTTGAATTTTGAACGTGCATTGAAATGGGTGATGACCGGTGCGCAACCTACTGACACCGTACGCAACATCCTTTCCCGTGAAGGCGTTTATATGAAGAAACATCTTTTGGGCGGTGTAGCGAAGGGCGCATTTGGCGAAGCAGAAGCCGAAGCTAAATTCGAAGCTTGGAAAAACAACAAGCAGAAAGGTTTGGAAGATTTGAAGAATAAGAGCGAAGAAGCCAAGAAGGCCGCAGCCAAAGCACGTCTTGAAGCAGAGCAAAAAGTAAACGAAGCCAAAGCCAAAGCGCTGGCTGAGAAGAAAGCCGCTGAAGAAGCCGCAAAAGCTGCTGAAACAAAAGCCGCCGAAGAAGCTGCCGCAGCTGCCGACGCTCCTGTAGTTGAAGCAGAAGCTCCCGCAGCCGAATAATCGATACGGATACATTTAGTGCAAATATGAATGAAAAGAGGGTGTGCCACACAGGCATGCCCTTTTTTTAAATCGAGGGACTGATAAATTCCCATCTATAAAACAGCCTGTGTTTTTGGGGTTATAACCGTGACCTTATCACAAACTTATCCGTTTCATATTTCCCAAATTCGGCTTTTATATCTAAATTTGCCCCCATGAATGGAGATACATATAAAACCATAGCCGCACCTGCCGAAGGCATCTATACCGAGAAGCGAAGCAAATTCATTGCCATCGCTCTGCCTGTGAGGACAGTGGACGAGGTAAAAACGCACTTGGAGACGTATCAGAAGAAATACTACGACGCACGTCACGTATGCTATGCCTATATGTTGGGAGCTGAGCGCAAGGACTTCCGGGCAAATGATAACGGAGAACCTTCCGGTACGGCAGGACGTCCCATCCTAGGACAAATCAACTCAAACGAACTGACAGATATTCTGGTCATCGTTGTGCGCTATTTTGGAGGCATCAAGTTGGGAACCAGCGGACTGATTGTAGCTTATAAGACAGCGGCGGCCGAAGCCATCGGTTCCGCACAAGTGGTAGAACGCACAGTAGACGCCCAAGTGAGCTTTTGGTTCGAATATCCGTTTATGAACGATGTAATGCGCATCGTCAAGGAAGAAAGTCCGGAGATTGTGGCACAAGGCTATGATACGGATTGCAGCATGACACTCCGAATCCGTGCTTCCATGATGCCGAAACTCCGCGCAAGGCTGGAGAAAGTGGAAACTTTACGGTTTGAAGAAGAGAATTAAGTTTTATCCCCTACCTGAATAGATATGTTTACAGCTACTAAAAGAGAATTGGGCGAAGTGTATGCATTCTTCCGCTTGCTGGCGGACGGAAGTGTAAGCATGGGAACACCCGATGGCCTCAAAGACGAAGACACCCGTTGGCGCGTGGCGCTTGTCCAACGTGAAGAGCATGACGGCACTCGTTGCTATTACATAGAAGAAGAGCATATTCGTGTGGTGACAGATGATAAAGAGCCTGCACTATTTCCACGAGCCGACTTCGATAAAGCGGCCCGCATGATATTGGACTTGCTCCGAAATACGACGGACGAAAAAGTGGAAGTACCCGATGCACTGGAAGGCTTCCTGGATGCTGTACGCATCTATGACCTCGAAGCGAAGACCGATGACCGGACTGACTTTAAAGTGGCATTTTGGGATATCGAGGCACCGCTTTCAGGCTTTAATGTACGATGCCGCCTCAGCCCGATGAACCCTTTATTGGACGGAGGACGGACAGCTAACCTCAAACTGGAACAAACCGGCGTGAGGTTTGCCGTTCCTACGGTAAATAAGATTAACGCTCTGCCCGAATCACCCGACGAAGTGGCCGAACGCATGCGGATGATAGAACGTCTGGGCGGTACACTGAAATACAACGATGTGGCCGACCGCGTGTTCCGTTGCAACCTTTTGATGATAGACCTGCACTTCCCCCGCATGCTGGCCGAGATGGTGCGCCTCATGCATCTGGAAAGCATCACCCGTGTGCCTGAGCTAACTGAGCGAATCAAAGAAATCAATCCCTTAAAGATAAAAGACGAACTGATACAGAAACATCGGTTTTATGAATACAAGATGAAGCAATTTCTCCTCGCCTTGGCTTTAGGCATGCGTCCCGCCAAAATATTCAACGGAACGGATTCGGCCGTAGAAGGAATACTGCTGGTGAACGGACAGGGCGAGGTGTTATGCTATCATCAGTCAAGACGAAAGGTTTTCGAAGATTTTCTGTTCCGGAATTCCCGCTTCGAGAAAGGCCCGTTGGAAAAAGACAAGTATGGTTTTCTGGAACGTGAAAACGGGACGTGGTATTTCAAGCTCAATGCAAAAATCGGGTTGGTGAAGCGATGAAGAAAAATCAGGATTAAAAAACATAACATCTATGAACGAAGTATTGAAAAACATGGAAGCGCGCCATAGCGTACGCGCTTACACAGACCGCCAAGTATCAGCTGAAGATTTGGATTTGATTTTAAAAGCCGCTACGTATGCGCCAAACGGCATGCATTTAGAGACATGGCACTTTACAGCCATTCAAAACGCAACCCTGCTGAACGAATTGAACGAAGCGGTAAAAGGCGCTTTTGCCAAAAGCGACGAACCTCGTTTGAAAGAACGCGGACACAGTTCCGCTTATTGCTGCTATTATCACGCCCCAACACTTATCGTTGTATCCAACGAGCCGACCCAATGGTGGGCAGGCATGGATTGCGCCTGTGCGTTGGAAAACATTTTCCTGGCCGCCCGCTCTTTAGGCATCGGTTCATGTTGGATTAACCAGGTTGGACAGACGTGTGACGACCCCGAGGTACGTGCCTTTCTAACCCGGTTGGGCGTGCCTGCAAATCATAAAGTCTACGGATGCGCCGCCTTGGGCTATGAACCCGAAGGCACACCGGCCAAAGAAAAAAAAGTAAAAAACGGAACAATAACCATCATCCGCTGATGTTTCTTTTTGTCCGATGAAAAATACTCAAGCCATCAAGACACCTATTCCAATGGAAATTCGTATTTTTGCGGGCTGTTTGGATACAAGAAATAAACAACTTAAAAACATAGAATACAATGGCAGTAGAACTGAAAGACCTTACCAAACGCAGTGAGAATTACTCTCAGTGGTATAATGAATTGGTAGTCAAGGCCGACCTCGCTGAACAATCGGCCGTGCGTGGATGTATGGTTATCAAGCCTTACGGATACGCCATTTGGGAGAAAATGCAACGCCAACTGGACGATATGTTCAAAGAAACCGGCCATGTGAACGCTTATTTCCCCCTGCTCATTCCCAAATCATTCCTCAGCCGTGAAGCCGAACATGTCGAAGGATTTGCCAAGGAATGCGCGGTAGTCACCCACTATCGGCTGAAGAACGACCCCAATGGAGGCGGTGTCGTCGTAGACCCGGCCGCCAAACTGGAAGAAGAACTGATTATCCGTCCGACTTCCGAAACCATTATCTGGAACACATATAAGAACTGGATTAACTCCTATCGTGACCTGCCTATCCTGTGCAACCAGTGGGCAAACGTATTCCGTTGGGAAATGCGCACCCGGCTGTTCCTCCGCACCGCCGAGTTCCTGTGGCAAGAAGGACACACCGCCCATGCCACAAAAGAAGAAGCCGAAGCCGAAGCCGTACGGATGCTGAACGTATATGCCGATTTTGCCGAAAAATACATGGCCGTCCCCGTCATCAAGGGAGTAAAATCAGCCAATGAACGTTTCGCCGGAGCATTGAACACCTATACCATCGAAGCTATGATGCAGGACGGCAAAGCGTTGCAAAGCGGAACATCCCACTTCCTGGGACAGAACTTCGCCAAAGCATTTGATGTACAGTTCGTCAACAAAGAGAACAAATTGGAATACGTATGGGCCACGTCATGGGGCGTATCCACCCGACTGATGGGAGCTTTAATCATGACACATTCCGATGACAACGGACTGGTACTGCCTCCGCATCTGGCACCGATACAAGTCGTCATCGTCCCCATTTACAAAAACGCTGAAATGCTGGCCAAGATAGATGAGAAAGTTTCCGGTATCGTCAACCGTCTGAAAGCCATGGGCATCTCCGTGAAATATGACAACGCGGACAACAAGCGCCCGGGCTTCAAGTTTGCCGATTACGAGGTGAAAGGAGTGCCCGTACGCCTCGTCATAGGCGGACGGGATTTGGAAAACAATACCGTCGAAGTAATGCGCCGCGACACACTGGAAAAAGAAACCCGCTCATGCGACGGCATCGAAGAATACGTAAAGAACCTGCTTGAAGACATCCAAAACAACATCTATCAAAAAGCGTTGGCCTACCGGAACAACCGCATCACAACGGTAGACACTTATGATGAATTCAAGGAAAAGATTGAAGAAGGCGGATTTATCCTGGCACATTGGGACGGCACAACCGAAACCGAGGAGAAAATAAAAGAAGAGACCAAAGCCACCATCCGCTGCATCCCGTTCGACACATACGTACCCGGCGACAAGGAACCCGGCAAGTGCATGGTGACAGGCAAGCCCTCCGCATGCCGCGTAATCTTTGCCCGCTCCTACTGATGCCAGACTGACAGTTAGTCCTAAAGCCAAACTGAGGACAATGCAGATGATACGGAAAGTAAACATCACTCCCGTTTCATCTGCATTATCTATTATAAGTAGATGGACACAATTAGTTTATATAATACACGGGATTTTAGTTTTTGTCAAAACATTTCCACCAACCGGAGAAACACCGGACTTTCACCGGAAAAACACCGGACTTTCACCGGAAAAACGCTTAACTATTTCCCCTATAAACAATTAAGTGTTACCTTCGAAATACTTAACCAATTCGGAAGGAACAGTTAAGTGTTTTCAACAATCATAAACGCCTGAAAATCAGCAGTATTCTGGAACCACATCGGATTACGGAGAAATTTGGCCGTCCGTTTTATACATTTATTTGCATTCTATTTAATAGAAGGCAAATAAATATTAATACATATTGTCAAAAAATCGCACTTAGATGATGGCCTGTGGCGGGAATATACTTTGTTAAACAGAGGTACCTATTCGATTTCGTGCGTGGATACTTATAGTATAAATTTTGTTCACTTACTTAGTTACTTATAAAATAAAACGGCACACAGTTATGAAACTTCTTTGGATAGATCTCAACAGTTCGTATGCCCACGCCTCACTGGCACTTCCAGCCCTGCACGCCCAAATGACGGATGACACAGCTATGGAATGGGAAGTAGTTTCAGCCACCATCAACGAAAACATCGGGATGGTGGTGGAACAAATATACCGCAAGAGGCCGGACATCGTAGCAAGTACGGCATGGCTCTTCAACATAGAAGTGCTGATGCACATCCTAGTACGGGTAAAAGCCTTGCTGCCAGCCTGCACCGTAGTGTTGGGAGGGCCGGAATTTCTGGGTGATAACGAACGCTTCCTGCGCACCAATCCCTTCGTGCAATGTGTGTTCAGAGGCGAAGGCGAAGAGTCGTTCCCCCTGTGGATGAAACATCGGGACATGCCCGGACGCTGGAGCGAAATAGCCGGCTTGTGCTACGTGGACAATGAAGGGACGTACCACGACAACGGGACAGCACGGGTGACGCGTTTTGCCAGACTGACCCCGCCTGAACAAAGCCCTTTCTTCAACTGGAGCAAACCTTTCGTCCAATTAGAAACCACACGGGGATGCTTCAACACATGTGCTTTCTGTGTAAGCGGAGGTGAAAAGCCGGTGCGGACTCTATGCATCGAAGCCATCCGCCGGCGCTTGGACAACATCCGTGCCCACGGCATACGGAACGTGCGTGTGCTGGACCGCACCTTCAACTACAACACCCGCCATGCCAAAGCTTTGCTCGAGCTATTCCGTACCTACCATCCTGACATCCGTTTCCACTTGGAGATACACCCCGCTTTACTGGACGAAGAACTGAAGGAGGAACTGAGCCGGCTCCCATCGGGTCTGCTGCACTTAGAGGCGGGCATCCAAAGCCTCCACGAAGACGTGTTGCAGGCAAGTCTTCGCAAAGGAAGCCTCAAAGCCTCGCTCAACGGATTACGTTATCTCTGCTCTCTGCCCAACATGGAGACCCACGCCGACCTGATAGCAGGCCTGCCCCACTATAGGCTCGAACAAATCTTTGAGGACGTACGTACGCTGGCCGGATACCGTGCAGACGAAATCCAGTTGGAGTCACTCAAGCTTCTGCCCGGTACCTTCATGCGCCTTCATGCAGCCGAGTCAGGCATTTGCTACTCACCCTACCCTCCCTATGAAGTGCTGCGCACGGACGCCATTGATGCAGACGGACTACAGACGGCCCGCCAACTCTCCCGCCTGTTGGATGCCTATTACAACACGCCCGCATGGCAAGAAGTCACCCGCCGGCTGATAGTGGACGAACCGGATTTCCTGCACCAGTTCCTGGCTTACTTGACAACAGGCAATCTGATAGACCAGCCCATGAGCCTAGAGAAAAGGGGCATCGTGCTCTATGCCTATTGCAAGCAGGCACATCCAGGTTTCGCTCCGGAAGTCACCCGCGCCTGGATAGAAGCAGGTATGTCACTCAAAAAAGAACCGGCCGAGCATGTACAAACCAAACGCCTTGCACCTCCTGCCCGGTGGCAAGTAATGCAAGGCGTATATCACTCCGACCTCCGGCTTTGTTTCCTGCCTTTGGGAAATCCGGAAGAAGGTCATGGATGGTGGTATGGATTCGAATCGCAGATACAGAAAGCGGAGCCCGTGTTCAAGGCACTATCCTGACCTCAGCGGGCGCGCTGTTCGTATTCCACAGACGCCATAATGAAAGAGCCAATAGCTTTGCCTTCATTCTCCACTACACGCACATCCTTGCCACAAAGGTAATAATTGACAGTGCCCGTACGTGAAGGGTCTTTGGCCGGTCCCAGTCCCGCTGAAGCGCATGTCTGCACAATGTCGATGCCTCCGTCCTCCCGCTCACGGATAAAGGTCTTCAACAAGCCTTGATAAGCTTTCTCAGCCACAGGCATATAGACCTGCGCATCCAGCAGTCCTAAGCGGATACCCTTCAAGTAGGCGTAGGTGAAGATACTCGACGCAGACGCCTCCAGATAATTGGGTGCGGTACCTACATTATACACCTTATTATATATAGTATCTCCTTTGCCATCGCCCGTCACGGAGGCATCGTATTGCAGCAGCTGATACCATACACCCGAAGCGGGGTCCTGCCAACGCTTCAAGCCTGCAGCCACTTGTTGCAGAATAGCGACTAAATCCGGATAGTCAGAATGTTCCTTAGGCATATATTCCAACACATCCACCAATGCGGCAAAATACCAGCCCATACCCCGTGCCCAAAACTCCGGACTGCATCCCTTATGAGGCCCGTCCTTGCGTGCCCAGAAAGAGTTTTCATCCTCTGGAGTGGCCGACCAGGCGTGATAGTTCAGCTGCCTGTCCGCATCGTAAGTATAGTGATTGATGGTTTTGAACTGCAAGGCGATGTCTGTCCAGCTATCCACATTGTCAATGCTATCCGCAGCGCCAAAGGCGTGTTGCCAGGCGGCATAAATAGTAGAACCCATATACAGCCCATCCAGCCACATCTGATTGGGATAAGTAGCTTTGTGGAAGAAGCCACCCGCACCGGGCAATCCCTCGGCTATGCGGCTATGTTCATACTTTAACTTATTACGTATCAGATTGGCCGCTGTACGATAACGGTTGGCATCGGTCTCGTTACCTTTCCGCTGTTCCTCATTATATAAAGTAAAGAAGACGTTGCCGGCCGGAAGGTCATCAATGTTACTGGGGCGCAAGGCTGGCTTTCCCTTTGCGTTCAGAATAGTATCGCCATGAGATGTAGTACTGTTGTCGGCAAAAGCCTTCACGGCGTCATAATAAGCGGTCTTTTCAGGATAGAGCGTCCATGCCTTCAGCACTGCATTAGCCACAAGACCGGATACATAGTCCCATGCCGCACTGTCCAGTTCCGTCTGATGGTGGCGGTTGCAATAAAAGTCCACTAAACCATGGGATTCGACCATTCGTTGTGAATAAGGTTTGTCTTCGGCTGTCTTGTTGCCGGTGGCGCAACCTACCAAACCCACCGCAGCTGCCAGTAATAAGAGTCTCTTCATAAGATAAAAAGTGTGTGTATGTTCATAAAAAGATATGTATGCTGTGCAAAGATACTATTTTTCCATTTCCATACACTTCCTGCAAGGCACAAATTTCACTTTTCAACCGACGGGAATGGCAGGAATGACCGACAATCCGTTACTCCGGTTGCAACTCGTTGGCGGAAGACGGCAATTGTTTCCATCCCTCGCCAAAAGCATCGTAAGCGTCGGTCACCACCACAAAGGCACGAGGGTCGGCTTCCTTTATCTTCAGTTTCACACCCGCCACTTCCTTATAACTCACGACAAGGAAAAGCATTTCCTTTTCCGCACCGGTATAGAGGCCGCTGCTCTTAATGCAAGTGGCCGTACGGTCGAGTTCTTTCAATATATAATTGTGCAACTCCGTCAGACGCTTATCGCTGATGACAAATATCAGCTTATCATTCTTGGAGCCATTTATCGTATAAGCAATGACACGGGAAATGATGAATATGGATATCAACGAATAAAATGAAAGATACAAAGCGGGTTGCGCCATGTCTTCAGCACTGCCGATGCCCAGCCCTATTACCACAAGTCCGAAACAAACCACAGCACCGTCCACCAACAAGATAGCGCGGGAGAAACGGATGTGACAATACTTCTGCAACAACATGCCCACAATATCGCTGCCGCCCGTAGTAGCCTGGTTGCGGATGACAAGCCCAGTCCCGGCTCCGATGATGACCGCCCCGATGACGCAGGTCAGCATCAGATGGTCCGACAGGTTCATACATCCGCCCAGCAGCTGTGCGGGATCCAACGCCTCAAGCGCCTCACGCGTGGGATAAACCAAGCGTGACAGCACATTCATCAGCAAAGGGGTAATCAAAGCGGCTGCAATGGTGCGCGTACCCAACTTAGCTCCCAGCAGCACGACGGAAAGGATGAGCAACGGCACGTCGAACATATAGCCGAACGTACCCACCTGAATGGAGGGAAACAAGTTGTGAAGCACAATGCTGGCACCATACACACCGCCCGGCACAATGTTATAAGGATTGATGAAAAACACGAAACCCGATGCCAAGATGAGGCATCCCAGCAAGATATTTGCCCATGCGCATAAAGTATTCTTCATTGGATATTCTATTTTTATGCGGCAAATATACAAATATTTCCGGACTTTACCGCATACCGCGCGCTTTATAGATGCGTTCCTTGGCGTCATTAATCTCCTGAAGCTTCTCTTCGGCAGCCCGGCGGATGTCTTCACCCAGTGTAGCCACCTTGTCGGGATGATGCTTCAAGGCCAATCGGCGATAAGCCGCACGCACCTCGGCATCGGTAACGTCGGGAGTTATCTCGAGCACTTTGTATGCGTCTTCCAGTGAATTGCCGCGCAGGTTGAGCATCGAGTCCACTTCCTTGTCCGATAATCCCATGGACAAAGCCACTTCCTTCAACGCGTCAATCTCCGCCTGGCACACGTTACCGTCGCTCTGCGCTATCTTTGCCAGGAAATCCAGCATCTGCAAACGTTGCTCGTACGTCAGATTGGCGGCTATCTGCGCTCCGCATTCGTGAATGGTGTTGCGGAAAGCCATCGGGTTGGAGCGCTCCATCTGTTTGCGTTGCTCAAAGAGGTTCAGCAATATCTGCTCGCCCTGGCTCACCGCCGCCTCACCAAAGTTGGCACGCAGGAAACGACGCACGAACTCCATCTCGCTGTGCATGATGCGCCCGTCGGCACGGATGATGTACGAAGCCATGACGAGCATGGCAAACAAGAAACTGTTGCGTTGCCCCTCGTACGAAGTGGCGGTGTCGCCGTAACTGTCAACGGAAGCGTTGCCCGCATTTGAAGCATTCTCCAGCAGCGAGCCTATGGCGTATCCTGCCAAAGCGCCCAAAGGTCCCATCGCCATAAAACCGACGATGCCTCCTATCCATTTTCCTAATCCCATAATCAATATATTTTCGTTAAAGTATATGCGTTGAATTAAAACAACCGGCAGACTTCCGCCCCCACTTCACGTATCAAATCCTGAGGATTAAGTTTCAGCTGCAGACCGCGCTGCCCGGCACTGATGTAGATGTATGGGTGCTCTAAGCAGGTCTGGTGGATGTAAGTGGGAAACGTCTTTTTCATGCCGATGGGCGAACAGCCGCCACGGATGTAACCCGTGAGGGGCAGCAGCTCCTTCACGTGGATAAGGTCGCACTTCTTGTTGCCACTCACCTTGGCCGCCAGTTTCAAGTCCACTTCGTGCTCGCCGGGAATGACGCAGACGAAATACCCCGTTTTGTCACCCTGCAACACCAGAGTCTTGAATACACAATCGATGTCCTCACCCAGTTGTTCGGCTACATGAGGGGCACTCAAGTCATTTTCGTCTACCTCGTACGGTATCAGTTCATAGGCAATCTTTGCTTTGTCCAGCAGGCGCGCCGCATTGGTTTTGTTTATCTTTGTCTTCATTCTTTCCTATCTTCTCAACTATATTCTGATGAATTGTTTCCTGTCGTGGGTTATCCCCACTAAGGTAGTGGGTCATCCCCACTAACGGTGGTCGGACATCCCGACTGGCGTTGGGGGCTTTCTCCCACTGAAACGCCGCTTCACGGCTTCAGCCCCAGTTCCTCTTTCAAGAATAGGGCCGTGTACCCCTTCTTACTCTCCGCAACTTCCTCAGGCGTACCCGCAGAAAGGACTTCGCCTCCTCCCCGTCCTCCTTCAGGACCCATGTCGATGATGTAGTCCGCCATCTTGACAACGTCCATGTTGTGCTCGATGACAATGACCGTATTTCCTTTGTCTACCAAGCGGTTCAGCACATTCATCAGCACGCGGATGTCCTCAAAGTGCAAACCCGTGGTAGGTTCGTCCAGGATGTAGAGTGTTTTGCCCGTATCGCGTTTGGAAAGTTCCGTGGCCAACTTCACGCGCTGGCTCTCGCCACCGGAGAGGGTTGTACTGGGCTGCCCCAGTTTGATGTATCCCAAACCGACTTCCTGTATCACCTTTATCTTGTTCAATATCTGGGGCACATTTTCGAAAAACTCCACGGCACGGTTGATAGTCATATCCAGCACATCGGCAATGGACTTGCCTTTATAGCGCACTTCTAAAGTCTCGCGATTATAACGCTTGCCATGACACACTTCGCAAGGCACGTAAACATCGGGTAAGAAATTCATCTCAATGGTCTTGTAACCATTTCCCTGACAGGCTTCGCATCGCCCTCCCTTCACGTTGAACGAGAAGCGTCCGGCCTTGTAACCGCGAATCTTGGCCTCTGGCAAGCCAACAAATAAATTGCGAATATCGGCAAAGACGCCCGTATAGGTAGCCGGATTCGAACGGGGCGTGCGTCCCAAAGGAGACTGGTCGACATTCACCACCTTATCTATATACTCCAATCCTTCAATGCTGTCGTAGGGCAAGGGATCTTGTAAGGAGCGATAGAAACGCTGGGACAGGATGGGCTGAAGCGTCTCGTTTATCAAAGTGGACTTGCCGCTTCCGGATACACCCGTGACGCATATCAACTTGCCTAAGGGAAACTCCACATCGACATGCTTCAGGTTATTGCCGCATGCGCCATGCAGCCACAAACTGTGTCCGTTGCCCTTGCGGCGTTCTTTGGGCACTTTGATGGCCTGTTCGCCATTCAAGTATCGCGAGGTAAGCGTATGCGTCCGCAGCATTTCTTGAGGCGTACCGGAAAACACCACTTCACCTCCCAAACGTCCCGCCTTGGGACCCATGTCTATCACGTAATCGGCCGCCAACATCATGTCGCGGTCATGCTCTACCACAATCACCGTATTGCCTATGTCACGCAACTCCTTCAGAGAATGAATCAGGCGTTGGTTGTCCCGTTGGTGTAGACCAATGCTCGGCTCGTCCAATATGTAAAGTACGTTCACCAGTTGCGAACCAATCTGCGTGGCCAGGCGGATGCGTTGGCTCTCACCTCCGGAGAGGCTGACCGAACTACGGTTAAGCGACAGGTAATCCAACCCTACATCGAGCAGGAATTTCAGACGGGTACGTATCTCCTTCAGTATCTCCGCGGCAATCTGACGTTGTTTGTTATCCAAATATTCGTCCACATGTACTAACCAGTCATACAATTCATTGATGTCCATCGTGGCCAACTGGTAGATGTTCTTATCATGGATGCGGAAAGAGAGAGCTTCTTTGTTTAGACGGGCGCCATGACACTCAGGACACTCGGCAGTACGGGCAAATTGTTCGGCCCATTTTTGCGCCGTGGCCGATGCATCCCGGTCCTGCTGCATCTGTATGTATTTCACTACGCCCTCATACGTTGTGAAATAATCGGCAGCCCCACCAATCAGAGAACTTTTGATGTGGATACGCTCGTCGGCCCCGTATAGCACCTCATCGATAGCCTCATCGGGAAGTTCCTTCACCGGAGTCTTCAAATTGGCTTCGTATTTCTCCAACAGAGCGTCTATCTGCCAGAATATCATGCTGTTTTTATATTTACCCAAAGGCACCACCGCTCCGTCATAGATGGACAACTCGCGGTCGGGTATCACCTTATTTATATCTATTTGACTTACCACGCCCAGCCCCTTGCACTTGGGGCAGGCTCCCTGGGGAGAATTGAAGGAAAAATTGTGCGGAGCCGGTTCCTTGTAGGACAAACCTGTTACGGGGCACATCAGCCGCTTGCTGTAATGGCGCACTTGGCCTGTCTTCATGTCCAATATCATCATCAGCCCGTCTCCTTGACGCATGGCCGTGGCCACACTATCTTTCAAACGGATATCATCCTTGTCGGCCACCACTAACTTGTCTATCACCACTTCCACATCGTGATTTTTGTATCGGTCCAGCTTCATACCGGGGATGGCTTCTTTCACTTCACCGTCCACCCGCACGTACAGGTAGCCCTTTTTCCTCACTTGCTCGAAAAGCTCCTTATAATGTCCCTTGCGGTTGCGCACCAACGGCGCCAGAAGGTAGATGCGTTTTCCTTTGTATTCTTTCAATATCAAGTCCAGTATCTGCTCCTCAGTATACTTCACCATCTTTTCGCCGCTTAGGTACGAGTAGGCCACGCCTGCCCGCGCAAAGAGTAAACGCAGGTAGTCGTATATCTCTGTCGTGGTGCCCACGGTAGAGCGAGGATTCTTATTGGTCGTCTTCTGTTCGATGGAAATGACAGGACTAAGTCCCGTGATTTTGTCCACATCGGGACGCTCCAGATTACCCAGAAAATTGCGTGCGTAGGCCGAAAAAGTCTCAATGTAACGTCTTTGGCCTTCGGCAAAAATAGTGTCGAAAGCCAAAGAGGACTTCCCGCTTCCGCTCAATCCGGTAATCACCGTCAGGCTTCCCCGAGGAATGTGCGCGTCAATGTTCTTCAAATTGTGCACCCGCGCACCGTATACATCTATGTATTCCGTTTCGTCTTGTTGCTGCATATATAATGATAATTTAACGGTCAAGAGTAAATGGTAACTGAATTCCCCTCCTTCTGGGAGGTTGCTCTCCCCAGACAACGGGGGAGCAAGGAGGAAATTGGTTCATCTATTCAGTTACACACGCCAAATCCCTATTTACCCGCAAAGGTCTGAAAAGTTTTGCAATGTCGCAAGAGAAAATAGGAGTAGGTGTACGGTATATGCGAGAAAAACATTACTTTTGTGGCATAAGTTGCATCACACAGTCAACATCTATCTATTTATTATGAATATACAAACAGCCGATAGTATAGTTATCATCCCCACGTACAACGAACGGGAGAACATCGAACGCATCATCCGAGCCGTGTTTGCCTTGGAGCATGGCTTCCATATATTGGTCATCGAGGACGGCTCGCCCGATGGCACGGCCAACATCGTCAAGAATTTACAAAAGGAGTTTTCCGAACGTCTATTCATGATAGAGCGTCAAGGCAAATTAGGATTAGGCACGGCCTATATAACCGGATTTCATTGGGCTTTGGAGCATGGCTATGAATACATCTTCGAGATGGACGCAGACTTCAGCCACAACCCGAATGACTTGCCCCGCCTGTACAAGGCATGCGCCGAAGAGGGTGCCGACCTAAGTATCGGCTCGCGCTATGTAAGCGGAGTGAACGTGGTAAACTGGCCTATGGGACGCGTACTGATGTCCTATTTCGCATCCAAATATGTTCGCCTCATCACGGGATTGCCCATACATGACACCACGGCAGGCTTCGTGTGCTATCGGCGCCGCGTGTTGCAGACCATCCAGCTCGACCATATCCGCTTCAAAGGATACGCCTTTCAAATAGAGATGAAGTTTACCGCCTATAAATGCGGCTTCCGGGTGCAGGAAGTGCCCGTCATCTTTATCAATCGCGAACTGGGCACCTCGAAAATGAATTCAAGCATCTTTGGCGAAGCCGTGTTTGGCGTTATCCGCCTGAAGTGGAACAGTTGGTTCAAGAAATATCCACAAAAGAAAGAAGAAATATGAAACGTACACTTATCCATAACGCTCTCATTGTCAACGAAGGAACAACCACACAAGGTTCTGTTGTCATTACCGACCAAGGCACTATTTCCGAAATTCTGATTCACGGGAAGCCTCTCTCTGCTCCTTGTGACGAGACGATAGACGCTACGGGATGCTACCTGCTACCCGGTGTCATAGATGACCATGTACACTTTCGCGACCCGGGTTTGACCTATAAGGCCGACATTCTGAGCGAAAGCCGGGCGGCCGCTGCAGGTGGTGTAACCAGCATCATGGACATGCCCAATACCGTTCCCCAGACCACGACATTAGAAGCATTGGAGCAAAAGTTCTCCCTGCTGGACAAACAATGCATGGTAAACCATTCGTGCTACTACGGCGCCACGAATGATAACAGCACAGACTTTACCAGCTTGGACAAAACCCGTGTATGCGGTGTCAAGCTCTTCATGGGTTCCAGCACCGGCAATATGTTGGTGGATCGTTTAGACAGCCTCCGCAACGTATTCGGGGGAACCGACTTGCCTATAGCCGCCCATTGCGAGAACACGGCCATCATCCGCAAAAACATAGAGAAATACCAGGCTCAATATGCCGATGAGGAAGATGTGCCCGTAAGCAAACATCCCAACATACGCTCTTCGGCCGCCTGCTATGCCTCTTCCCGCTTGGCCGTCCAATTAGCACGTGAAACCGGAGCACGCCTGCACCTGCTCCACCTCTCCACCGCCCGCGAGACCGGACTGCTGGAAGCCGGCCCCGTGGAAGGCAAACAGATTACAGGAGAGGCTTGCGTTGCTCACCTGCTGTTTTGCCAGACAGATTACCGCACGCTGGGCGCACTCATCAAATGCAATCCAGCCATAAAGAGCAAAACGGATAGAGAAGCCCTGCGCAAAGCCATCAATCAAGACGTGATAGACGTTATCGCCACCGACCACGCCCCACATCTGATAACCGAAAAGAAAGGCGGCGCATTGAAAGCCATGTCGGGGATGCCCATGGTACAATTCTCTCTTGTAAGCATGCTCCAACTGGCGAGCAAAGGCATCTTCACCCTCGAAAAAGTAGTGGAGAAAATGTGCCACGCACCCGCACGCCTCTTCGCCATACATGGACGAGGTTTCATCCGCGAAGGATACCGGGCCGACTTGGTGCTTGTCCGCCCCGAATCGCCCTGGACGCTGGACAAAAGCCTTATCCTAAGCAAGTGTGGTTGGAGTCCTTTGGAAGGACATACTTTCGATTGGCACGTGGAGCGCACCATTATAAACGGACACACAGTATATGACGGACACCAAGTAGACGAAAGCTACCGGGGAGAAGCACTTAAGTTTGAACGATGAACCGATTTACTTACTCTCTCCGCGAAGTAACACCCTACATCAACTGGATATACTTTTTCCATGCATGGGGAGTCAAACCAGCCTCCATCCATTCGCCCGAAGCGGAAGAGCTACGGACAGACGCCTTGGGTATGTTGGATGAACTGGAGGGACACCTCAGCGTGAAAAGTCTTTGCCGACTATGCCAAGCCTATACAGAGGGGGACAATCTGATATTGGACGGGATTATTTTTCCCTTATTGCGCCAGCAGATTCCTCAGGCTTACGGAGAGCCTCACCTCTGTCTGAGTGACTTCGTGCGCCCACTTGCTTTGGGCAAGCCTGACACAGTAGGCGTGTTCGCCACTTCAGTCTCCGGCAATTTCGAATGCGGGGATGACCCCTACCGAAAGCTTTTAACACAAACGTTGGCTGACCGTCTGGCAGAAGCCGCTACGGAAAAGATGCATGAACATGTGCGCCGCATCATCTGGGGATATGCTCCCGATGAGCATCTGAACATTCCGTCCCTGCTGGCGGAGAAATTTCAAGGCATACGCCCGGCGGTAGGCTATCCTTCATTACCCGACCAGTCTGTAAATTTCCTAATAGACAGACTGCTCGACATGAAGCAGATTGGCATCACCCTGACCGAAAACGGAGCCATGAATCCCTCGGCCTCCGTCAGTGGGCTGATGTTGGCTCATCCGGCCGCACGTCACTTCAGCATAGGCCCCATCGGGCGCGACCAACTGGAAGATTATGCCCGACGCCGGGACATCCCCATAGAAAGAATGAAAAAATTTCTGGCCTCCAATCTAAAATCGTGTGATTTTGCAGATACCGAAAACGACAAATTACAAGAAACAAAGCTATGGACAGAGCAGAGCAAACCTTCATCGGCTTGATAAAGGAATACGAACGGGTCATCTATAAGGTATGTTACCTGTATGCCACCGTCAACGCACCCTTAGATGACCTTTACCAAGAAGTGGTGCTGAACTTGTGGAAAGCCTACCCGCATTTTAGAGGCGAATGCAAGCCGTCCACATGGATATACCGCATTGCGCTGAACACGTGCATCAGTTTCATGCGAAAGGGAAAAAATATCCCAGAAATCGTCCAATTGACGCAAGAGGCCGACCGCTCGGAAGAAGATGACGAAACGCAAATTATGCTGCGCCAGCTCTATCGTTTGATAAATCGTCTGGGAGGACTGGAGAAGTCTATCATCCTGCTCTATCTGGAAGAAAAAAGCTATGAAGAAATAAGCGAAATCACAGGATTGACCGTAACCAATGTGGCCACCAAACTAAGCCGCATCAAAGAGAAACTGCGAAAAATGAAAAAGGAGAACTGACATGGAACTGGATGAATTGAAGAAATCGTGGCAAACATTAGACTGGCAATTGCAAAAGCGGAATATCATCTCCGAAGAACAAGTGGCCGAACTAATAGAAAGCTACAAGCACAAGATGAACCGCCGTCTGGCAGGCCTGATGGGTATGCAACGTGCCTCGCTAAGCATTGGTCTGCTGGTACTCATCGGCTTGATGTGCATCGGACTTTCACTCCCCGCCTGGTGTGAAGAAACAGAGACCAGATTGAAAATAAGCATTTTCCTCCTGTTCCTGGGGCTGACTGTGCTTGGAGGAGGATATTGGGATTGGCGCACCTATACTTATATACAGCGGACACGTGTGGATCTCATGCCCATAGCCGAAGTGAACCGGCGCATCGTCCGTCTGCGCCTGTGGACACGCCACGAGGTAATAGCCGTCAGCATATGGGTTTTCCTTTTTTGCGGTCTCTATTACTGGGTCATGGAATTCTATCGGTTGCCTTTTACGGCACAAGCGGTCATCGCAGGCGTGTTCCTCCTGTTAGAAGCCTGCATCATCTATCTGCTCTATAAGAAGCTTATATACAGACATCTGAATCAAATCAAAAAAGACATAGAAGACTTAAAAGACATATGCATCGAATCACATTAATCCTTATCCTGTTCCTGTTTCTGCCGGACATATACATTTATTTTGTCTACCTTTTGCGCAGAACCAAACGGCGCTGGCTGCTTTGGGCTTATTGGACTCCTACTCTTCTGCTCACCGCCGCCTACATTTACTACCTCTATCTGGGCGGAGCCAACGCCATGTCACACAATGCGCAAGCCATCGGCTTCCTGGCCATCCTGACGCTTTTGCTGGCGGCTCCCAAGACCCTCTTCATGTTCTGCTCCTTGGTTGGAATGGGGGTACGTTTAGCCTTCCGAAAATGTCCGCTCACCCCCTTCACGCTCGTAGGACTACTGCTGGGCCTTGTCAGCTTCGGCAACATCCTTTACGGCTCCACCGAAGGCATCCGCCATTTCCAGGTAAAGGAAGTGACCTATCAATCAGCCCGTTTGCCAAGAAGTTTCGACGGATATCGAATCGTGCAATTATCCGACATACACATAGGCAGCTGGGTGGGGAAAGAAAAGGACATCGAACAAATGGTAAACCTGACCAACTCCCAAAAGGCCGACCTCATCGTCTTCACCGGTGACCTTGTGAACCAGCAAAGCCACGAGTTGGAGGGATTTACCTCCATCCTTTCCCGCCTCCACGCACCGGACGGGGTGTACTCCATTCTGGGTAATCACGATTATGGCACCTATTACCGCTGGGCAAACAGCCAGGAAGAGGCCGACAATCTTCAACACCTCAAAGACCTGCAACAAGGTATGGGTTGGAAGATGCTGAACAACGCCCATACCATCCTGCGTCACCGGGGGGACAGCATCGCCCTCATCGGTGTGGAGAACGATGGAGAACCCCCTTTCTCCCAACACGCCGACTTGCCCCAAGCCACTCAAGGAACTCAAGGAATGTTCAGCATCCTGCTGAGCCATAACCCCACGCACTGGCGCCGCCAGGTACTGCCCGAGTCAGACATTGACCTTATGCTGTCCGGCCACACGCACGCCATGCAGATGAGCCTCTTTGGCCGCTCCATCGCTTCGTTAAGATATCCCGAATGGGCAGGCATGTATTATGAAGGCGCGCGCGCCCTCTACGTCAATGTAGGCATAGGCTACGTGGGACTACCCTTCCGCTTTGGAGCCTGGCCGGAAATTACGGTGATAACGCTGAAACGCAGTTCGTAAACGTCTTGTCCATGGTCTTCGGCAAGACGCCATCATAGTTCGTTCATCATATTGGCCACCACGCTGCCGTCGAACAGATGCACCGTGCGATTGGCAAAGCCGGCATCGTGTTGCGAGTGGGTCACCATCACTACCGTCGTGCCCTGGCGGTTGAGTTCGGTCAGCAGGTCCATCACCTCCTTACCGTTCTTCGAATCGAGGTTACCCGTAGGCTCGTCGGCCAGGATAAGTTTGGGATTGGTCACCACGGCACGGGCGATAGCCACACGTTGCTGCTGACCGCCGCTGAGTTGCTGTGGCAGGTGCTTGGCGCGGTGACTGATGTTCATACGCTGCAGCAGTTCGGTCACCATGCGCTTGCGTTCGGCCGCCTTGATGCCCAGATAAGTCAAAGGCAACTCCACGTTCTCGAACACGTTCAGTTCGTCTATCAGGTTGAAGCTTTGGAACACGAAGCCTATCTTACCCTTGCGCACCCGCGTACGCTCCTTCTCCTTCAGCGTGGCCACTTCCTCTCCCAACAGCCGGTAGCTGCCCTCGGTGGGATTGTCCAGCAGGCCCAATATATTCAATAAGGTGGACTTGCCGCAGCCCGACGGCCCCATGATGGCGACAAACTCGCCTTCTTTCACTTCCAGGTTGACGTGGTTCAATGCCACGGTTTCTACTTCCGACGTACGGAATACTTTGCTGATGTCGTTAATCTCAATCATAGTTAATAAGCCCCTCCCCAACCCTCCCCCCGAAGGGAGGGAGTTTGAAAGTGAGGCGGTAATTAAATGGTTAATATTATATCTTATAAGAATTCATCCGTTCACCTCCCCCATCAGGGGGAGGAAGGAGGGGGCTACTCCGCCTTGATACTCTCCACGGGATTGGCGTTCGCAATGCCCCACGTACGCCACAGCACGCAGCCCGTGATGAGCGCCAGCAGGACAAGAGCCGTCAGCACATACATCGGCCAGCCGGCGGGCACTTGCGTGGAGAACATGTCCAGCCACAAGTGGTTGACGTAGACCGCGGCGAGGATGCCTATCAGTACGGCGGGAGCCGCCACGACAAAGATGTCGCGTCCCAACAGTTCCAATATGCCGGATGCTTCGGCGCCGTTCACCTTGCGGATGGCTATCTCCTTACTGCGGCGCTGCACTTCGTCGGCGGTGTAGCCCAAGAGGCCCATCAGCATGATGACAAACATCACGAGGCCTGCCACGACGGTGGCGTTGCGGAACACGCGGACGGCGTTATACATATTGTCACGTATCTGCGGCATGGACAGGATGTCGATGGTCTTGTCGGGATACGCCTCGGCCACCGCCTTCTGCAACTTCAGCAGGTTGTCGCCGAAAGGCTCTTTCAGCTTGAAGGTGGCTACGTAGTTGACCCACTGGGCACCGAAGCCGATGTAGGGCATCTGCGGCGTGTAGTAGCTCTGTATCTGGAAGTCCTTCACCACACCCACCACTTTGGGAGTCATGCCCATGGTGTGTACCACCTGTCCCACGGCATTGTCCGCCGTCCAGTGCAGGCGCTTGGCAAAATCCTCGTTGATGACGACCTCGTCCCGGTTGCGGGGCATGCGGCCCTTCAGCATGGTCATACCCATGAGGGAAGCGTAGTTCTCCGTTATCATGTCGAAGCGGGCGGAGAAGATGCTCTCGCCGCTCTCGTTGTTTATCATCGTGCCGCTGTAGCCCTGCAATGGGTCGCCCATGGCGCCGGCCACGTCCTCCACGTAGGGCAGGCTCTTGAAGAAGGTCACAAAGTTCTTGCTCTGCTCGTCCGAGTTGTTGCCGAGACTGGTCAGCGCTATCCGGTCGGCGGTGAAGCCCATGTCCTTGTTCATGACGTATTGGTATTGCAGCATAATCATCCCCATCAGTCCGCAGATGAAGGCCACGCCCCCGAACTGCACGAACAGCAACGGGCGCTTCCAGCCCTTCTTGCCTTCCGTATAGCGGCGGAACACTTGCGTCACGGGGATGCGGGCAAACAGCTGGCCGGGCAGCACGCCGCCCACCACGAAGAGCAGCAGCACCGTCAGTACCGGCACCCACAGGCGGTCCCACGTGAAGAGGTTGCGGAGCTTTGTAGCCGCCGTGTCCTCCACGAAGTCCTGGAAACCAACCATCAGCAAGACCATCACCACCACCGCCAACAGGACGATGACCGCCGTCTCCAGCAGGAACATGCCGAATATCGTCCCGCTGTTGGCACCACTGCACTTGTGCACGCCCACCGCCTTGGCACGGCGCGACAGGCTGGAGACACTGAGCAGGACATAGTTCAGCGCGGTGATGAAGAGGATGCTCAAGCCCAGCACCAGCATGATGACCTTCATGCGCGCCACTTGGTCATAACTCCGGTACGTGTCGCGCAAGGGAGCCACCCGGATGTTCAGGTCGAAGCCGTCCTTCCCGCGGTCGGGCATCACCTGGGAGATGAGGTCGTCGATGCGGGCGTTCAGTGCCTCCACATCCGTACCGGGCTTCAGACGGACGTATTGCGGGTAGGAGTCGCCCCCGTCCCACGAATAGTTCAGTTGCGTTTTCGCCCATGAGGGAGGCATGGACACGATGGCGTCCGCCTTCACCGTGGTGTTGTCCGGCAGGTCGGCATACGTGCCGCGCACCGTCAGGTCGCGTTCGTGGTTATAGTTCAGCGTCTTGCCGATGGGGTTCTCACCGCCGAACAGACGCTTGGCAAACGACTCGCTCAAGTAGATGACGTGCGGTTGCTGGAGGTCCCGCACGGGATTGCCGCTCAGCACCTCGACGCCCATCGTGCTGAAGAACAGTGAGTCGGCGCAGAGCTTCGGCTCGTCAAAACGGACGTTACCCTTGTACAAAGGAGCCTTCATCAAGAAGAAGTTGGTACACGTGCCCGCCTCCACCTGGTCGGGGAAGTACTCCAGGATGGCACCTACCGTAGGCCCCATGTTCTGCTCCTGCCAGTCCAGCTTCTCCCCTTTGATGACGTATTGCGTCCACACCTGGTAGATGTCGTCATAGTCGCGGAAACACGTGTCGTAGCTCTGTTCGTAGGCCACACGGGCAAAGAGCAGCACGCTCATCGCCAACGCCAGCCCCAGCGAGCACACCTTGAAGAGGTTGCTACCCGCCGCGTGGCGCAAAGTCTGGATAACGTAGTAAAGTTGCTTCATAATATATAAATAACTAATCAGATTTACTTTATACTGAATAATTCAGCCCCCTCCCTGCGGGGGAGGGATGGGGAGGGGCTTCTCCCGTCTACCTCTATGCCAAAACCGTGCCAAACGGGCAACACGCACACTATCAGCCCCTTGCGGAAACACGACCCGCGCCCGTATGTCCAATTATTGGACACCGGCGTCCAATTATTGGACAGGTACGCTCCGCCACCCTTGCGGCGGACGAATGATTATACTTTCTCAGCGGTAGTAACAGAACTCCCCTACTCCCCGGGGAGGAAGGGAGTTCGGGTTGAAATGCACAAATTCATTCCGCATGAAGTATAATTATCGCTTTAGGCAAATATCCCATCATCCGTATGGAATGGAGTTCATATTTCAGCTTGAATAAAAAACTATTCAAGGTGGAATAGAAAAATATTCCACATGGAATATAAAACTATTCAATGTGGAATATAAACTCAATCCAATGCCATTTACATAGTTTAACCTGAAATGGAATAGAAATATGACCTAAATGAGTAACTTTGTACATATACTAAAGTAGAAGAGACATGGCACAGTACAAGAAACGTGTGGAATGGAACGTGCGCCTGCAACGCTGCAACGTAGGCACGCACAAAGGCGAGTGGCAACCGTGGGTGGTGCTGCGGGGCACAGCCACACTGGACGACCTGGCCCGGAGGGTACAGGCATACGGGGCGGGAGGCATGTTCAACGCCGAACAGGTGGCGCTCGTGGGGCGGCTGCTGATGAAGGCCGCCACGGACATGCTGACGGAAGGCTTCGCCGTGGACACGCCCCTGGGACGGCTGACGCCCGTGGTGCGCGGCATGTGGGACTTCCACCGCATTGACCCGCAGGCACGGGCGCAGAACCGGGCGGACGTGTCGTTCAGCACGGGGCCGATGCTGGCGGAGGCGCTGGACAACCCGCTGTTCCGCGAGACGGACCGCATTGTGCAGGGGCCGATGGTGTACGACGTGTTCGACCTCGGCAGCGGCACGCACGGCGAACGGCTGACGCCCGGCGGACACGTCTTCCTGCGGGGACGCCACCTGCTGATGAACGGCGACCTCCCCCAACGGGGCGTGGAGCTGCTGGACGCCGACACGGAACGGGTGGCGCACCGCTTCAGCGCGGACGAGGTGGCGGGCTACATGAACTCGCGCACACGCATCGCCCTCGTCCTGCCCGCCACGCTGCCCGCAGGCCGCTACCGCCTGGCGGTGACCACGCAATGCACCACCGGCCCGCGCCCGCTGACCTACGCCAACCGCACGGTGGACGCAAAAGTGCTGCAGGCGGGATAGACATTCCGATTAATTCCGTACATTTGCACCCACAACATCAGATATGAAGAAACCCGGTTCCATACTCATCGTAGACGACAACCGCAGCGTGCTCTCCGCCCTGCAACTGTTGCTGAAGCCCGTCTTCGGCCGCGTCGTCACACTCAACTCGCCCGTCACCCTGCCCGCGATGCTGCGCCAGGAAGCGTGGCAGGTGCTGCTGCTGGACATGAACTTCGGCGCGGGCGTCAACAACGGAGGCGAAGGGCTATACTGGCTGCACGAGGTGAAACGCCTCTGCCCCGCCCTGCCCGTAGTGCTGTTCACGGCATACGCCGACATCGACCTCGCCGTGCGGGGCATCAAGGAGGGGGCGGCGGACTTCGTGGTGAAGCCCTGGGACAACCGGCGGCTCATCGACACCCTCACCGCCGCCGCACGCCCCGCGGACAAAGCCCCTGCGACACAGCGGAAGGAGCCAGCGATGTTCTGGGGCGAAAGCCCGGCCATGCGTGAGCTGCGGCGGCTGGCGGAAAAGGTGGCGCCCACCGACGCCAACATCCTCATCACCGGCGAGAACGGTACGGGCAAGGAGATGCTGGCACGCGAACTGCACGCCCTCTCCGGCCGGCGGGACACGGAGATGGTGACCGTGGACATGGGCGCGCTCACCCCCAGCCTGTTCGAGAGCGAGCTGTTCGGACACGTGCGGGGAGCCTTCACCGACGCCCACGCCGACCGTCCGGGCAAGTTCGAAGCCGCCCACCGGGGCACACTCTTCATGGACGAGATAGGCAACCTGCCCTACCCCCTGCAGGCCAAGCTGCTCACCGCCCTGCAGCGGCGCAGCGTGGTGCGTGTGGGCAGCAACACCCCCGTCCCGGTGGACATCCGCCTCATCTGCGCCACCAACCGCGACCTGGCACGCATGGTGACCGCCGGCGAGTTCCGCGAGGACCTGCTCTACCGCATCAACACCATCCACCTGGAGATACCGCCCCTGCGCGAACGCCCCGAAGACATCGTCCCCCTGGCACGCCTCTTCACCGCCCGCTTCGGACAGCGCTACGGCCGCCCGGACATCAGCCTCAGCGCGGAAGCGGAACAGAAGCTGCTGCGCCACACGTGGAAAGGCAACGTCCGCGAGCTGGAGCACGCCATCGAGAAGGCGGTCATCATCAGCGACGGCGCACGCGTCGCCCCCCAAGCCTTCCAACTGCAAGCCCCTCCACAGCCCGACGCCGACACGCCGCAGGCCTCCACCCTGGAAGAGATGGAGATACAGATGATACGCCGGACGCTGGACGCCTGCGCGGGCAACCTCTCCGCCGTGGCCGCCCAACTGGGCATCAGCCGCCAGACGCTGTACAACAAGATGAAGAAATACGGACTCTGAACCTCCCCGCCGCCATGAAACGCCGCCTGCACATCCTCCTGCAATCCTACCCGCTGTGGGTCACGCTCACCCTACTCTCGACAGCCGCCGCCACGGCCGCATGGACACTCTCCACATATGGCATGGCCATTCCCCTCAGCCTGCTTGCCCTGTACGCCTTCAGCCGGCAAGTGCGGCTCCACCGGCAATACGCCCGCCAAGCCCTCTTCCTGCTGGACGCCATCGCCAACGACGACTACAGCGTGCGCTTCGGCGAGACCGGCCTTCCGGAAAGCGACCGCCTGTACCACCGCGCGCTGAACCGCGTGACGCAGATATTGGGGCAAGTGAAGAAGGAAACCGCCCAGCAGGAAAAGTACTACGAACTCATTCTGAACTGCGTCAGCACGGGCATCGTGGTGCTGGACAGCCGGGGCTACATCTACCAAAAGAACAACGAGGCACTGCGCCTGCTGGGCATGGAGATACTGACGCACACCGGCCAGCTGGCCCGTGTCGACGCCCGCCTGCCGCAACTGCTGTCCGGTTGCCGTCCGGGCGACAAACTGCAGACCAGCTTCACCAACGAACGGGGCACAACCCACCTCTCCATCCGGGTGAGCGGCATCACCATCCGCGACAAGTCTTTACGCATTGTGGCCCTGAACGACATCAACCACGAACTGGACGAAAAGGAAATAGACTCCTGGATGCGGCTGACACGGGTGCTGACGCACGAAATCATGAACTCCGTCACCCCCATCACCTCGCTGAGCGACACCCTGCTGACACGCATGGAAGAGAAAGACGAACTGCGCCAGGGCTTGCAGACCATCAGCGAAACGGGGAAGGGACTGATAAAGTTTGTGGAACGGTACAGACAGTTTACCCACATTCCTACACCCGTCCCCACGCTGTTCTACGTAAAAGGCTTCATCACCCGCATGGTACAACTGGCCCGTCACCGTTTCCCGGACACACACGCCGACTTCCGCATTGACATCCGCCCGGACGACCTCATCCTGCATGCCGACGAGCACCTCATCGCCCAGGTGATGACCAACCTGCTGGCCAATGCGCTGCAAGCCCTCGCCACCCAGGCGGACGGACGCGTCAGCATCCGTGCCTGTTGCGGTGAGGACGAAGCCGTGGTGATAGAAGTGGCCGACAACGGCCCCGCCATCCCGCCCGACGTGGCACGACACATCTTTGTCCCCTTTTTCACTACGAAAGAGAACGGCAGCGGCATCGGACTGAGCATCTCACGCCAAATCATGCGCCTGTCCGGCGGCAGTCTGACGTACCTGCCCGGCAAGGAAACCACCTTCGTACTACGCTTCGAATAGCATGCGGTCCGGCCGCTACACCCGCTTCCTGTAGGTCATGGCAGCCACGAGGCAGAGCGTCAAGGCGAAACCGGACAACGCCGCGTATTGTACCCAAAGGTCGGCCATTGTGGCGCCTTTCAGGTAAACGGACCGCATGATTTCGATGAAATAGCGCGGCGGAATGGCATAAGTGACGCACTGCGCCCAATAAGGCATGGAAGCGATAGGCGTAAACAGCCCGCCCATCAGTTGGAAGATGACGATGAAGGCAAACATCATGAATATGCTCTGCAGGATGGTGGCCGACCGGTTGGCGATGAATACGCCCAGACCAGACATGACGAGGCTGAACAGGATGGCGGCCAGATAGATGTTCGCCACATTTCCCTCCGGCACAAGTCCATAGACCAGCCAGCCGATAAGCATCCCCACCGTGACGACCAGGATGCCTACCACCCAATAAGGTATCAGTTTCGACAGGACGAACTCCAGCCTGCCCACCGGCGTGACGTTCATCGCCTCGATGGTTCCTGTCTCTTTTTCGCTCACCAGGTTAAGGGTGGGCAGGAAGCCGCAGATGATGATGAGCAGCACCACCATGAGGGCGGGTATCATGTAATTGCGGAAGTCGAGCGTCGGGTTGTACAGGTTGACCGTGGCCGGTTCGGGCAGTGACAGGCTGACGCCTTGCTCCGCCTGCCACCGGGAGAGCGAACCGGCTATGGACATCGTGGCGTATCGCGCGCCAAGCATGCCTTTGGTGGCATTCACCCCGTTGGCCTTCAAGTCCAGCCCGGGTTTCCTTCCGTTCGTCAAATCCTTGAAATAATCCTTGGGGATGGTGACAATGGCATCCGCCCCACCCTCCTCAATCTGCCGGAACGCTTCCCCGTAACTGGAATGACAGCCCTTCACGGACAGGTATTCGGAGGCATCCATATCCGCTATGATCCGTCGCGACAGTTCCGTACGGTCGTTGTCCACCACGGCCACACTCACATTCTTCACATCAAGTGTCGCCACAAGGGGGATGATGAGCATCACCAGGATGGGCATGGCCACAATCAGGCGGGGAATGATGGGGTTGCGCTTCATCAGCAGCACCTCTTTCCTGAGCAATATCTTCAGTATTCTTCCATTCATAGTCACGTTACTTTTTGACATTGAACTTCTTTATGGCCAACGCCAGTACACACAGCGTCATGCCCGCCAGCACCCCTACTTCCGTCAGCACGTACCCTACGGGAAGCTGCTGGATCATCAGCACCCGCATGGCCGAAATGTACCAGCGCGCGGGAATGGCGCACGAAATCCATTGCAGGAACAGCGGCATATTCTCCACCGGGAAAATCATGCCGGACAACAGGACTACCGGAATCATGAACATCACACCGGAAACCAGCAGCGCCGAAACCTGCGTGGAGGCAATCGTGGAAACAAGCAGTCCCAACGCCAAGGCCAGGATGACATACAGGATGCTTACCCACACCACGTTGATGACGCTCGCCGAAAAAGGTATGCCCAACAGGGTATAGCTCAGCACAAGCGCCAATGTCAGGATGACGCACGACAGCAGGAAGTAAGGTACCAGTTTTCCCAGAATAATGGTATGGGGACGGACCGGGGAAACCAGCAGCAGGTTCATGCTGCCCGTCTCCTTCTCGCTGACAATCGAAACGGAGGTCATCATGGCACAGATAAGGATGAATATCATGCCCATAATGCCGGGCACAAAATTATACGCGCTTTTCAGCTGCGGGTTGTAAAGCGTGTCCGTCACCACCTGTACGCCTGCCGCGCCGCTGTTGATGACACTTTCAAGATAGGCCGTGGATGTCTGTGCCATGGTCGTGTTGGAAGCGTCCGCCACAATCTGACACTTCAGCTTCCCGTCTTCCGTGCGGAACACGACAGCGGCGTCCGCAACCCCTTTCCGCAAACGGTTTTCCGCTTCACTATAGGATACAATACCCTCGAACGTAAAGTAGGAATTGGCGCGTAATCGGTCTAACAGCCGCCTGGTCTCGTCCGTGTGCCGTTCTGCCACGGCGACTACCTTCACATTGTTGACCTCTGTGGATATGGCGAAGCCGAACAGCAACAGCAGGACCACAGGCATCACCAGCACGACGGTTATCGTGCGGAAATCGCGCAGGAGGTGCAACACCTCTTTCTTTATGAGTGACCGGAATATGGACATACTTACTGAAATTAAGGATTAAACTCAATCTCCCCTTTTCGCGTCTTTGGCCACTATCCTGAACACTTCGTCCATGGTGTCTGCCCGATACTGCCGTTTCAGGCCGTCCGGACTGTCCAAAGCCTTGACACATCCATCCACCATGATGGAGATGCGGTGGCAATATTCGGCTTCGTCCAGGTAATGGGTCGTGACGAAAATGGTCATGCCTTCCGATGAGGCACGGTAAATCATTTCCCAGAACTTACGCCGCGTGACCGGGTCAACCCCACCCGTCGGCTCATCCAGAAAGACAATCTCCGGCGCGTGGAAAGTGGCTGCCGTGAACGCCAGCTTCTGCTTCCAGCCGATAGGGATCTCTTTCACCAAGACATGCCGCAGGTCTTCCATGCCCAGTGTTCTGAACACATCATCAGCCTTTTCCTTTATCTGTCGGGAAGACATGCCGTAAATGGTGGCGAAAAGATTCAGATTCTCCCACACGGTCAGGTTCTCGTAAAGGGAGAACTTCTGGCTCATGTAGCCGATGTGCCGTTTGATTTCCTTCGCCTGGCGGAGGATGTCGTAACCCGCCACGGTGCCGCTTCCCGATGTGGGATAGCTGAGCCCGCACAACATGCGCATGGCTGTTGTCTTGCCTGCGCCGTTTGCCCCGAGGAAACCGAATATCTCGCCACGGCGGACTTGCAGGGTGATACGGTCCACGGCGGTGAAACTTCCGAATTTCTTCGTGAGGTCCCTGATTGCTATTACAGTTTCCTTATCCATCGTTCTTAGCCAATTTTATAAACAGGTCTTCTATGTTTCCTCTTGCCGGATAAATCCGTACATCCGTCAGGCCGTCTTGCCGGATCCTGCGGGTGGCGTCGTCCGGGTCGAATCCGTCGTCCGTGACGATATGCAATGTCGCGCCGAAGGTGTAACAGTCCTTTACGCCGGGGAGGCCGCGCAAGGCTTCGAGCAGCGGATACATTTCCTTTGCCGAGGCGTTGTACAGGTTCTTGTCCAATCCTTCAATAAGTTTTTCCGGCGTGTTCACATCCAGGATCCTTCCTTTGTCAATCAGGGCGATCCGCTCGCACCGTTCGGCCTCGTCCATGTAGGAGGTGGACACAAGGATGGTGATGCCCTTTTCTTTCAATGTGGCCAGCATGCCCCAGAACTCGCTTCGCGACACAGCGTCCACGCCGGTGGTGGGTTCGTCCAACAGAAGCACCTTGGGGCGGTGTATCAACGCGCAGCTCAGGGCCAGTTTCTGCTTCATTCCGCCAGACAAGGCTCCTGCCATGCGGTCGGGGAATTTCTTCAGTTGACCGAAAATCGGGGCTATCAGGTCAAAATTGTCTTTCACGTCCACGCCGAAGAGCGAAGCGAAAAAGTGCAGGTTCTCGCTGACGCTGAGGTCGGGATAGAGGGAGAACCGTTCCGGCATGTAGCCTATCTCCGGACGCAGTCTCCGGTAATCCCTCACCACATCCAGTCCCGCGATTGTGGCCGACCCCTCATCGGGATCAAGCAGGGTGGTCAATATGCGGTACAGCGTGGTCTTACCCGCACCGTCAGGCCCGATAAGCCCGAACAGACTTCCTTCGGGTACGGAAAGCGTCACGCCGTCGAGGGCGGTGAGTTTCCCGTACCGCTTCGTGAGGCGTCTGATGTCTATGATGCCGTTCATAACCGGACTTCCCCATATTGGCCCAATTTCAACCTGCCGTCGTTCCGGACCGCTATCTTGACGGCATATACAAGATTAGCCCTCGAATCCTGTGTCTGGATGGACTTGGGCGTGAATTCGCTTTCTTGTGCTATCCACACGATTTTGCCGGGATACTCATACTGCTCATCGCCGCCAAAATCAGCTATGACCGTCACCTCCTGGCCGATGCGGATATGTGCCAGTTGGGAAGCCGTAAAGTAGCTGCGGAAATAGATGTCGTCCAGATTCGCCATCTTGAAAAGCGGTCTTCCCGGTGTGGCGTATTCGCCCTGTTCGGCATATTTCTGCAAGACAATCCCGGTTATCGGTGCCGCGATGATGCTCTTGCGTATCTGCTCCTCTATCTGTTCCTTTTGGTATTGCAAGGCGGAAGCGCTTTCCGTGATGGAGCTGCGGTTCTTGTCAAGGGTGGAAAGCAGCCCTTCCAGTTGTCCGCGCAGGGTACGGAGTCGGGCGTTCGCGTCATCGCTCTGCTTCCGGGTGGCCGCACCGTCTGCCAGCAGGCGGGCGATGCGGTCGCATTCATGCTGCTGATGGGCGATTTGTGACCTGAGTGCCGCCGCTTGCGCCGCAATGTCGGGCGATGATTTCTCGGTAGCCGACTGCTGGCTCTGCAATTGTCGCTGCCGGAGCGCGAGCATGACTGTATCCACCAGTCCGACCTGTTGTCCGCTGATGACGCTGTCACCTTCTTCAACAGTGAACGACACGAGTTTTCCGTCGGTTTCCGATGATACGGTCACCGTGTTTGCCTCGAAAATGCCGGTGGCGTCATACTTCTCTTTGTGCTGGCAGGAAGTCATCGCCATAAGTACTGTGGTGAGTAAAACAATCTTTTTCATTGGTTCAGCGTATATTTAAGTTGGTAAATACTTTGCAGGAGTCTGATTTCATGATAGGACGCATTCAGGCGGGCTTGTTTTTCGTCTGTCAGCTTGGTCAGCAGGGCGGTAGCGTCTATCACCCCATTGTCCAGTTGCGATTCGGCCGCTTTCCGCACATTCTCGCGCAACCGCACGATCCGGCCGTTTTCCTCCATGACGGCTTTCAGTTCGTCTATGCGGTCCAGTTGCGAGCGGGTCTTCAGGCGGGTGTTGAACAGGAACACGTCACGCTCTACGGCGATGTGGTCCGACGCGAGACGCAGTTTCCGCCTGTCATTCTTCGTATGATAGAAAGCGCCTATGTTCCACGACACTTTCACGCCGGCGAGTATGTTGAAGGACGGGTCACGGTTCATCATGCTCGCGAAGTAATCGAAGCCCGGATATCCGTAGTAGGCTTGGGCGAACAGTCCTATTTTGGGCATGGTATTCGCCGTTATGCTTGCGGTTTTCGCTTCGTTGGCCAGCAGCCGTGCCTCGAATTGTTTCAGTTCAGGGCGGTCGGGCGTCAGGTCATGTGGAATGGAGGCGTCCGGCCTCACCAGTTCCTGCCCCACAAGGCTTCTCCCTGTAAACAGTTCAAGCACCTTGCGGTAGCTTTCCGAAGCGCTTTCCGCCTGGATGAGTTGTTGTTTGCCGCTCAGGTATTGGGCCTCCACCATGTCCACGTCGCTTTGCATGGCCGTTCCGTTCTTCCGCATGGCCCGCAGTTTGTCAAGATTGCTTTGGAGCAAGGCCTGCATGTTTCGGGTTTGTTCTATCTGTTCGTCCATAAGCAGGATGCCGAAGTACAGCTCTTCGACCCGCTCACGGATGGCATAAAGCCGGACATCCATGGCCGCCTTCCGTTCCGCGTCCTCGGCACGTTCTATCTTCCGTTTCGTTTTCGATTCCCCGCCGTCCCATATGTTCTGGCTGATGTCCGCCCCCACTTTGTATTGCCACTCGTCCAGTCCCGACAGGGTCGTGCCGGTCCGGCTGATGATGTCGGCCAGTGATTGCGGGAAGGAAGGCGTCTCGTTCTGCACGGTTCCCTGCCCGTACACGTTGATTTGCGGCAGCCAGCTTTTGTGGATGTCCGACAGGTTCACCTCCCGGGTCTGCTCCAACAGGTCATATTTCCGGATGAGCGGATAGTTGTCTTGTGCCAGCGTGACGCATTCCTCCAATGTCACTTGGGCGGAAAGATGAAATCCGGCTGACAGTGACAGCGCCAAAAGCAAATACATTCTCAACATAATCAATGGATTTTAAGTTTGTTCAGGATGGTTTCCACATTCTCTTTCTTACGCATCGCCAGAAAGTCGTCATAGTTCCTATAAGCATCCCCTATCGCGCCGTAAACAATGGGGGCTGCCATAAACGGAAATACGTTGAGCGACACGATGTCAATCAGCAACATCCGCGCGTCGACCTGGCGGCAAAGCCCCTTGGCGGCATATTCGTCAATCTCACATTGAAGGTTACCCAAGAGGGTGTTCACAAAGTGCAGTGCGCCCAGTTTCATCATTTCAATGTGTTCCGGACGGGTAAGCACTTCGTTTACGATGAATTTCGGCAAATCACGGTTGGCCGAAATGAAGTCGAAATGCCGTTCCACCCCTTGGCGGATCCTTTCCTCCAAGGGCAGATTGCCATCGCCGATGGCGCTCAATACGATATCGCCCAGCATGTTTATCTTCTCCGATACAATCCGCTCAAAAAGTTTGTCCTTTGTGCGGAAGTAATAGTGCAGCATGGCATGGGTCACACCCGCCGCTTCCGCAATGGAGGCCGTCCTCGCACCGGCATAGCCTTTCTCGAAGAACTCGTTCTCGGCTGCCTGGAGGATCCTGGTCTCTGTGTCTTGAGCGCTTTTCTTGTCTTTATCCATAGTGAGGGCTTTTTAGTTTAACCAACAAGACTAACAATTCTGTTAATACAAAACTATGGACTTTTTCACAAACCATCAAACAAACAGGGAAGATTTTGATACGCTTTTAAGAAACTTTCCGATAGTCCTACCGATGTTTAACGCTTCCCCCCCCTCTTTGTTACCCGCCATCACCGGAGAGGGAGGAACCGTCGGATAAAAGGAAGAACAGAAAACCGGCCGCAAAAGTGTTTCAAGCTGTGTGCCTCGTTTTGAAACAATGTGTTTCATGCCTTGAAACAAAGTGTTTCTTTAAATGAAACAGAGTGTTTCACTATTTGAAACAAAGTGTTTCATACTTTGAAACACATCTTGAAACACTTTGTTTGGCAATCCTTTCTAAGGAACAAGTAAATGATAATTTAGAAGCCCCCTCAACTCCCCCCGTGGGGGAGCTATTGTATTCTACTTAGTATTCAAAGCCTCCCCCACGGGGGGAGGTCTGGTGGGGGCTAAATTCCCATTTATAGTATAAATTAATGTTGTTCACTTACTTAATAATACTAGTCCGTTAAAAATTCACCATATCGGCTAAGCGGCTTCTGCCACTATGCCAAATAGTTCTTTGAT
>CASENS010000071.1 GCA_949289345.1 uncultured Bacteroides sp.
CAGAGCGGCATCAGGCGCGAGGATTTTTTCATCACCACCAAACTGTGGGTGCAGGACTATGAGTATGAGGATGCGCTCCGGGCCTTCGACAAGTCGTTGAAGTTGCTCGGGCTGGATTATGTCGACCTCTACCTGCTGCACAAGCCCTACGGCAATTATTATGCGGCGTGGAGAGCTTGCGAGCGGCTTTATAAGGAAGGCAGAATCCGAGCCATCGGCGTGACGAGCTTCTCTAATGAACGCCTGCAAGACCTTTTCCTGCACAACGAAGTGAAACCTGCCGTCAATCAGTTGGAAACCCACCCGTTCTTTCAGCAGAAAGCCGCCAACAAGTTCTTGCAATGCGAAGGCATACAGCACGAAGCATGGGCACCTTTTGCCGAAGGGCAGAACGACATCTGGAACAATCCCGTACTGAAAGCCATTGCCGAAAAGCATGGACGGACAGTCGGTCAGGTTGTCCTCCGCTGGCTGAACCAACGCAATGTGGTGGTCATTCCCAAGACGGTACGCAAGGAACGGATGATAGAGAACTTCAACATCCTTGATTTTACGCTTACGGAAAAAGAGATGGATGCCATCGCCACGCTTGATACAGGAAAAAGCCCGATTTATGATGACATGGATCTGGCAACGGTAAAAGGCATCGGCTTGCATAAAATACATGACTAAACGAATAGTAAAAGTATGGAAACAGTAAAATTGAACAACGGCGTCGAAATGCCGATTTTAGGTTATGGGGTTTATCTGGTTAAACCCGAAGAGTGCGAACGCTGTGTGCTCGATGCCATCAGCGTGGGCTACAGACTGATAGACACTGCGCAGGCCTATTACAACGAAGAGGGAGTGGGCAATGCCGTGGCTAAAAGCGGTGTACCCCGCAGCGAACTCTTCCTCACTACCAAAGTATGGATAACCAATGCCGGAGAGGAAAAGGCGGCTGCCAGCATCGACGAGTCGCTGCGCAAGCTGCGTACGGACTACATCGACCTGCTGCTCATCCACCAGCCTTTCAGCGACTACACCGGAACTTGGCGGGCGATGGAGAAAGCCGTGCGCGACGGCAAGGTACGCGCCATCGGACTTTCCAACTTCTATCCCGACCGTTTCGTGGACATGGCTGAATATGCGAAAATCAAACCTGCCGTGAATCAGTTGAGGACCAATGTGTTCAGCCAGCAATGGGATGCGGAGGCGGAGATGAGGCCTTACGGCACGCGCCTTATGGCCTGGGGACCCCTGGCACAGGGAGGCTCTGAACTACAGGAAAATCCTGTTCTGCGGACCTTGTCAGAAAGATACGGCAAGACTCCTCAGCAGGTGGCTCTGCGCTACCTCCTGCAGCGCGGCATCATTGCCATCCCCAAGAGTACCCATATCGAGCGCATGAAGCAGAACCTGAACGTATTCGACTTTGCGCTTACGCAAGAGGAAATGGAGAGCATCCGTCCGCTGGACAAGCCGCAGGATTTCCAGTGGTCGCACCGCAACCCGGAACTGGTCAAATTCCTGTGGAATTACGACAAGCAGTTCAATCACGGTAACAAAAACTAAGACAAACATTCACATACTGTGCCGGGGCGAGGAGAGTCCCCGGCACATTCTTTCACATTCAATAAAAGACCTTCAATGTACCGACATCCTTGACATAAGATTGATAATCAGGACACCTGCGATAATCGCCAGAGCAAGAGAAACAAAACTTTTCATACCGGAACAATCTCAGGCACAATGTCTGCTGCATTTGCGAATAACGACACAAGATAAGTATCTTTGCCACTGAAAAGGCAATATATGAGCATATCGAATACAAGACTATTGAATCAGCAGTTAGTTAATCCGCAAATGTCAGACATCCACGAATTGGTCGCATGGATGGGGATGCTGCAGGCCCAGGAATACACAATGATGCGCTGGGCGGCAGGCATTCGTCTGAAACGGCCCTCCATGTCATCATTCCGTAAAGCTTTTGATTCAGGGCAAGTTGTCAGGACGCACCTGTTCAGATGTACATGGCAGTTGGTCGCAGCCGAGGATCTGCGCTGGATGCTGAAATTGTGTGCCGACAAAAACAAGAAGGCCATCAGATATTACGGGCAAGGCATTTCTGAAAAAGACTTTGAACACGCCTGCAACCTCATCTGTCAGGCACTTGCAGGGCAGCAGTCCATGACCAAAGAAGCCACCATTGCCAGTTTAAGGGAACTCGGGCTTTCCGGCGATACCTATACAATGACCAAATATCTTCAAATGGCTGAAGCAGAAGGGCTGATATGCAGCGGACATCTTGATGACAATCAAAACACATACGCTCTGATTGACGGACGGATACCGTCAGCAAACGAACCCTCACATGAAGAATCGGTAATCCTGCTTGCAAGAAAGTATTTCCGCAGCCATTCACCGGCCACATTGAAAGACTTTGTATGGTGGACAAACCTCAGTGCAGGAGAATGTAAAAATGCCATAGACTCCATTGCCGGCGAATTGACG
>CASENS010000072.1 GCA_949289345.1 uncultured Bacteroides sp.
ATAAGTGTTCATTGTTCCGACAATAATCGGAACTGGACCGTCATGCAGTATTGCAAGGGGAAAAGGATATAGAGAGGGATAGACACTCGTTTCCACACACAAAGATAGTCGCGGTCTTGCTTTTCATAGAGGAAATATACATCAAAAAACAAATAAGTCCGTTCTTTACACACCCCTATTTTTCGGGTTTAAAGGTCTCATAGGTGTTGTCATCGAAGAAAATGCGTATTTCGGTGATTCTCCGTGGTGGGCGTTCTTTGTAAATAATCTCTTGATGCACAATGCCTTTAGACTGAACAACGGGGTCTCCTGATGACATTTCCTTGCGATTTTCCGACTCGTTCGGTTTATCATTCGTATCGAGGACATTCTCGGCGAATAGTGGATATTCCTGTTCCTCTTCTATTTCGGTGGGAGTAACACTAGGATCTTCGTTGCTCATCGGACCTTTACCCGTTAATAGCCACTCCAAATTGATGTCGGGATAACGTTGATGCAGGCGCAGAATGATATCAGTACTTGGATACTTATTGCGTAGCCCGATGATGTGTGAAATAGTACCAGCTGAAGCACCGATGCTTTCCGCAAATGCACCGGAGTTAAGTTGCTTATACTCCATGACCATTTTAAATCGTTCACTAATGCTCATATAGATGTGTGATTTTACAAAAATACAAATCTGTTTGACGGATACAAAAGTAAATGAAAATATTCACAAAAACAAAATTTACAGTATTAAATTTATATATTTACAACTGTATTCACAGCTTTATAATTTAATCACTTACATTTAGTACATAGTCTATAAATCCATATACAGCCTCTATTGTCAACTTTAATAAAACAATATATATTGTTGAAATTCAGCCATTAATAGAACTTTTTGCCACAAATATGCTCAAGAATTCACATTAGTACATCTATCAAAATGCTTTATTTATAGCGTAAATAGATTAAATCAATACTATTTCATTGGTATTCTATATGTTATCATCCAACAATCAAATATTTAACAAGATATATTTATATTTGTAAAGTGTCTGAATTTTACTATTGTAATCTTAGTGTCCCGGTTGTTAAAAATCGGGATTTGTACATTTGTAAAGCTGAATAAAGACTATAAAAAGCCTTTGTTCAGCTTCGAATATACAAATGGAAAATGCACAAATGTAAAATATGAAATTGAAATCAAGAAAAATTCAAATAGAATTCACCCGTCAGATTTTGGTATGCTTCCGTGTACGAACCATCGGAAGAACTGATGCATAACACGTCTTCCCTAAACATCTGCAGCTTCCGACCAAATGTCATCAGCACCCGACGGGGCGGCTTTCCCTCTTTGGTGCAGACACGTGTACGATGCTCCAAATACAGACTATGCACCCATGCCGCATCTTCGACCAGCTTCTCCACTTCGTAAGGCACAATGACACTTATCCGTCCGTTTTCCGTCAAAAGCTCCGCTGAGTGCTGAAAAAGTGAATCATAGTTCAACTCTCCAGCGTGACGTGCCCGGTTCCTCGCCCTATCGGAACATCGCAAGGCGTCGACAAAAAAAGGAGGATTAGACACGATTAAATCATACATCCCATCCGGATGAAAGTCTTTAAAATCAGCGCACACCACCCCAATGCGCTCTGCCCATGGTGAAACCTGTGTGTTTTCCATAGCCTGCATGGCCGCATCGGAGTCAATTTCTATAGCTGTTACAAATGCATGGGTGTTGCGCTGAGCCATTTGTAAAGCTATCAGCCCCGTACCCGTTCCTACGTCCAGTATTCTGACGGCATCATCGACCGGTGCCCAAGCGCCCAAAAGCACTCCGTCGGTGCCCACCTTCATGGCGCATTTATCATGGTGTACAGTAAATTGTTTAAACGTAAATGAAGTATGGGACATAGATGTTTTTTTTATTTAGTTCGTAAAAATAGCAAAATACGGACAAAAAAAAGAAGAAAAGACGGATTATTTTTGTCTTTTTAAAGAATAGGTTCCCGTATATATAAAGAAATAGCGTAAATTTGCGCCTGCTTTATGAGCTCCGCTGTTGGAGCCAGTTATAAACCATACCAAAATGAAGAAAAGATTTTATATGGGCGATATGGACGTGCACGGCGAAAACCCGTTTTCCGTAATCGCTGATTTCGAAGGAAGCGAAGAGCAACTGATGGACATCGAAGTGGATGACGTGCTTCCAGTGCTCCCTTTGCGCAACATGGTATTGTTTCCCGGAGTGTTTATGCCGGTATCTATAGGAAGAAGATCTTCTCTCAGATTGATACGTGAAGCAAACCGTAAAAATTCATATATCGCCGTGGTGTGCCAGAAAGCGATAGAAACCGAACGGCCTTTGTTTGAAGATTTGCATCACATAGGTTCCGTGGCTAAAATTGTACGTGTCTTGGAAATGCCAGACCAAACCACAACCGTCATCCTCCAAGGAAGTAAGCGGATGCGGCTGGAAGAAATCGTGGAGTTGGATCCTTACTTAAAAGGCCGCATAACCCTCCTCAACGAGGAACTCCCTGACAAAAACGACAAAGAATTTCTTGCAGCGGTCGAAGCATGCAAGGATGTCACGGTACGTTATATTCGCACTTCCGAAGCCATGCCTCCCGACTCGGCTTTCGCCATCAAGAACATCCTCAACCCGATGTTTATGGTAAATTTCATCTGTGCGAACCTGCCTTTCAAAAAAGACGAAAAAATAGAATTACTGAACATCGGTTCTTTGCGTGAACGCACTTACCGCCTGCTCGAAAAAGTGAACCGGGAAGTGCAACTGGCCGAAATCAAAGAATCCATCCAGATGCGTACTCGCGAAGACATTGACCAGCAACAACGCGAATACTTCCTACAACAACAGATAAAAGCCATCCAAAACGAATTGGGTGGAAGTTCACAAGAACAGGAAATAGCGGAAATGCGCCGACGGGCCGAAAAAATGAAATGGAGCAAAGAAGTAAAAGCCACATTTCTAAAAGAGGTAGACAAATTGGAAAGGACACAACCCCAATCACCCGACTATAGCGTACAGTTGAACTATCTGCAAACCATGCTCAGCTTGCCTTGGGGAGTCTATACGACAGACAACCTCAATCTGAAAAATGCGGAACGCATCTTGAACAAGGATCATTATGGGCTGGAAAAAGTAAAGGAACGCATATTGGAACACTTGGCTGTGCTGAAGCTGAAAGGAGATATGAAGTCGCCCATCATCTGCCTATACGGTCCTCCGGGCGTGGGTAAAACATCTTTAGGACGCTCCATAGCCGCTGCGTTAAAACGTAAATACGTACGCATGTCATTGGGCGGTGTACATGACGAAGCCGAAATACGCGGTCACCGGAGAACCTACATCGGAGCCATGCCGGGACGTATCATCAAAAACATACAAAAGGCGGGTTCTTCAAACCCCGTTTTCATCCTCGATGAAATAGACAAGATAAACTCCGACCGCCAGGGAGACCCCTCTTCGGCTTTGCTCGAGGTGTTGGATCCCGAACAGAACACGGCTTTCCATGACAACTTTTTGGATGTAGACTACGACTTGTCCAAAGTGATGTTCATAGCTACGGCCAATAATCTGAATACCATACCCGGCCCTTTGCTCGACCGTATGGAATTGATTGAGGTCAGCGGATACATCACAGAAGAAAAGATAGAAATAGCCCGGCGCCACCTTGTCCCCAAAGAACTGGAGAACAACGGTCTGAAGAAGAATGACGTAAAATTCACAAAGCCAGCACTAGAAGCTATTATAGAATTGTACACGCGCGAAAGTGGAGTGCGCGAACTGGAAAAGAAAATAGGGAAAGTGCTCCGGAAAATAGCCCGCCAATACGCCACCGAAGGTTATCTGGATAAGATTGAAATCAAGCCAGAGGATTTGTACAATTATTTAGGTGTAGTGGAATATACGCGTGACAAATATCAAGGCAATGACTATGCGGGAGTCGTAACCGGGTTGGCCTGGACGGCGGTAGGTGGTGAAATACTTTTTGTGGAAACCAGCCTAAGCCGGGGAAAAGGAGGCCGATTGACGCTGACCGGAAACCTGGGTGATGTCATGAAAGAATCAGCCATGCTGGCATTGGAATACATCAAGGCGCACGCCTCACTTTTGGACTTGTCAGAGGATCTCTTTGATAATTGGAATGTACACATCCATGTACCCGAAGGCGCCATACCCAAGGACGGCCCATCGGCCGGTATCACCATGGTGACTTCGCTTGCGTCGGCCTTCACGCAGCGTAAAGTTAAAGCCAACATCGCCATGACGGGAGAAATAACTTTGCGCGGCAAGGTGCTTCCTGTAGGTGGTATCAAGGAAAAGATACTTGCGGCCAAACGTGCGGGTATCAAAGAAATTATCCTGTGCGAAGAAAACCGTAAGGACATAGAGGAAATACAGGACATGTATCTGAAAGGTCTGACTTTCCATTATGTAAAAGATATAAAAGAAGTGTTGGCTTTGGCGTTGACGGATGAGAAAGTATCATCTCCCATAGACTTCACCATAAAAAAAGAAACGACTGAAAAGGGGAAAGAACAAGCATGAAATTCAAGTTACAACATACGGATGACAAAACCAACGCACGCGCCGGATTAATAACAACCGACCACGGACAGATTGAAACTCCCATTTTCATGCCTGTAGGTACCATAGGTTCCGTCAAAGCCGTCCATCTGTCCGAGTTGAAGAATGATATCAAGGCGCAAATTATCCTGGGCAATACTTACCATTTGTATCTGCGTCCGGGACTTGACGTGTTGGAACAAGCCGGAGGTTTACACAAGTTCAACGGGTTCGACCGTCCCATATTGACGGATAGCGGAGGTTTTCAGGTGTTTTCCTTGTCAAGTATCCGTAAATTGCGTGAGGAAGGAGCGGAATTCCGTTCACACATTGACGGAAGCAAACATTTCTTCACTCCTGAACGGGTAATAGACATTGAACGGAGCATCGGTGCGGACATCATGATGGCGTTTGACGAATGCACACCAGGAGATGCGGATTATGACTATGCTAAAACTTCGATGGAATTGACCCACCGATGGTTAGACCGTTGTGTGACTCGCTTTAGAGAAACCGAACCCAAGTATGGATACCATCAGGCATTGTTCCCCATTGTGCAGGGGTGTGTTTATCGAGACTTACGCACCCGCTCCGCAGAATATATCGCCTCGAAGGAAGCGGAAGGAAACGCTATCGGAGGATTGGCCGTAGGCGAACCGGTAGAAACCATGTATGAAATGATAGAACTTGTCAATGGCATCCTGCCCAAAGACAAGCCACGTTATCTGATGGGAGTAGGCACACCGGCAAACATCCTGGAAGGTATTGAACGGGGTGTAGACATGTTCGATTGTGTAATGCCTACCCGTAACGGACGGAACGGGATGCTTTTCACGAAGAACGGTATCATGAACATGCGCAATAAAAAATGGGAAACAGATTTCTCGCCTATCGAACCGGACGGGGCGTCCTATGTAGACACACTCTATAGTAAAGCATACCTGCGCCATTTGTTTCATGCACAAGAATTGCTTGCCATGCAGATTGCCTCCATCCATAACCTGGCATTCTATCTGTGGCTTGTACAAGAAGCGCGCAAGCACATCATTGCCGGTGATTTTGCCACCTGGAAACCAATGATGGTCAAACAAGTATCTACCCGATTATGAAAAAAATGCGAATACGGATACCAAGACCGCAAATCAGTTTGTCCAAACTGACCGGCGGATTTCTAAAACGCCTTGACGGATACATCATCAAGAAGTTTCTGGGCACGTATGTCTTTGCCATTGCGTTGATTATTTCTATAGCTGTGGTATTCGACTTCAATGAGAAGCAGGACAAGTTCATGGCGCATGACGCTCCGTGGAGTGCCATCATCTTTGATTATTACCTGAACTTCATCCCCTACTTCGCCAATTTGTTCAGCCCTTTGTTTGTATTCATCGCCGTCATTTTCTTCACTTCAAAGCTGGCGGAAAATTCCGAAATCATAGCCATGTTCTCCACCGGCATGAGTTTCAAGCGAATGCTTCGCCCATATATGGTATCAGCGGCCATTATTGCGGTACTTACTTTCTGTTTGGGAGCGTATGTCATTCCCAAAGGTAGCGTAACCCGCATTAATTTTGAGGACAAATACTACAAGCAACGCAAAGCCAACTCCGCACGAAACATCCAGTTGGAAGTAGACAGTGGTGTCATAGCTTACATAGACCGATTTGAGAACTATCGCCAGACCGGTTACCGTTTTTCATTGGACAAGTTCAAAGACAAACAATTGGTATCCCATTTGACGGCACGTAGTGTCACTTATGACACCACCCGCATACATCACTGGATTGTCAAAGATTATATGATACGTGAGATGGAAGGTATGAAAGAAAAAATTACCCGTGGCGAACGCATCGACACGACCCTCTTCATGGAGCCGGCCGATTTTCTCATTATGAAGAACCAACAAGAAATGCTCACCAGTCCTCAGTTGAGCGAATACATCGATCGCCAGCGCCAAAGAGGATTTGCCAACATCAAGGAATTTGAAATAGAATACCACAAACGCATTGCCATGTCCTTCGCCTCATTCATCTTGACTCTGATAGGCGCCTCCTTGTCGGCACGAAAAGTCAAGGGTGGTATGGGATTGAATCTGGGTATCGGTTTAGGGTTGGCTTTCTCCTATATCTTGTTTCAAACCATAGCGTCCACTTTTGCGGTAAACGGTAACATGCCGCCCGTCATAGCGGTATGGATTCCTAATATTCTCTATTCTTTTATTGCTTTCTACCTGTATACGAAAGCGCCTAAGTGAAATACCGGAAAGGTGGAGATATTAAAAAGGAGTGCAAAGATACGGTCTATGTCGAACCGTTCTTTGCACTCTTTTTTAGGGATAAACCACTTAATCCGCTAGAGGATGTCCTCCACTGTAGCCAGCATGCCTTTCTCTTGTATAGAGTCAAGGAATGCAGTCACCATGTCCGTCAGACCGGGGATAGTGTTCAAGTCACCATGCTCGCCCCAAATGAGGTCTTTAGCGGCCAATACACCTTCGGCCACCTTGCGTGTGTTACCCGTAGCCCACAGGTCTTTCAGAAGTTGCATGATCTCGGGTGCGTCATTAGGCACAATTTCTGCACCGTCCGCACGCGTACCGCCTTTGTAGTAAGTGATAATGGCAGCTAAGCCCAGTACCAAACCCTTGGGGAGTTCGCCCTTGCGCTCCAGATAAGTCTTCAGGCCAGGCAGGTCGCGTGTCTGGTATTTTGGGAAAGAGTTCAGCATAATGCTGGTAACCTGATGGTCGACGTACGGGTTGTTGAAACGCTCCAACACATCCGAAGCGAATTGCCGGAGTTCGTCCATCGGGAGGTTCAAGGTCTGCATCAGTTCGTCAAATTGCACCTTGTGGATGTATTTGCCAATAACGGGATGGTTGCAAGCGTCACGCACGATGTTTACTCCACTTAAGTAGGCCACGGGAGAGAGTACGGTATGCGGGCCGTTGAGTAAGGTCACCTTACGTTCGTGGTACGGAGCTTCGCTCTTCACGAACAACACGTTCAGACCGGCTTTGTCGGCGGGGAATTCTGAGGCCAACTGGTCAAGCGGGAGGTTTTCAGCAGCTTCAATAACCCACAGGTGGAAAATCTCGGCCTGTACGACTAAGTTGTCCGCATAGCATATCTTCTTCTGAATGTCGGCTATTTCCTTGCGGGGGAAGCCCGGTACGATACGGTCTACCAGCGTAGCACATACATAGCACGAATTTGTGAACCAATTCTTGAAGCCTTCATAATTGGCGCCAAAATCATCTTTCCACAATTCAATGTACTGATAGATACATTCCTTCAAGTGGTGTCCGTTCAGGAAAATCAGCTCACAGGGCATGATGATAAGGCCTTTCTTGGGGTCTCCATTGAAGGTCGTGTAACGCCGATAGAGCAATTGGGTCAGCTTGCCCGGATAGGAAGAGGCTGGAGCGTCCGTCAATTTGCAATTAGGATCGAAAGCGATGCCGGCCTCCGTGGTGTTAGAGATGACAAAACGTATATCCGGCTGGTCGGCCAATGCCATGAAAGCCGCATTCTGTGTATAAGGATTCAACGCCCGGCTGATGCAATCGATACGTGTGAGTGAGTTCACAGCCTCCCCGTTCAGGCGTCCTTGCAGGTTGACATGATACAGGCAGTCCTGTCCGTTGAGCCAATCCGCCATACCTTTTTCGATAGGTTGTACTACCACAACGCTGCTATTGAAGTCCGTCTTCTGATTCATGTTGTAGACAATCCAGTCCACAAACGCGCGCAGGAAGTTTCCTTCGCCAAACTGGATGATTCTTTCCGGTGCCACCGATTTGGGTGCGGTAAGTTTGTTTAATGCTTTCATATTAAAAAATGCTTTTAGAAAATTTGTTATATACTATTGTTTACTCAAATTCAAAATAAAAGTCGATATTGTCCTTTATCAAAATGTCTATGGGCATGTACTTCACCGGTTCCACCGGACGCTTGAACACCACGTGTGAGCTCAGCGCCTTCACCCCCAGATAGCCCTGCATGGCGGGACGTTGCCCGATGAGGTAATTCACTTCCCCACCCTTCAGGCGTTCTACATTCCTCTTCAACAAGTCATAGCCCACCAGCCCCTTCATTCTCCGGCCCGCATCGTGCAGATAGTCGGCCACGTGATACACGCGCGAGTTGAACACGACGCCCAATACGGCCCGTTCATGGCTTTCGAAGAAGCGGTCCAACACTTTCCGGTTGGCCTCCGCGTCCTCTTTGTCCAACACCACATCGTGTATGACAGGAGTCTCCCGATGTTCGGATATGTAGCGCATGAACCCCTCCAGGCGGCGTTGCATTTGTATTTCGGCCGGATTGTCCTTTTGGTTGTTCAGGAAAAGCGCCAGCTCATCCCCTTCCTTATAATGGTTCATCAGAATGCGGGCCGTGATATATCCACTCATGCGCGAGTCTTGCCCGATGTAGCACAAGGCGTGCGTCTGCTCAATGTTGAAGTCTATAAATGTATAAGGTATCTGCCGTTCTTCCAGGAAAAGCGTCAATTGGCGTGTCTCACCAATGAAATTGGGCGCCATAAGCACCCCGTCCGCTCCTTTTTTCCTCAACTGCGCACACGCCTCCTTATAGGACGCCTCGTCCGCCTGATTATAATACAGATAGCTAAGCGAAACATTGAATGGCTCAAACTCCCGCGAAGCCCTTTGCACTCCTTCGCATACCGAATGCCAATAATCGTGCTCCATATAATATGGTATAAGACAGACAAAACGATAGCGTTTCTTCCGTGCCAGGGCGATGGCAAACATGTTGGGTTGGTAGTCTATCTCATCCAGCACCCGACGGACCTTCTCCTGACTGACCGGCGACACGTCTCCCCGGTTGTGCAGCACACGGTCTACCGTGCCGGCCGAAACCCCGGCCATGCGCGCGATGTCTTTGATGGTATAGTCTCTGTTTCCCAAAACTTAAAAACTTAAATATTATAAATATTCCCCGCAAAGATACGAAATATTTTGTTTCTCCAAGTAAAATCTCTACTTTTGTGTTCGATAACGGTTAATAAATATAAAAACATGAAGCAAGCCTATCTGCTTTACTTTCAAGATTATATAGCCGGACATTGGACATTAAAACATTTTATATACTTAAAAACACGTTTGTTATGAAAAATTTTATGGACGAGAACTTCTTGTTGCAGACGGAAACCGCACAGAAGTTGTATCACGAGCATGCGGCCAAGATGCCTATCATAGACTATCATTGCCACTTAATCCCAAAGATGGTGGCCGATGACTATCAGTTCCGGTCATTGACCGAAATCTGGTTAGGAGGCGACCACTACAAATGGCGTGCCATGCGTACCAACGGTGTGGACGAGCGCTATTGCACCGGCACGGACACCACCGACTGGGAAAAATTCGAGAAGTGGGCTGAGACCGTCCCCTACACCATGCGCAACCCACTCTACCATTGGACACACCTGGAATTGAAGACAGCTTTCGGCATCAATAAGGTGCTCAATCCGCAAACCGCACGCGAGATTTATGATGAATGCAACGAGAAGCTGAAACTCCCCGAATACTCAGCCCGTGGCATGATGCGTCGCTATCATGTAGAAACCGTATGCACCACGGACGACCCTGTCGACTCTTTGGAGTATCACATCAAGACACGTGAAAGTGGCTTTGAAATCAAGATGCTCCCCGCATGGCGTCCGGACAAGGCAATGGCCGTAGAAGTGCCCGCCGACTTCCGTGCCTACGTAGAAAAGTTGGCCGAAGTGAGCGGTGTGACCATATCAAACTTCGATGATATGATAGCGGCCCTGCGTAAACGTCATGACTTTTTTGCCGAACAAGGTTGCCGCCTTTCCGACCACGGCATTGAGGAATTCTACGCCGAGGATTATACCGATGCCGAAATCAACGCTATATTTAATAAGGTGTACGGAGGCAAAGAACTGACGCAGGAAGAAATCCTGAAGTTCAAGTCGGCCATGCTGGTTGTCTTCGCCGAGATGGATTGGGAGAAAGGCTGGGCACAACAATATCACTATGGCGCCATCCGCAACAACAACACCAAGATGTTTAAGCTTTTGGGGCCTGACACGGGATTCGACTCCATTGGCGAGTTCACTACCGCCAAGAAAATGGCCAAGTTCCTCGACCGTCTGAACACCGAAGGCAAACTCACCAAGACCATCCTCTACAATTTGAACCCTTGCGCCAACGAAGTTATTGCCACCATGCTGGGCAACTTCCAGGACGGCACCTATCCGGGCAAGATACAATTCGGCTCAGGCTGGTGGTTCCTTGACCAGAAGGACGGTATGGAAAAACAGATGAACGCTCTCTCCCTGCTGGGCTTGTTGAGCCGTTTTGTAGGCATGCTCACCGACTCGCGCTCGTTCCTCTCCTACCCGCGTCATGAGTATTTCCGCCGCACGTTGTGCAACCTTGTGGGACGCGATGTGGAGAATGGCGAATTGCCAGCCAGCGAAATGCCGCGCATCAACCAGATGATTGAGGACATTTGCTACAATAACGCGAAGAATTACTTCAACTTCTGACAAATCAGCGGAAACGCTAAAAATAATCCCGAATTACCGACAGATGAAAAAGGCATCTACGGTAATCCGGGATTTCTTATACAACACCATTCTTTCCTGTTTTCTCAATTCTTCAAATAATAAGTAACCGTGGTCACCACCCTTACACTTTTGATGTAAGGTGTATTGCCATCCCTGTCGGAGATAGTGAACTGTCCCTGCGAAGCGTTGCGGATTTTACCTAATTTGCTATCTGAATCCTTGGCGAATTTTTCCGCGGCCGCACGTGCGTTCTTAGTGGCCTCTTCTATCATTTGAGGTTTAATATCATTCAACCCTGTAAATTCGTAGGACACATTGTAGCGGTAATCTCCACCGGAGATGGCAATGCCTTGCTTCAACAATTCGGTTTGCTCGGACATTAATTTGCGAACATTGTCAATGTTGCGTGAAGTCACGGTAATCACCGATGTCGCGTTATAACGATAGTTCACATTATCATTGGCATAACGCTCGGCTTTCATATCAATAATTTCGGGTGGAGTCATACTGATTTCCTCATCTTTAATGCCGTTGGATTTCAAAAAACTGACAATTGCCCGGTTCTTCTTTTCTATGTTTGTGTACAATGCGGACAAATCGTTTCCTATATCCTTATACATCAAGGGCCAAGTCACCTTATCAGCCGGCACCTCCATTTCGGCCAACCCTTTCACAGTGACAATGCGCTCCTTGTCCTTCACGTCATTGATACCATTTCTAATCATCACTCCCAGCAGTAACAAGCCTATGGCAAGAATAGCCGCTTCAAATTTCCAACTCTTCATAAATCAATTCCTCCTTAAAAAAATTTAGTTATGCAGGACAAAGAAAGCGAATAAGAACCGCATTTGCAAATACTAATCCATAAAAATAATAAATCCTTGGTTACCTGTCCAAGTATTATTGGATACCTTGCCATTTATGCAAGGATACTTGCCCATGTATCCAAGATTCGTTTTTCTTTCTTGTTTGGGGAATGTCAGCACGTTAAAATTATCGTTTCACAGCACCCGACCGGCACCGCACTTGACAAGCAACAAATCATAGATATCCCTAGCCTCTTGCTCTTTCAGACTTCGCAGGGTAAATGACGTTCCGTTGGTGGAAAGGGTAAGCCTGACGCGACGGAAGTACGGGGTAAAAGGAGTGGATACCAGGCGGACTACCTCGACGTTGCTGTATTTGACGTAGTTGTGGATGTCCGCAAACCTGCCGGCACTTATCTCCAGATAATCTTCTTTCAGTATCAGACAACTGCGACGGACGGTAAGGAGACCCTTGACCAGCGATACCAGCAGCCAGGCCACCGGCAGTGCAATCCATACCAACAGACCGGAGCAGAGCAGTACGACCGTGGCAACAAGGGAAATCAGCAGGTCCAGTCCTACGACATGGCCCATCAAGCCATAGCCGGAACGGGCGGAGATAATCTCCGGAGAATCCCCATAGTCCTTTCCCAGCCACCAGCCCAGAAAGTCGGCTGCTGCATCCGAACCGTATATTCTCACGTCCGTTCCTCTTTTTTTATCGGTGGCGTTGAGTGCCTGCTTCAGCATGATAGTGCTTCCATGCAGCCGCTTCTCCAGAAAGTTCCGTTTCACATAGACCGTACAGACCTTATCGTGCCGGAAACGGTTGCTGTTGCGGGCAATGAGTCCGCTCTCGAAAAGCAGTTGGCCGCTTGCCATCCTCACTTCCATGTTGGAATAGCGCAAAAATACTTTGCCTATCCACAGCAGCAGTATGACCAGATAAAGGACTGCCGCGACAGCGAGCCAGACGGATGGCTGGAACGACAGCGAACCTGCGTGAGCATCCACATAGTCGATGACATGGTCCACGGCACGGTCGTCTACGGTAGTCACTGTATTGTAAAACGCAGCCAATGCGGCAAAGAGCACGGCCATGCCTTGAAGATGGTTCTGGCAGAGTGCGCCCTTTATCAGATTCCAGTTGCTGAAATTCAATCTTGTATCTGGTTCGCCGTCTGCTTCCACTTCCGGCCCTTTATTCTCCAGTGTCCGTTCCTGGGTCTCCACCCGGCTCAGCAAGGCGTTCCAGTCGCTTTCGTCCAGAATCAGTTCTATTTCCGCAGATTGGGAGGCAAGCGTATCAAACAAGACTCCCCGCATGTCCAGAAGGCGGTAGACAAATCCCTGCCTGGTACGCAAGGATTGTACCTTGCCCAGCGGTATGCTGGTCGTTTCCTTACTGAACAGCCCGTGGATAAATACCAGCTTGCCATCCTCCATATAATATTTCTTGAAATAATAACCGATAAAGGCTGAGACTGCCGCCAGCCCCAGATAGCAGCCGACCAAGGCAGCTATGATGCCCACCGTCTCCAGAAGCGGACGCTGCCCGTCAGTTTTAAAAGCATTGATAAGGATGATGATAAGAAAAACGCTCGCATACTGTCGCAAAGCCTTGACCAGAAGCACGACATAAGCGCTCCCGCTCATCCGCCGGGGTTGTGAAAAATCACTTGCTTTCATTTCCCGTTCTTTCGATTAAAAAGGCTTTTATCTCTTCCGCCCTTTCCCTGGTCAGTCCGGGAATGGCAGTCTCCGTCATCAACTGTGCGCCGTTCACGACAGCCACCGAATAAATCCCGAAGAAGCGTGAGACAGGATTCTGCCGGATACTTACCTGCTGGATTTTGCAGAAAGGAACCGTGGTGACGGATGGGAAGATAATCCCGCTACGGTAGGTGATGTCATGCTCGCGGATGGCAAATCCTTTGTAAGCACAGGCTTTGGGCAGAAGCAGCAGGTTGACGAAGGCCGCAATCGCCAGCAAGGACTCGGCACAAATCACAAGCATATCCTGTCCTTTGAAATCATCCGCCAGAAAAATCAAAAACGGCAGAACCATCAGTCCGATATAGGTCAACACTGTCCCGACAAACCGGACTCGGAGGTATCGCCTCTCAAGAGGAGTATAAACCAGCCGGTCTATTCTGTCTATATTTTCCAGAACCAATTGTCTGTTTGTTATATTGCTTTCCATTTTGTTACAAAATTAATGCATTATTTTCATAAAACAAGATTTCTGTCACTATTTGTTGTCCGAAAGTGATTTTGCCAACACTATGCCAGCGACTTCCGGTAAGCCTTCGGCGACATGCCCAGGTGTTTGGTCACATACCGGCTGAAATAAGAGAGCGTCGTGAAGTTCATTTCCTCTGCAATCTGTACGATGGAAAGGTCGGGATTGTTGAGATATTCCTTTATCATCGGGACGGTGTAGCGGTCGATGTAATAAGTGACGCTCTTGCCCGTCTGTCGCTTTACGGTATTGGAGAGGTATTTGACGGTCACGTTCAGTTGTTCGGCATAATAAGCGACTTCCCGGTATTTCTTGCTGCGTCCGCTTTCCAGCAACGCCATCAGTTCCTTCACGACATACATGCTCCTGTCCGTGGCAAATATCGGAGTACGGTTCTTGGCGTGGAAATAGAACAGGTCATAAATCAGCGGAAGGGCCAGCCCGCCTATCAGCTCGCGGTAAAACAGATGACCGGTATCGGCGACGCGGTCGCGGATATTATGTATGTCACGCACCAGTTTCTCCGCATCCTCTTCTGACAATGGGATGATAGGGTTGTCATACAGGCTGATGCCCCCTCCTATACCATAATTATTTGCCGGAAGCTGGTTGGAGAGGAAATCATGCGGTGCAGCCAAGACTTCCACTTTCAAATCTTCACTCTGACCGACTACATGCACTTGCTGGGGCGCATTGATGACTACCGCATCATGCTTCTTCACATGAAACGGACGGCCGTTGTAAGTAAAGAAGCCTTCCCCTTGCAGACACACCATGTGGACGCACCAGCCTTTCAGTTTCACCGAGCCTATCAGTTGGAACAAGGTAGAATATACGATTTCTATGTCCTTTTCATTTTTCATGTCTGTTGGATTTTCTTTCTCCGCAAAGATAGCTTAAATGTTATTCTTTTAGAACGAAACCTTATCGTTTCGCATCAGGGCATCCACCTTATGCCCCTGCGTGGCCGTGTGGAAATAGATTCTGACATCATTGTACCCATAGCTGACTGGCACGGCATACGGATAACCGCCGTCGCTATGCAGAGCCAACGTGCCGTTGGTCATCCGCCTCAATATTGCCTCGCTCTCTTCGGCGGGCAACAACTGCCGCTTGCGGCGCATCGTTCTGAACACACTGTTTTCTGTCTCCATATCACACCATTTTTAGCCCCACAATAGAAGCAATCAGCGTCGTGACGAAGAACAAACGGAGGAAAGAGACGGGTTCGTGGAAAAAAAAGATGCCCAGCAACACCGTCCCAACTGCGCCGATACCCGTCCACACAGGATAGGCCGTGCCGATAGGCAATGTCTGCACCGCCTTGGCAAGTAGCGCCATGCTCAATACGAGGCAGGCCAAGAAACCCGCGCCCCATAAGTAATATTCCATACCCGTCACTCCTTTCATCTTCCCCAAACAAAAAGCAAAGCCGGACTCAAAGAGACCGGCAACAATCAGAATAATCCAGTTCATACGGCTTTCTTATTTCTATATATAATATGTAAATGTGGGGCGAAGGTAAGGGTTTTAATCTACATAGGCAAATGATATGTGACAAAAGAAGGTTCCAAAAACTTTCTCTTTCTTTTCCCGCAAGTCGTTTTCGCGCTTTTGGTGAAACATTAGATACCTTTTGTGAAACATAGAGAGTATAAAAGCGCTGTAACTTTGCACCGTAATCAGAAACGAAAAGGACAATGAGCAGAACACTGATAGTTTATTATTCACGCCGGGGCGAGAACTATACCGGCGGCGTTATCAAGAAGCTGCAACAGGGCAACACCGAAGGCGTGGCGGACAAGATTGCCGCACTGACCGGTGCAGACAGTTTCCGGATAGAAACTGTCAAGGCATACCCGGCAGGCTATACGGAAATGACCGAGGTCGCCATGCAGGAACTCCAAAGCAAAGAACGCCCCGCGCTGACAGGACGAGTCGAGAATATGGAACAATACGACACGATTATTCTCGGCTATCCCAACTGGTGGGGCACGATGCCGATGTGCGTGTTCACTTTCTTGGAAACATACGACTTCACCGGGAAGAAGATACTTCCGTTCTGTACCCATGAGGGCAGCGGACTGGGTCATAGCGTGGATGATATCCGAAAAGTCTGCCCCGGCACGGAAGTGAAAGACGGGCTTGCCATCCGTGGAAGTGCTGCTGCTTCATCGGACAGGCAGATAAAGGAATGGCTGAAGCAAAACGGTATGTAAACTCACCTCGGACATGAGCCTACCTAAGTTACGGACTTTGGTCTGTTAACATTTGCTCCGACAATACCAATCCGGCAGGAGAAGTACTGTCGGAGGCAAAAACAAGAATAATTTGAAAAAACGAATAACAGGAAGATATCAAATAATAATAACCTCATAAAAACAACGAGTTATGCAAACAGTAAGATTATCAAACGGAGTAAAGATGCCGGCCATCGGGTTTGGCGTTTTCCAAATACCTGTCGAGGATACGGAACGCATCGTGAGTGAAGCATTGGAAACTGGTTATCGGATGATAGATACGGCGGCTTCCTATTTCAATGAAGAGCAGGTAGGCAATGCCATCCGCCAGAGCGGATTGAAACGGGAGGACATCTTCGTGACCACCAAGCTGTGGGTGCAGGATTATGAATACGATGATGCCCTGCGTGCTTTCGACCGCTCGATGAAGTTGTTGGGGCTGGACTATCTCGACCTGTATCTGCTACACAAACCCTACGGGAACTACTATGCCGCATGGCGTGCCGCCGAACGCCTGTATCGGGAGGGACGTATCCGTGCCATCGGCGTGACGAGTTTCAGCAACGAGCGTCTGCAAGACCTTTTCCTGCATAACGAGGTGAAGCCTGCCGTCAATCAGTTGGAAACGCATCCTTTCTTCCAACAAAAAGAAGCCAACGCTTTCTTGCAAAAGGAAGGTATCCAGCACGAGGCATGGGCACCGTTTGCCGAGGGGCAGAATGATATCTTCCACAATCCTTTGCTGAAGGCGATTGCTGAACGCTATAACAAGACTGTAGGCCAAGTCATCCTGCGTTGGTTAAACCAGCGGAACGTAGTCATTATCCCCAAGACAGTACGCAAGGAACGCATGGCGGAGAACATCAATATCTTCGATTTCACGCTAACGGACGAGGAAATGCGAAGTATCGCCACGCTGGACACTGGAAAAAGTCCTATCTATGACGACATGGACTTGCAAACGACCAAGTTTATCGGAACACTGAAAATTCATAATTAAAACAACAGAACATGAAGAAAAGAATGATTGGCAATCTCGAAGTATCCGAGATTGGTATGGGTTGCATGGGATTTTCCCACGGCTATGGACAAGTGCCCGAAGAGGCATACAGCATTGAAGCTATCCGCAAGGCATACGAGGCGGGCTGCACTTTCTTCGACACGGCGGAGGTGTATGGCGATGTGATGTTCTTTCCCGGCGATGAAGAGTTCCGTGCGCTGGAAGCTGCCCTTGATACCTGTACCAGGCATGGACATCGTGGCATCATGGAGACGGAACAGAGTGCATTTGGGAACAAATGGAAGAGAACAGAGCAATAAGACATTAAATAATACTCCGTGTGGTGATAAATGTACTAACAAACCTTAAACGATTTCATCGTCCGGTAAGTAGTAGTCTCTCCATTTGATGTCCGATTTGTAAATGGCGGCAATCTTAACCAACCTATCAAACAGGTCATATTTCGGGTCGCA
>CASENS010000073.1 GCA_949289345.1 uncultured Bacteroides sp.
ATCTCTGAGGTCGATTTCAAGGTGCAAAGTAACATACAAATTTCCCAAATTTGTTTGGGAGGGGAATTAGGGAAGAAAAGACTTGACAAAGTGCGGGAGCAAAGGGGAAGGACGCCTGCCATCCTGTGCGACATGCGCCGGAGTTACATCCTACTATACCATTATATATAGAAGACATTGGCTGTACAAGTTCGGATCGGGAGCGAACAATCATTTGATGCTTTCCCTTACTCCCCCGTCCCCCCATTTGTCAATCCTTTTCCCTGTCCGCCCCCTATTTGGGAAATTTGTATGTTACTTTGCACCCTGAAATCGACCTCAGAGATAGGTGTGACAGGCATTCTACCAAATACAAGCAAGAGGTGTTTTACACCATATTATATATATACCCAAACGAGTAAGAAAAGGAAATCAAATTATTAACTAACTAAAAATTACGATTATGGAAATGGAAAAGTTTTATGTGGCTCCGGAGGTGGAAGTTCTGGAGGTTGCTGTGGAAAAGGGGTTCGAGGCAAGTGCCGATGATCCTTTAGTAAATCCGCCCACGGCTGGTGACGACCTTTAATTGAAAGGAGATAGAAGTGAGACTTAAAATCAATTAAATAATGAAAGAATATATGAAAACAAAATTTTTATTAGGCACATGTGCACTTGCCGCTTGTTTCGTCGGTTGCCAAAACGACGAATACTTGATGGAGCAGATTGCTGAAAACGGCGGTGCGGAAAGTGGAAAAGTTATCGGTGCTGACCTGGTGAGCCATGGCATGACTATCGCCTTGCCGGAAGAAGGACCGGCTACACGTGTTAATGCGGACGGATGGCAGATTGGCGACCAACTGGGTCTGGCTTGGTATCAGTTTAGCAAAACCGCAATCAGTGAAGAGCAGAGTGAAAGTGCATGGAACAGTACGTTGAGCACTACTTACAACAAGCTCTATGCCAACCACATCTTTTCGTGGGACGGTGCGACCTTTGGTACCGTAGCGGATGTTTACCAGGGTGCATACTTTGTGTACTTCCCGTATGAAAGACTGGGTGGCGCTGTAGAGAAGGAAATTGATGTGAACGCAGAACCTCAGAAAGGAACATTCGAAGAGGAGCGTTACAACAAGGCGCTGCACATTTCTGCCCAGGACTTCATCAGCAAGGATGAGGCCGTTGACGAAAACAACAAGCTGACGAAGGAATTCTACATGTCGCCTGTTGTGAACGTGCTGGGTGTGAAAGCCACTCCGGGTGAGGAAATCGCGAACGCTACGGGTGATGGCGAGTATCTGAAGGGTATGACCATCACGCAAATGCAGCTGAAGGCAAACGATGCAGTGTTCAAGAACGACGGTATATTGGTGCCGGGTTACATTCCTAAAGTCGTTAGAGATGCAAAGACCGGAGCTATCGACTACGAGAAGACCCGTGAGGCTATGGATGAAGCCGCAGCGGATGCTACAACAAGCAAAGGTTTCATCAAGCCGAACACAGGAAAGGCTGCTACAACAACTTTGACAACTAATGTGGAAAATCCCGAATACACATTGGCTGACGTTCGCGAAGTGCGCGCGTTTGCATTGCCTGTTCAGGATGGTGTTACTTATGCGAGCGACCGTACCAATCCTACCGCTTCCATCACCGTAGGCCGTCTGAAAGCTGACGGAACGTTAGATTATGCCTTGGGTACTTTCACCGTAGATGTGGACAACAGTGAGAAGTTCATCAAGAAGTTGAGAGACGCATTGGATGCCGATAAGACGGACGAGGCTATCTCTTTGACCAAAATCCTGCGTGACGGGAACAACGGTTGGTCTGCCCTGCGTACGGACATGGTTGCCAACTTGAAGCTGGCAGACTTCAAACCGGCCACTACTTCCATCAAGACACTGGAGCAGTGGAACGACTTGGTAAAACTGTACGATGCTTTGGTTGCTGTGCAGGGTGTGAAGAATGTGGTTGAGCCTACTTTCAACATTGCGGCTACCATCACGTTCGACGGCGCCATCGCTGCACCGAAGAACAAGGATTTCAACATCAACGTGACTACCAGCAGCGATAAGGTGAAAATGCTTATCAAGGGCGAGACCGAATGGCCTGCCAACCTGACAGCAGTCCGCACCGGCAGCCGTGCAGCCAACATTGAAGTGGCCGAGGGTGCAGTCTTGAAGTTCAACCCCGAAGCCGGCGAGAAAGGCGAAGGCAAGGCTCTTGACGCAAACATCGTCAACAAGGGTGTCATCGAGGCAGGTGCTTATGCATCTATCGGAACTGAAGATGACAAGGCTTTGGACAACACCGATGGTCGCGTAGTTGTAGAGTTCGGCGCATACGTTTATCCGGCAAGTGATGCAAAGGAAGGTGAAATCGCTTATGAAGTGACAAATGCCAGTCCGTCTACAATCGGTAAGATTAACACCTTGATTACAAAGACAAGCACAACTGGCCAGAAGGGCTACGCACAGGTGAACACCCTGGTAGTCAGCACGACACTTGACCTGAATGCCGAGGCAACCGAAGGAAGCGACGACCGTTATGAAACAGAAAACGCAGAGACGTTGAAGGATCTGAGCGCGATAGCTATCGAACTGAACAATGGCGCTATCCAGAAAGTTTTGGAAGGTACGAACAGCACCGTTGCCAGCGTGAAGGCTGTTGGCGGTGAGAACTTGATGAAGTCTGTTCAGACTGAAAATATTACCGTAGAGGAAGGCACACTGACCATTGACGCTGTTGTAAATAAAGACAAGAGCAAGACTCCGTTGACAGGCGTTAAGGAAATCTACAACGAAGCCAACTTGAATGTTGAAGTGGATGTTGAGGTTGAGTCTGTTGTAAACTATGGCAAGATTATGGTAGGAGAAGACTACGAAGTGACTTACAACACTCTGCAGCAGACTAATCCCGAGACCGGTGAGAAAGGTAGCTTCACTGGCAATGTAGTTCCGGCTGACAATACTCCGGAAATAGAGCTGTTGGAGAATGCTGTGAAAAAAGCTTGGTCTGATTTGCAAACAGCCGGTAAATTCACTACATATGATACTATGATTGCCAACATAAAGGCAAACAGCGGTGATCCGCTCCAGACTGAATTCATGAATGTTTTGAATGCTTGGAGAAAGTATTACAACCTTGCTGAAGTGAAGGCAGCTGATTTGACTGCGGAAATCATGAAAAACTTCGAGCAGTATGCTCGATGGACTTCTGGCTTGAATTGATTGATATTAAGTTAGACTCTTTTTATAGAAGAAGGGCGCTCCCCGCGGAGCGTCCTTTTTTTGTCTTGTCCGGTGAATGACAGCACACCGCAAGAACTTATTAACCCGCTGACTGCCAGCAAAGTAGTATTCCGGTTGTTTTCCGGCGGTTCCAGAAAGTTATTCTGGTCGTACCAGAAAGCTGTTCTGGCAGTATCAGAATGCCTTTCTGGTCGTATCAGAAAACTTTTCTGGCCGTATCAGAATAAAGACGGGAAACGGACTTCCCGGGCGGAAGGTCGTTTCTTGCCTGTCCCATACGAGTGTGTCTCTCCTGTGCCCCCTTCCACTTTTCTGCTGACCCCCCGTATTACAGCCCAAAATTTCGTTATTCCGGGGAAAAGCCTTAACTTTACCGCCCGATAAGAAACTGTTTTGAATTTATCGTGCGATGATTTGGGATGAGTTTTTGAGGCATTTCCGCTTCTATGATGAGGAAGATAGCGGGCTATCTGACGAAGAACAGAAGCGGAAAGGACCAAAAAATCGCTCAAAGCACACACGAAAACGAACACATCAAGCCAAGAAAAACTTTTGTAGAAATTCAAAACAGTTTCTAAGAATACGTAGGACTTTATAAATATAAAATGGTATGACCAAAGAAAAAATCATCCTCACAGGAGACCGCCCCACGGGACGACTGCACATAGGACACTACGTGGGCTCGCTGCGCCGACGTGTGGAACTGCAGAACGCCGGAGACTATAAAGACATGTTTGTGTTCATTGCCGACGCGCAGGCACTGACCGACAATATGGACAACCCCGAAAAGGTGCGCCAGAATGTCATCGAGGTAGCGCTGGACTACCTGGCCTGCGGGCTGGACCCCGCCCGTGTCACCCTCTTCATCCAGTCGCAGATACCGGAACTGTGCGAGCTGTCCTTCTACTTCATGGATCTGGTGACCGTGAGCCGCCTGCAACGCAACCCCACCGTGAAGACGGAGATACAGATGCGCGACTTCGAGGCAAGCATACCTGTGGGCTTCTTTACCTATCCCATCAGCCAGGCGGCGGACATCACCGCCTTCAAGGCGACGACCGTGCCCGTAGGCGAAGACCAGGAACCCATGCTGGAGCAGGCGCGTGAGATTGTACGGCGCTTCAACCACATCTACGGCGAGACGCTCGTGGAACCCGAAATCCTGCTGCCGGACAACGCCGCCTGCCTGCGCCTGCCCGGAACGGACGGCAAGGCAAAGATGAGCAAAAGCCTGGGCAACTGCATCTACCTGAGCGACACGGCCGACGAGGTGGCGAAGAAGATTAAGGGCATGTACACCGACCCGGACCACCTGCGCGTGCAAGACCCCGGCAAGGTGGAAGGCAACACGGTGTTCACCTACCTGGACGCATTCTGCCGTCCGGAACACTTTGAGCGCTACCTGCCCGAATACCCCAACCTGGACGAACTGAAGGCGCACTACCGCCGCGGCGGACTAGGCGACGTCAAGGTGAAGAAGTTCCTCACCGCCATCATGCAGGAAACGTTAGGACCCATACGCGACCGCCGCAAGGAGTTCGAACAGGACATTCCCGCCATCTACGACCTGCTGAAGAAAGGTTGCGAGCACGCGCGCCAGACGGCTGCGACTACCTTGGACGAGGTGCGCCGCGCCATGAAGATAAACTACTTTGACGACGCGGAACTGATTGCCGAACAGGCACGACGGTTCAAGGGGGAGTGAAAGTCCCTCTCAACTCTCTCCCCGAAGAGGAGCGAAGAATGATGAATAAAAGAATGAAAACCAGAGAGGGCGTGTCAAAATGTAAAACCGCTATCATCCTGTCATGCAGAGTGCCCATTTCCTGCGGAAAACCCATTCGATTATGACGGGTAATTGACTCCCCTCCTCCTGGGAGGTTGCTCTCCCCCGATAACGGGGGAGCAAGGAGGGGGTAGGTGCCCACTGGGCGGGGTGGTAGGACAAGAATGGTTCGACCTATTTATTATATAGGGATAGGAGTCGCTTCGCGGCATGTCTTACCTACCACCTCCCCCTACGGGTACTCCTCCTTCGGAGAAGGAGGAGAGCCGATTACTGCAATTCGTCATTGGTAACGAATGTGAAGCATCTCACATTAACAAAAACAAACGGGAGATTCTTCGCGTTGCCCAGAATGACATTACTTTTTGACAGTCGTTCTTGCATTTTGACACATTTACATTTGCAGTATTAAATATTACTATAAAAGAATTAGTGTATATTTGAAAAGAAGAGTTGCAGTGAACTAACTTTGACACTAGTCTTAAATGACTATAGGCTGAATCAGACTGCAACTCTCTTACTTGGA
>CASENS010000074.1 GCA_949289345.1 uncultured Bacteroides sp.
GAAATACCGAGACAAGCTTCGCTTCTCAATGGCGGGCCACGCCCTTCGGGGTAACCTTTGAGTCGGTGGATTACAAAGAGGACGAGCACTCAAATCATGTCTATCGGAGTTTCATCACATCATCGGTGCGGCTTTCTTATAAAGAGGATGAAAAACTCCTCAAAACTGAGAAAGCATGTGTAATGGTAGAGCGCATCATTTCACATGCTTTTTTTATTTTATTGATGTCCCCATTCTTTTAATAAATCAAAAGCTAACTGGTGAAGAGAGTCATCAAAAGGGGGAGAGATTTTAAGTGCTTCTTCCAGAAATTTTGGAAAGTCTTTGCCGCACAAGCGGTAGAGGTCGATGAGGCTTGCCGTGGAGTCAGCTTCATCCAATTGCTCCACGGTGGCTTTCAGCTTTTCTTCGGCGGTTTGTCCAGGTAAGCGTTTGATTTGCCGGATAGTTTTCCGCCATTGACTTTCTTCCTCTTCGTTTTCCACCCGGACACAACTTTTCATATCGCCGATACAGAAAGGTATCTTCATCGGGTACGGATTAGTGTAGGAAGAAAATGACATTTCCACTTCGCCTTGGAGGGAGCGGACGGTGTATTCAGTACTTCTACCCACATGCCGGTTGTTACTTTCCCAGTGACCTTTACGGCAGTCACGCGCCATAAATGATTCATCATAATGAATGATTTTTAGATGTGAAACATAGTTCGGGTAAATTCCACGTTGGAACTCGCTTTCGGTAGACAAAGGTCGGAAAGGGATGTGCCATATTGCGGCTTAGGAGAATATTATTTGCTAATAAATCAACCGACAGGATCTGCACAATACATCCGGCGTTTACATGTTTTGCACATTTTCCCTATCCATACGTTATCAAACAAGTTCATGGCTTGTTCTACGATTTCGGGCTGGTTGGTCAGGATGCCGGCTTCAAAGTTACGGGTAGTTTCCGCTTTCATGCCGATACCTGCTCCGGTCAGGTTGGCACTTCCTATATAGACTTCCGCACAATCGAACACCCATATCTTGAAATGCACCCGTGGACAAAGAACCCGCTCCAGCCTGTCGTAAAGCAAAGGATATTTATCAAAATCTTCTCGAAGGCCGGACCGGGTTCTTTGGCATGAATGAGCCGCACTTCTACTCCTTTCTTTATCAATTCCGCTAACTGAGCTAAGAACGGTCGTTTTTCTTTCCTTGTTTTCACATACAGGTCTTTGATGTCGGCCGTTCCTATCCACAAGGTTTTCTTCACCGAACAGGCTCGTTGAAGAACTTCGATGTAGTGGGCTTGGTTGGAGATGAAAGTGAGCATAAGAAAACTTATTATTCAACGCATTTATCTATCAATTCTTCATATTTGCGTATGTTCTCAAGTACTTTATCACGATTAAAAAGGTTTTTCCCTATGTAATTTTGGGGATTTATGATGCCAATGGTAATCCATTGTCCATAACCAAACCGTTTAGGTTTCTCTATTTCTTTATATCCTAAAATTTTCGCCTGCTCCATCAACTTCCTATACCATTTTTCTCTGATGGCTGAAACATTTCCTTCAATTATTTCTATTTTAATACATAGTTTCCCATCTTTCTCAATCTGCAAGTATATTTTGCAGTCTGATTTTTTTGCCCAATACCAATATAATCCCCAGAATCCTCCTTTAGGATTTGATATATAATCCCATTCAGCCCATCTTAGCTCTTTCTCTATACACATGTAAAATCCTTGCCATGCCATATAATTCCATTCTGTGTATGGCTTCTCCATATAGATATTAGTTTTATCTTCTAATGATTGTAAATACTCAATATAATCAATATAGAAGTCATTGTGAGGTTTATATTGAGTCAATATATCGAGAATATCTTTGCGATTGACTATAGAATAGCCTTTCTGCATGATTTCATATAGTGTTCCCCAAGACTCATTCCCAGTCTTAAGGTAAATACATACCAAACGCTGATTTTCATTTAATTTCTTCAGCTCATCATTTTTATACCTTCTTAATTGATCACTGTGCTCTCTTGTCTTTGTCTTATCCTCTATGATTACTTTAATTTCCTCATTTACAACGAACCTTACGTCGATATTATTCATTTGTTTGTAAACCCGAATCTTTTCAATAGGTTTCTCATAAGGAATTTCTTTATTGATTAATAATTTCACGAATGCACATGCTGCAGCATGTAATTCTTCGGAATCGACATATTGTGGAGCACTGTTTTCTATAAGCCAACACAGAAATGCATCTTGGCTTAATTCACTTGTTGCATACTTAAAAATATTAACTTTTTCCATGATTTTAAATTTATGTGGTTAATGAAATGTTGTTTTCTTTCAAATATAAAGAAAAAAAGGACACAGCCCCTCTTTGTCCCTATCCATTCGCTTAGGCTCTGGTAAACCTGAAATCAGAATAAGTAAAAGCGGTCTGCGCCCTTGAAAGGGTGCAAACTATGCCTAGACTTATTATTCTTGATTTCATTTTAAATTGTACCAGAATTTAAGCGAATCGAATAATTGTCTACTAGTTTTGCAATATGTCTTTTATCTATCTTTAGCTCGTTAGCCTTTTGTAACGCCTCAAAGTTACAAAACATTTTTGAACTGCAAGATAGCCCCTAAGTATGTTTGCATATTCTAGGTCTGCACCATGCGGAGCAGAACAGTTCCAATCCGCATTGCCCTTGCCTATGCAGATAAGAGAGCCTTCGCGCATGTTCAACGGGATGATACATTTCTCTCCAGCCCGGGTAGAGATGGCTCCCTTGCGGATGAGGTTATCATCACCGATGTAGTTGTGGACGCTTTCAAATTGGAGTCCGGGGTCTTGTCTTTCGGTTACTCCTTGTGTAATCCATGATAAGTCCCGTAATCATGCGGCGGTGTATCTTCGCCCATTGTTGGCAAAGGCGCATGTCGTGCAGGTAGTCCTCCAAAAGATTGTTCTTCGGGCATACGGTGGCTTTGCAGATTATTTGCGTACCCTGCCCCTGCATGAGTCACAACGTGAGATGCATGGATTTTGAAACAGCAACAGGCAAACTAGCCAACTATCATTGCTTACTTGTCCAACTATCATTGCTTACTTGTCCAAGTATTATTGGTTACTTTGCGAATTATTCAATGATGTTTTTGCCGCTGAATTTCTTGATTTCCCCCAAATACCCTAACGAAAGTTTTCTCTCTTCATGGAAATGTCGTACTTTTGCGCATGTCTTAGTTAATACTATATTGGATTTATAAATAAAGAAAGAATATGGCTGAACTGAAGAACGAAGAAAGCAGTGAAAAAAGAAGCTTGAACTTCATTGAACAGATTGTCGAAAATGATTTGCAAGAAGGCAAGAACGGAGGAAGAGTGCAAACCCGTTTTCCACCGGAACCAAACGGATATCTGCACATAGGACACGCTAAGGCCATTTGTCTGGATTTCGGGATTGCGGCGGCGCATGGGGGCGTATGCAACCTTCGTTTTGACGATACTAATCCTACCAAAGAAGATGTGGAATATGTGGAAGCCATTAAGGAAGATATCCGTTGGCTGGGATATCAATGGGGGCATGAATATTATGCGTCCGATTACTTCCAACAACTTTGGGATTTTGCCGTCCGTCTTATCAAAGAAGGCAAGGCATACATTGATGAGCAAACTTCGGAAGAGATTGCAGCCCAAAAAGGAACTCCTACCCAACCCGGTGTCGAAAGCCCGTACCGTAATCGCCCGATAGAGGAAAGTCTGGAATTATTCCAAAAGATGAATAGTGGTGAGATAGACGAAGGGGCTATGGTATTGCGAGCTAAAATAGACATGGCAAACCCGAACATGCACTTTCGGGATCCCATTATTTACCGTGTGGTGAAGCATCCACATCATCGTACGGGTACAAAATGGAAAGCTTATCCGATGTACGATTTTGCACACGGGCAAAGTGATTTCTTTGAAGGAGTGACTCATTCTCTTTGTACGTTGGAATTTGTTGTGCACCGTCCTTTGTACGACTTGTTTGTTGATTGGCTGAAAGAGGGTAAGGATTTGGAGGATAACCGGCCTAGGCAATACGAGTTCAACAAACTGAACTTGAGTTACACGCTCATGAGCAAGCGTAATCTGTTGACATTGGTGAAAGAAGGTTTGGTGAATGGCTGGGACGATCCGCGTATGCCTACCATTTGCGGATTTCGTCGTCGTGGATATTCCCCCGAGTCTATTCATAAATTTATTGATAAAATAGGTTATACTACTTACGATGCGTTGAATGAGTTCGCTTTGTTAGAAAGCGCTGTACGTGAGGATTTGAACGAACGAGCCACCCGCATATCCGCAGTTTTGAATCCCGTAAAGTTGGTTATCATCAACTATCCGGAAGGTGTGGTCGAGGAGTTGGAGGCTGTAAACAACCCTGAACGTCCTGAAGATGGAACCCATACCATAGAGTTTAGTCGTGAATTGTGGATGGAGCGTGAAGACTTTATGGAAAATGCTCCTAAGAAATATTTCCGTATGACCCCCGGCCAAGAGGTGCGTTTGAAGAACGCTTACATTGTGAAGTGTACAGGTTGTAAGAAAAATGATGCCGGCGAAGTGACAGAAGTTTATTGCGAATATGACCCGGAGTCGAAAAGCGGTCTGCCAGGCGCTAATCGTAAAGTAAAGGGAACACTTCATTGGGTAAGTTGTGGCCATTGTTTAAAGGCGGAAGTACGTTTGTATGATCGCTTGTGGAAAGTGGAAAATCCGCGTGACGAGCTGGCTGCTATTCGTGAAGCCAAACAATGTGATGCTTTGACTGCCATGAAGGAAATCATTAATCCGGATTCGTTGAAAGTGTTGTCCTGCTGTTATATCGAAAAATTCGCCGCAGGTATGAAACCTTTGTCATATCTGCAATTCCAACGTATCGGTTACTTCAATGTTGATCCCGATTCTACACGGGACAAGATGGTGTTCAACCGTACTGTCGGTTTGAAAGATACGTGGGGAAAAATCAATAAGTAAGGTGAATACGGTAATGCATGAACTTGAATACAGAAACACGGAGCCGCAGTTTCAAGGTTGTGAAATGATGCTTTCTCTGTGTTTTTGTGTTTGAGGCTGGTTTTACAGGGGTGACCTTATGCCAACTGTAATCTATCCGGGATATTAAAATCTTAATTCCACTTTAAAACAAAACTCCGATGAGTCACAAAAAATTACAGTCAGATAGAGACAGGAAAATGTTGGAAATGGTTGAGAATTACGAGAGGGCTAAAGCTGAAAATCGACATATCTATTTGGATGCGGAGGATTTTGCTGATTTGGCGGAATGGTATGCACGGCGAAATAATTTTGCGGAAGCTGATGAAGTGATGCGGCATGCTTTGGATTTGCATCCCGGCAATACATCGCTGTTAGTGGAGCAGGCTTATGAATATCTGGACAGGAAAAACCGGGACAAAGCTTGGGAGATAGCCGGCGGAATAGATGAAAACCGGGATGATGTGATTATACTTCGTGCCAGATTATTGTTGGAATATGAAAGGCCGGATGATGCGGACTTGGAACTGGACATGTTGGAAAATAAATACAGTCCGAGTAATATCATAGATGTGGCGTATATGTACATTGATATGTACTATTTGGATAAAGCCCAGGAATGGTTGGAACATTGGCATTGGAGTCCGGATGATGTTGATTATTGTTCCGCCATGGTCGATATGCTGGTATGTAAAGGAGAATATGAGCAAGCGGTTGTTTATTATAATAAACTGATAGACGCTAATCCCTATTCACCGATGTATTGGTATGGATTGGCCCGTTGCCATTTTTGGCTTCACCAATATGACAAAACTATTGATGCATGTGATTATGCGCTGATATCCGATGATGAGTTCGGGGATGCGTATATGCTGAAAGGTTATTCTTATTCCATGTTGCACAACGGCCAGAAAGCTCAAGAGAATTACGAGAAGGCCACCAAATACAACTCCATGGCGCCAGAGTTTATGCATATCCTGATGGGGATTAATAAAATGGAGTCGTATGAGTGGGCCGAGGCTTATGAGCATTTGAATAAGGTGATGCACTATGAAAACCATAGTGATGATCCGGCTCTCTGTTCGTCTGTATATTCTGATGCGGCACTTTGTTTGAAGTTTCTGGATATGGAGAAAGGACAGGAGCTTATCATTCAATATTGTGATGAAGCTATCAGATTGAATAAATGCAATCTTGATGCATATCTCTTGAAAGGCCTTGTTTACGCTCATCAAGGAAAAGAAGAACAATGCGTCTCAATATGGAAACACGCAGCCGAACTTTTACCTGAAGCCGATACATGGATGGTTATTTCATATTATGGAATTGAAGCCGGTCTGTTCGATTTTTCATTAGAAGCGCTGAAAAAGGTTCAGGAATATGACCCTTCTTATCCGGACTTGAATGAACGTCTTACACTCGCTTATATCCTCTTGAGGGATATTGATCAGGCAATTTGTTACAATCAGCGAAGTCAGAATCCTCTTTCGCAATCTACAATGGACGAAATCCGTCGGGTGTTGAAAGAGAATGATAAAGGCAATTCTATCCAGATACTGAAGGACTATTTGAAGAGTTTGGGTGAACCATATAACCCTACCGTATGAATAATGTGATTTTTTTATATAAGGTAGTGCCTACCTCAGATTTTTTTAACTTGAACATGATGTAATAAAATGGAAAGGAAATTGAAGGATTATGCTTTAATCACTCTCAAAGGTGTAGGTATGGGCGCGGCCGATGTCGTGCCCGGTGTATCGGGAGGAACTATAGCCTTTATTGTAGGTATTTACGATGAACTGATAGAAACTATCAAGAGTTTTAATCTTAAGAATGCCCGTCTGCTCTTTACCGGTCATTGGGTACAGTTTTGGCGAAATGTCAATGGAAACTTCCTGTTTTCTCTTTTGTTGGGCATTGGCATCAGCATTTTTTCATTGGCCAAAATCATAACTTGGTTGTTGATGGATTATCCGGTATTGGTCTGGGCCTTTTTCTTTGGCTTGGTTTTGGCATCAACATGGTTTGTAGGAAAGGACATCAAGGAATGGAATTGGAAAACTGTTTTAATGTTTGCTGTGGGAGCTTCCATTGCCTATTATATCACCGTTGCTACACCTGCCGAAACATCCACGCATCCCTTGTTCATTTTTTTGTGCGGTGCCATTGCCATCTGTGCCATGATACTTCCTGGTATATCCGGAAGTTTTATTCTTGTGCTGTTAGGTAAGTATTTCTATATTATGGAAGCGGTAAAGACGTTGGATTTTTCTACATTGTTTTTGTTTGCGGCAGGTGCTTTCATCGGCATCACCGGTTTTTCGCATTTACTTTCTTACGCTTTAAGGCATTTTCGCAACATCACTTTATCGACTTTAACCGGTTTCATGCTTGGTTCACTCAATAAAGTGTGGCCATGGAAAGCGATTGCCGACAACTCGCATGGTATACCTATAGAGACCAACATCCTCCCCGACTCCTACATTGTGGAAGCCGTAATACTGATGCTGGCTGGTTTTCTACTGGTATATGTCTTGGAGAAATTGTCTGCTAAAACTTCCGCATAAAAATCAGTTAAGGGATAGAAACGCCGGTTCGGGAAAATGCATGCCGGCCATGGTGAGATTGTTGTCACGGGCGTATTGCAGATACTGTTGGCGTTTCTTGATGGCGGTCTTGCTGTCCATGTCGTATGATGCGCATAGGGTAGGGTCAGCCAGCTGCAAGGCGGCTCCATGCATTAAATCACCTGCTATCAATAATTTCCCGATCTGATAGATTGTATGTCCGGGGGTATGTCCTGTCGCTTCCATTGCGATTACTCCACCTGGCAATGTGTCACCGAAAGCCATCAAATGCAGGCGGTCTTTATAAGCGTTTATGGTGCGTACTACCTGCGCGTTCTTACTTTCGGGCATGGTCATCCATGCGTCAAACTCTGCCTTTGATGCATAAATCTGCGCATTGGGAAAGACCGCACTGTCTCCTTTCATCATTCCTCCAATGTGGTCGCCATGGAAATGTGTCAGATACAGGTAATTGATGTCGGTGGGGGAGAGACCCAATGATTTCAAACCCGGTAATAATTGGCTGTCGGAAGCTCCCATACCGGTATCGAACAAAATCCGTAAGCCTTCTGTTTCAACCAAGAAAGCGCTTACGGATGAAGGCACTCCTGCCTGTAAATGTAAGCTATCCACTAGTGTTTGAGGGGCGTTGCCAAAAAGTTCCAACGGCATTAACCGTTTTTCGGCATTGTCTTTCAGCCATGTAACCTTTACATGGCCTACATGCTTGGTTTGTATGCCTTCCATGACTGTTGTCATTGTATCCGCAGGTATCATTTCTCCGGTGTCCTGTTTCTTTATGTTTCCGCTACATGCCATTAGGCTCGAGGCCAAGGCAATGGATAATCCGATGTTTAATGTCCTTCTTTTCATAACTGCTACATAATATTAGATACTCTGTATGCAAAAATACACTTTTCATTCATATAAACATGAAGAATTAGTGACATTTTTTCATTTCCCCTGTCAATATGCCATACGATTGTAAGGACTCGGCAGGGAAAATAGAGTCAATACATATACACAAAGTTTAAAATCGACGCGCTATCATTTAAAATGATTTTCGCAAGTTTAAAATCACGTTTCCAGTATCTGCCAATGTGTCCGGTCGGCACGGTATTTGCAAAACCTTAAGCGAACCGCAAGGCCGGAAGGCCAAGGGGTTCGGAAGAATTGATATAAGAATAACTAAAAAATAGGAGATTACAACTATGACACCTATGAGAAAGTACAACAGTCAGAATTGGTTACCGAGTATCTTTAACGATTTCTTTGATAACGATTGGATGGTAAAAGCCAACGCTACAGCACCGGCTATCAATGTAATTGAGAATGATAACGATTACAAGGTAGAGGTCGCAGCTCCGGGCATGACGAAAGAAGACTTCAATGTTCATCTGGGTGAAGATAATGAATTGGTCATCACCATGGAGAAAAAGAACGAGACAAAAGATGAAAATAAGAAGTATCTGCGTCGTGAATTTTCCTATAGCAAATTTGAGCAGGCTTTTGTCTTGCCCGATGATGTGGAGAAAGATAAAATCAGCGCCAACGTTACGGATGGAGTCTTGACGATTGACCTTCCGAAACGTACACCCGAAGAAAAAGCCAAAATCAATCGTGTGATTGAAGTTCATTAAAACCACATGTGATTTTAAACTTGTAGGAGCCCGCATTCCTTACATGAGGAAATGCGGGCTTTTTTGTTGGGTGAAAATCGTCTGTGTGAAACCTGTTTCCACTGTTCGTGGAATAACTTAATATAAAATAGTTGGGAAGAGTGTGGCGGGATATTTTCTTTTTCGTATCTTTGCACGCAAATTCTCATAGTATATATGAAAATAAAGGAGATTGTAAGCGCCCTTGAACGGTTCGCGCCTCTGCCTTTGCAAGACGGATTTGACAATGCCGGGTTGCAAGTAGGATTGACAGATGCGGAAGTTACAGGGGCTTTGTTGTGTTTGGATGTGACGGAAGCCGTACTGGATGAAGCCATTGCGTTAGGATATAATCTGGTCATCGCCCATCATCCGCTCATTTTCAAAGGCTATAAGTCATTGACGGGACGTGATTATGTAGAACGTTGCATCCTGAAAGCGGTGAAAAATGACATCGTAGTGTATGCGGCACATACCAACCTGGACAATGCGTGGGGTGGTGTGAACTTCAAGATGGCTGAAAAAATAGGCTTAAAGAACATTCGTGTACTGGAACCTAAGGAAAATGCACTGCTGAAATTAGTTACTTATGTACCCTTGCACCAAGCGGAAGATGTTCGTAGGGCTTTGTTTCAAGCCGGATGTGGCTGCATAGGTGGATATGACTCGTGTAGCTACAATACGGAAGGTGAGGGAACATTCCGTGCTGGAGAGGGGACGCATCCTTATTGTGGCGTCGTGGGGAAACTGCATACCGAACGTGAAGTACGCATAGAAACTATTCTGCCTGCTTATCGCAAGGCTGAAACGATGCGGGCTTTATGTGCGGCGCATCCTTATGAGGAACCGGCTTTCGATTTTTATCCGCTACAGAACCAATGGATACAGGCCGGTTCGGGCGTTATCGGTGAATTGGATGAGCCGCAGACCGAATTGGATTTCCTGCACATTGTGAAGAAAACGTTTGAAGTGGAAAACCTGCAATATAACAAACTGTGCGGCCGAGAGATACGAACGGTCGCCCTGTGTGGAGGGGCGGGTGCGTTCTTAATACCGATGGCTGTCCGCCAGCGTGCCGATGTGTTCATGACCGGTGAAATAAAGTATCATGAGTTTTTCGGCCGTGAAGGTGAAATTATGCTGGTAGCTATTGGTCACTATGAGAGCGAGCAATATACCAAAGAATTATTTTATACCTTAATGCGGGATATGTTTCCGAACTTGGCTGTGCAGCAGACTAAAGTGAATACAAATCCCATAAAATACATGTAATAAAAATGGCTAAAGAAGCAAAGAAGGAACCACAGGAACTTACTGTGGAACAAAAACTGAAAACATTGTACCAGTTACAAACCACTCTTTCCAAGATTGATGAAATCAAGACGCTGAGAGGCGAACTCCCGTTGGAAGTACAGGACTTGGAAGATGAAATCGCCGGTTTAAACACACGTATTGAGCGTATTAAGTCGGAAACAGCCGAGTTGAAGTCGTCTATTGCTACCAAGAAGGTGGAAATAGAAACAGCTAAAGCCTCTGTAGCAAAATATAAGGCCCAGCAGGAAAATGTACGCAACAATCGCGAATATGACTTCTTGAGCAAGGAAATCGAATTTCAGACTTTGGAAATTGAACTGTGCGAGAAGCGGATCCGGGAGTTTACGGAACAGGAACAGGCTAAGTCGGTAGAAGTGGAAAACTGCAACCATGAATTGGAAGAGCGGGAAAAAGACTTGGAAGTGAAGAAAAACGAACTGGACGAGATTATCTCAGAGACCAAGCAGGAAGAGGAAAAACTGAGGGACAAAGCTAAGGATTTGGAAACGAAGATTGACCCCCGTCTGCTTCAGTCGTTCAAGCGCATCCGCAAAAACTCGCGCAATGGGTTGGGCATTGTGTATGTGCAGCGTGACGCATGCGGTGGTTGTTTCAACAAGATTCCGCCCCAGCGCCAGTTGGATATCCGTTCGCGTAAAAAAATCATCGTATGTGAATATTGCGGCCGTATCATGATAGACCCGGAATTGGCAGGTGTATCTACCGAACCGAAAGTTGAGGCAACCAAAGAGAAACCGGCCAGAAGAAGACGTACGGCATCGGCTGACGTTGAGTGATATTCCTGAAAAATGACCGGAAAGGAAGCGGAAAGAGATTTTTTAGGGTATTAAAAGTTCAAAGACATAAAAATACAGAGGGATGATTTGCCTGAACTGGTGAGTTGAAAACGCTGTATTTTTGTGTCTTTGCTTTTTCTTATAATGCTGTGCGAAGGATGAATGTGGTGGCGCCAATCGTGACAATCGCTCCGTCTTCAATGCGTATGCGGTCCTTGTCGCCTAAGATTTCATTATTGAGAAAAGTGCCGGTAAGGCTTGGCGCGTCACGTAATGTATAGATTAAACCGCCTTGCTTGTCGCGTTTTACATGGATGATGCAATGGCGACGGTCCATGCTCATGTCCGAAGTTTCTATAGGCACTTGGATTTCCGTTCCGACACATCGGCGTCCGATGATGTTGTCTCCCTCTTGCAAAGGCAACACCTGCTTGAAACCAAATACATTTTCAATGACCGTGATGCTTCCAAAACTGTTTTTAAAGGCTGTATCATCCGGTTTCTCATCTTTCTGAAGCGCTCGCATTTTGGTTTTTCCCATGCGGATGCTGAATTGTTTGCCGCAATGGTCGCAGACAAATACCAATGATTGACCTTCATTATACTTGGTTTCATCAAAAGTCAGGTAGTTTTCACATTTAGGACATCGGATACGTTTCATTGTTTCTATAATAAAAATCAGTTTTTTAAAATCCAGGCACTTTTGTACGCTTCGTTTTTGCGGATTTCGTTCAGTGTTTGCCTGGCTTCAGCATAAGTGGCGCACGACTCAATGCTGATTCGTTTCCTTTCGTTGCTTATAATTGCTGTAGCACCTTTAAAACCTTTTTCAACCAGTTCCCTGGTCATAGCATACGCGTCATTCTCTGTCGTGACACTGGCCACAATGATGTGGTATTTTTTCGTCACAACAGGTGTGGCTTTAGGGGTTTCCGTTTCAATCGGAGACTTGCTTGAGGGGTTAGTTACTGATGGTGTAGCCTCCTTCTGTTCCTTTACTTTCACTTCGCGTGCAACGACTTGCGCTGTTGCTTTGCGGGCTTCCTTCCGCTTGGATGTGGTGTCCGTTTGGCCTTGTACGGCCTTTTGTTGTACGGTCGGCTGACCGGGTGCAATAGGAGTAAAGGTCACGGATTGCTTTTTCATCGCTGCAAATACATCATCGGGAAACAGACTTGCATAGTTTCCTTTGACAACTTCTGTGTTTGCAATGGGAGGGGAAAGCAGGAAGAACAGCATGATGATTGCTATCATGGCAACCGCGTTGAGCCAATAAGACGGCTTGATATTGACTTCGAGTTTAATCCTCTTTACAGGTTTCCGGTTGCGGGTGAGCACATAGTCGGGAACGGTCCTTTCATTGGAAGCCATACGTATCTCATCGAGGGCTTTCATTTCAAAACTGGCCAGTCCATATAAATAAGGTGTCGCAATCTTGTTGTTATAAGGCGTAAATTCATACGTGCCTTGAATGGAGCAATGCAGTTCGCCTACATTGGGCAAGTCCACCTTACCTTCTTCGTGCAGGCATTGTGTCAGTTCTTCCACCTGTTTGTTGACAATGTGGGTAGCATCGGAAAAACTGGTGTTATAAACTTCCATGTACGACTGCACAAGCAAGCCATCGTTCATCTTTACTTGAGGGTTGAAACCGATGACCCGTGTCGGTGGAAGAAAAAGGCAGTCCTTTTCAATGCGTACGGACGGTGTGTAATGGGTAACGAACCCTCCTAATCCGGGGACGATGACGCAGTCATTGTCCAAAAGCAGTTTCTCTATATGTTGAGCTAATTCTATCATAACAATGCAAAAGTAAGAATTTTGCCGGATATGACATCGGCTTCCTCCGTTTTTCTTTTGAACGAACATGAAAAATAAAGGCTCATCCGACAAATGTGTGGTTGTATAAATGGGAATTTAATTGGCACACAGATGGCACGGATTGAACAAGATGACCACAGATTTAGGTTTAATAAAGAATTGATGTAATCAATTCCCCTCCTTCCGGAAGGAGGGGTGCCCACCGGGCGGGGTGGTAGGACAAGAATGGTTCGGCCTATTTGCATTATATAGGAATAGGAGTCGCTTACGCGGCATGTTTCTCCTACCACCCCGGCATGAAGGCCACCCCTCCTCCGGGGAGGAGGGGAGTTCAGTTACCATTTACTCCTAACTGATAAATTCACATTTATAATAAAAACTAATATTGTTCACTTACTTAAATATAAATACGCTGGTCTAAAAGTAAAAAGTTCAGATAAGCAAACAGCCGTCTGAACCTTCACCGAA
>CASENS010000075.1 GCA_949289345.1 uncultured Bacteroides sp.
CACCGGAATATATGCATCAACAGAGGCTGATAAAAATTAAGAATTATAAAAAACACACAGCTTGACAAGGCTAGCCTTGTCAAGCTGTGTTGAATGTGTTATTTTTGTCCAAAAACTGTAACGGTTATTTAGGACTAGTCAAAATGATAATTTAGCGGGCTGTTTAATGGCACACTGATGGTAATTTAATTCTCCTCCTTCCGGAAGGAGGGGAGTTTGTTATCATTCACTTTAGGCTGCTAAATTCCCATTTATATTTCTATTCTGATTATTGATTTCAACACTGTTCTATCGCAATGCCGTGCAGGCTGCGTACAATGTCAATGAACTTAGAGAATTCTGCCGGTTTCCCTTGGCTGGTGGTAGGCCAGTTGCTACTGATTAAAATAGGCTTGTCCGCCAGTCGGATAGTGTCATCTATTGTACGGTTGCCGAAGAACTCCACCTTGCCTTTCTCGGCTTTGATGGCTTGGTAGCGGTCGAAGTCCATAAACATCACATCCATATTTTTCTTGACAGGGAAGGCTGCTTTCAGTTGCTCGTGCGTCAAGCCGGGATGTGCGTTTACATAGTCCGTCACCACATCGCGCACCAATTCGATTTTTTTAGAGTACACCTTGCCGTTATAGCGGTAGCTGTTGGTGTCGCGGTTAAACTTGCTGACTTTCTTCAGCGGGCCGTCGAATGCTTTCAGATTGGTTACGGCTGATAGCTCGAGCGTAGCGGAGATGATGTTGCCCAATTCCGCGTCGTTGCCTGCAATTTCAGCGATTTTATTCAACAGACCGGATACGCTGAATGTACGGGTGCTCAGATAAGTCTCTTTTTGGCACATGCGGAACAGCACTTTTTCCCATTCTTCATCAAATTCGTCCACACTGTCCAGACTTTCTTTTTCCGCTTCTGTCAGCGGGCGAAGTTTCAGACGCGAAGCAATGCGGTCGTTCCAATTCTTGAAATCGGGTTCTTCCGTCAGTTGGTTGTAAATATAGGGATAGGCAATCTGCATACAAACCAAAGCGAAATTTATCTCCTTTCCGGAAACCGTCGGCTGCGCTTTAGGGTCTTGGGATGATTGCGCTTCGTTGATTAGTGAGATAAGCGCCAACGTATTGGTGAGCCGCTTCAGTGAACGTGGGTTGGAACCGACGGACAAGCGGGCTATTTCGCTCAGTTCCTCGGCCAGGTGCGGGTCGTTCAGTTCCTCGTCGGTGAAGAACTCAATCTTACGCAAGGCATCCACTAAAAACGTGTCTACATTGTAGGATGCCACCGGCATGGAGAAGGGCAACTGGATAATCTTGTCGAAGAAGGAGCGGAACTCGCGCTCGTTGCTTTCGGTCAGCTCGCCGAACTTTGGCTTCAGTCCTTTGATGACCACGTCGTAGTCGATGGCCAGGATGAAGACGCATTTCTCCAAGTCGAAGATGTTCTTCAGCAGTTCCAATATCTCAACGGCTACAGGAGGGTCAATGCGGTCTAAGTCATCGATGTAGAAGGTGAAACCTGCTTTTGTCGGGTCGTGTGCCAAGGCGTCCTCTATCAGGCGGGCTATCTCTTCCTTCAATTGGGCAATGTCCGACTGGGAAGCTTCGCCGCTGAAGATGTCGTCTACTACGTCGCCTTCCACGCCTACCACCCCTGCAGCTACCTTGGTGCCTATGGTGGCCATCTTCTTGAACACACCGCCTATCTTCCGTTTGCTTTCCTCCCACTTGTGCTTGTTGGGGTTCAGTTGTCCTATTTGGTTGATGATGCCTTCCAGAATGCTGATGATGGCTTGCTGGGGCGTCTTCATCAGCGAATATTGCCACGTGTTGATCCAAATGGCGTAATAAGGTGCTCCTTCCTCATCGCAAAGGTTGTAGCGAAGTTGGTTCATCAGCGATGTCTTCCCGCTGCCCCATTCGCCTTGCAGGGCGATGGTGATGGGGGTGTCCGTCAGACGGATGTACTTGATGAGCGCGTCCTGATAGACCTGTATGCCGAACAGGTCGGCTTGTGACGGCTTGCGCGGCACGTCAATGATGCTCGATTTCATCTTTTCCTCCTTTTCTTCTTTTTGCTGAACAGGGCACCCAGTACCAAGCTCCCCACTTTCCGCTCAATGCCTCCGCGCGTGGTGGGGATACCTGTGGTGCGGGCCACTTTCTGCTTCATGGCGGTGATGCCTAACGCCCGCTTCCACGAGAATGATAATCCGGGTATTTTCATAAATAGGTTATAATTAATGCAATGATAATAATCAGAATGACGGTGCCTAAGGTGGAGCATCCGCAACCGGAGCACCCTAAGCATCCGCCATCCGAGCTGTCACCGCCAAACAGCCACTTGAACGTGACCAAGGCGATAATCATTTTAAGGATATCTTTCATTTGTCAGCCATTATTGTTAAAGAAGCCGTAAGGGCAGACTTCTATAACCAATCCTTTATCTTTCTGTATCCGGCATATCCCCAGACAAGGATTAGCAGGATAATACCCCACCAAAATCCCCAGAACATCCAAATAACCAGGAATGCCACAAAGGAAAGAAGCACCATCCAGCCCATGAATGTGCCAAACAACCACACCAGTACATTGTGGCCGGTTTCCGACACCGTTTCCTTGACTTCGTCAGCCAGTTCGCCCAGCTGCTCCTTGGCGCTGTCTGCTATGTCACTTTTGAGGGAACGTTGCGTAGGTGTCTTGGCTGCTTTGGGCTGAACCGTTTCATTGGGTTGAACCGTTTCATTGGGTTGAACCGTTTCTTCGGGTAACACTTGATTTTCCTCTTTCATTTCTTCCATTGTTTAAAGATCATTCTTTTCCTGCCGCAGTCAGTGTAATTTCGTTCTTGGCCAGTTTGCTGTCGTCCGGCGTAGACACTTGCACGTAGATGCCGAACACTTCCTGCATTTTTTTCTCAAAGTTGCCCACACGCAGGTTGCCGCCTACGGTCAGTTCGCCGCCTTTGGCACCTTCCGCACGGATGGACGCAAGCGTGGCGTCGTCCTTGGCGAGTGCTTTGCATGCAGGAGTTGTGTACACACGGAGAGAACATCCGAAAGTCTCTTTAAAGCGTTTCTTTAAACCGGCAACAGTCAGGTTGCCCGATACTTTTAAATCTGCCATAATTCTAAATTTTTTTATTGTTTAGTGATATAAATGATAATTTAGCCCTCTCCCTCCTCCCCCCGAAGGGGAGGCGACCCGCTCGAATCCATTTATGAACAAGCAGAATACTCTAATCCCCCTCCCTTTGGGGGAGGGATGGGGAGAGGCTGCTCTTTACCTATTCAAAATACTCATCGAAGCCGCAGGCATAGTAAATGGCCAGGAATACGAGAGTGGTTATCGCCCACTTCAGCCATTCCTTTTTCCCCCATTTGCTGATGTCGTAGGCATCCCAGATGGAGGGCTTGCGCTTCCGGTTTTTATTACTTTTCCTAACCATACATTCCTATCAAGATTTTGCGGGCGGATTTCCTTCCGGGGTGGGGTCAACTACCTTGACGGGAAGGTTCAGGCTCTTGTAAAGGTCGCTCAACGTCTGCACCGCATTGGCACGGGCACGACGCACCAAACCACGCTCGTAAATGCCGGCAATGATGCGGTCCTTGTAGGCACGCTTCAGTTGGTTTTCCTCATCGGCGGTCAGTTCACGGTCTATGAAAGTGCTCGCTATGTCGTAGGTGTCAATGATTTCGTAGGCGTTGGGGTCGTTGGACTCGTACACCTCTACTTGTTCCGCAGGCAGGATGACGAGAGTCGTGTCGCCTTGTGTCTTGATGGTCACATTCTCCAAGTTGATGGTCACAGCCCCGTCCACAGACTCTTTTGCCACTAACCACTTGCTGTTGATGGAGTCTTTCAGGATGGCCTCGTCGTGAATTTCGAGGGTGCTGAGCTTGACCATACCCGTCACTTTCTTGATGCTGGCGGGGCTGATTTCGAAGTTGTCATAATGGTCGTCCAGTACATACACCTTTACCACATAGCCGATGACGGCCACCACCGCCAACACAATCAATACTTTAATCAGATAATACAGATTTTTCATTGGATTCTTCATTGCCGGATGTTTTAGGGGTGAATTTTACTGTTACTTGATAACCATAGGGTGCCAGGAGAGCCTTGAAATAAGAATCTGCCTTCGACTGCGCCGCTTTGCTGACTGTCTCCACGAACGTGGGGTTGGTCTCTACCTCCTGGCGTAAGGAAGCGCTCATCTTTTCTTTCAACGCCGCGCGCTCTTCGGTAGAAACCTCCGAACGTAAGCCGCTGACGCGGTAGTGCTCTTCGTTCAGTTCGAAATCACGTCCCGCAAACTCAGTGGTCAGTGGTGGAAGAGTCAAGGTCAGCGTGCGCGACAGTTCGTTCACGTCAATGTTCTCGTCCGCCAGTTGGGTCAAGTCCACGTAGGCGCGAAGGTAAGTGTCGTATGTGTAGACAGCTATGCGGTCGCCCGGCTTCATGGCATCTACCAACGACAGGGTGAACGACTTCAAACCCGTCGACTCGCTGACGGGCTTGTCTTTTATCTTGCCCACCTTGCGGATGGACATCTCGGCCAGCACGAGTTTGCCGCAATCCTTAATTTCGGACCGCAGCATCATCTCTGCCTTGCTGGTACAGGCACTTGCCGTAACGGCGAACAGTGCCGGCAGGATGAATTTGCTAAGTTTTGTTTTCCTCATTTTCATTATGCTTTTTTATCTTACTTCCCAAGCCATTTCCGGCTGTTTTTTTGCGCTTTCATTTTTACAGCGGCTGACAACAAGCCGCTTATCGCATTAAAAGCGATGCCCAAGGCTGCTACATCATCGGCATAACCCACTCCTGCCAAGATATCGGGTATAAGGTCTGTCGGTAAGATGAAATACCCCAAACATCCTAAAATCAAAACTTTAAGTGATATCTTGCGCAGCCTTCTCCCCGCTATGTTCGTCAGTACTTTTATCAACATTTTCCTCAGATTTTAAAAAATAAAATAAACAAAGAGCCATATACACCACTTGTGAGCCCGCTTTGGAGGCGTTCTCCTGTAGCTTTTTCCACAAATCGCTTTCCGTAAAGTAACGGGCATACTCCTCGATGTTGTCCATCACTTTCGTGGTAAGTTCCGACAGGTCCATCCCCAGCCCCTTGACCTTTTTCGAAGCGTCTGCAAGACAGTCAGACAAGGAGTCTTTAGCTACCGCCACCTTTTCACCCACAGTCTCCTTCAGCGCATCGACCCCTTCGGACATACTCTGCTGAACGGAAGAGGCTGTCTCGCTCAACGCGTCGATGCCTTCGCTTACGGATACCTTCAGTGCATCAATGTTCTCCGACATCTTCTGCTTGGCAGAATCGGCTGTCTCGCCCAATGCATCGATGCCTTCTCCTACGGATACCTTCAACGCATCGATGTTCTCCGACATCTTCTGCCGGGCGGAGGCAGCCGCTTCCGCTGCCTTATCTTTTAAAGACAACCAATCTATGCTCATGCTTTACTTCGTAGACAGATACCTCTCATATATACATCCCGCATTATTTGATAATCTCGAACTCCGTCCGTCGGTTCACCTCTAAGTTGTTGGGGTCAATGGGTTCGGACGAGCCTTTGCCAATAGCGGTCAGGCGGGATGCGTCGATACCTTCTTTATTTACCAAGAAGTCGACTGCGGCCTGGGCGCGTTCTTGCGACAGCTTTTGGTTGATTTGTTCGTCACCCTCGCTGGAGGTGTGACCCTCGATGCGCAGACGCAGGTCGGGGTTTTGTTTCATTACACGGGCCAAGTCGTGCAGTGCCAGCTTGGCGTCGTCGTTCAACTCGGCCTTGCCTTGCTCAAACTGGGCGGCATTGAAGTGCTCCTGTATCTCGGCCACTTGCTGCACATACACCGTGTCGCGCACGATGACTTCCTTCTCGACTACTTTTTCTATCACTTCTTTGTCGCGTGGCATCAGGAGGGCTACCAGAATACCGATGACCAACAGGGCGAGGATAATCCAAACCCATGCGGGAATGCCCTTTTTCTTCTCCACGGGTGCGGGCGGTGTCCAGCCGTTAAGGTATTCCAAGGTGAAGCCCCCTTTCTTGCCAAAGCCTTTCTCCGCCGCCTCGAACTTCGCCACTTCGATGTCGTAGAGCTTGGCTTGCTCCACTACCCGGTCAAAGGACGGTTTTGTCCACATCTTCACCACCGCCACTTTCTTGCCGTCGCCAGTGGTCAGCAGTTCATCCTCCCCCTTGAAGAAGCCTTCCCAGTTGGCATCCGTTCCCTTCTCGTCGGCATAAATGAAATTCTTCTTTACGCCTGAGTCGGGGTTGAGACTGTCGGGAAACGCCTTGCGCAGGTCTTCCAGCGTGGCGTGGGGATACATCAACATGTAGGCGTGCATGATGCCCAGTGCCGTGCGGTTTTGTGCTTTACCGTAAACTCTTACTTTACTAGCCATGGTTACTTTATCAGTTTAATTATTTTGAATGATTGAATGAATGATTTATAGAAATACAGGTGATTATTCAGTGATTTGCAGCAGCAAGTAGCGGAAGGGAGTCTTCTCCTTGCTACGGGAACGGGCGGTGATGGCCGTGTCGCCCCAGCGGCAGGAATAGTCGCCTCCTATCTCAAAGTCGGGATGACTTTTCCGCACTGAGGCAGAAAAGTTCTTGTTCCACTCCAGAAGAGCGGGACGCAGGGTGCGCCCTTCGTAAGTGGAGAACGCCCGATAGCCGACGTTGGGTTGCGGCTCGCGCCAGTATGCAGGACTGTTGGTGATGAGCAGGGCTACACCGCCTTTCACGGCAGGATAGCAGCGGGTCAAGGTCTCCACGCGGCGCACGTCCTTCCAGTAGTTGTACATGACTATGTCACCGGCAGCCTGATCCTTCACGATAAGTGCGTCGGTCTTCATGGGTTCACCAAAGCGGTTTATCTTCTCGTCTACCGGACGGGTGGCATACTTCAGCTCGATGGTGGCAAAGGCTCTGTCTTTTTCCACCACCACATCAATGGACAGGTCGTTATCCCAAGGGAAAGACTGGCTGCCTATCTTCACGCCGCGTGCGGACAACTCCTCTTTGGGAACGGCATACTCCATGTCCACGTCGTCATAGTGTCCGCTGTCGCGCAGCCAGGTGGCTACGCGCACCTGCAGGTCGCGCTCGTTGAAGATTAGCTCCTTGTTGGCCTGCATCAGGGCTTTCAAGTCTTCGGCCAACGTCTGCAGCAAAGCTGCCCGTTTAGGCACCTTGTCTTTATCCGACTTCCTCTTAATTATCCACATTTACTTCCAGTTCGGGTTCCGACTTCACCATGTCACACAGCAGGAGCACGGCCTGTGCGGTTTCCATGCCCAGTGCGTCGGCTATGGCCAGGAGGTTGTTCACTTCGTCTTCGTCGATGGCGCCGTCGGCCAATACCATCTGCAGCACAGCCTCGAACACCTGTCCTATCTCCTCGTCGGGAATGTCGTCGGCGGCCTTTTGCAGGAAGTCGTTCACCTGCTCTTCGTCCATGGGACGGATGCGGGTCAGGGCCACATCGACCACGGCATTAAACTTGGTGACGTTGAAGCCGAACGCCTCGGCAATCTCGGTCACTGCTTCCTTCTCACTTTCGTCATATACTCCGTCTGCCCAGATGGCAAACCCTATGAAATTGGCAACTGCCTCTAAAGATGATTTCATACTTTTGTCCTCCACTAAATGATTATTTAAACAGACGTTTCAAGCGGTTCACCAAACTGTTCTTTTCACGGCGCGCCTTGGCCATACGGGCACAGATAGCCTTGCCCTCCTTGGTGCGTTTGTCCACTTTGCCCGAGGCAGTCTTTCTCAATGTGGGACGGGCGGGAGCCTTCCCTGCTTTCTTTGCGGCACGGGCCTTGGCCAGGCGGTCTTTCAGCTCCTTGTACTCCTTGGTCCGCTTGTCCATCTTGCCGCTTGCGGTTGTCTTGATAGCCATAGTCTTATACCTTATTATATATAATTATACTACTTGTTGGCGTTGATAAAGTCTACCAGTTTGCTGCCGGTGGTCCGAGTATTCCACTTGGGGTCAATCTCAAAACCCAGAGAGGCAGCTATTTCGCGCAGGGCACCTATTGTGTTGTCGTAAGTGCGATACGTCTCGATGGAACCGCTGGGGCGTTTGGTCACTACATACTCGCCCACTTCGGCCATGTTGCCTTCGCCAAACTGCTTGATGACTCTGCTGCCCATTTGCTGTGTTGTCCACTTCGGATCATACTCCATGCCTTCCTTTTGACAGATTTCCCGGAGGGAACCGATTACATTGTCATAGATGCGGCATACGCGGATGCTGCCTGTGTCTTCCACGGTGATGATGTACTCACCTGAAATTGCTGATTTTTTAGCCATGAATTTTGTTTTTTAGTTATATGTTTATTTCTTCTGACTGCAAATATAAATCTTTTGAAATAACAAAATGCTCTAATTATCAACCGTTTAGTTCGGTTTGTTTGTTTCATTCGCTTATGTTCATTCTGTTCACTTCGGTTGTTGCAACCATATTTAACGATGTTTTTGAGTCTACTTTGTGAAGGGTTTTTTACTTTTGCACTCAGAAAAGCGTGTCGGGGGGGCATCCCTCTGTGCCTTTTCCTGCTATTATCCGCCTTTTTCCCTCGTAGGGAAGCTTGGTGATGGCGGTAGCGGCGTGAAAGCAAGCCTGTGCCTCGTGCACGGCTTGGGATAATGAGATAGCCTGATCGGCAGCGTCCGCGCCCCGTCCTTACGGAACCTCCGCGCAAGCGGCAGCGTGCCATCCGCCGGCTGGAAAAAGGAACTTTCCGCCAGACAGTCATTGGAGGCGAAAGCCGAAGATCAACATGATTGTAAAACTAAAAGGAAAATTCTATCAGAAAAGAGTTTGAATTTTAAATAGAGCCTTTATGAGGACTGCAGCTACCCGCTTTGCGGGATGTGGGGTATGACGGTACGTATGGAAGTCATTCCGTTTGTCGCCTCTTGTAAAAAGGGCTTTTTTACATCATTATCTTCGGGAATATATCTCAAGCCTAACAGATTTCTTCCACAGTTCATCCCCGGTACACCATATTATTATAATAGCCATAGCGTGTACAAGTTTCTCCACCGAAGCAAGCCCTGCGGGGCGACAGGTGTATTTCCGAAGTCGCGAGACTTTACATAAAGCAGTTAAAAACAAAATAAAACTACATCTCATGAAAGGAAACACACTATATCGGAAAGGAGGTTCAGGCGCCCTATGCTGTCCCCAATAATCAAACACATGCTGGAAGAACGCATCGACTATGAGATTCATTACCCGTCGGACTGCGAACGGCTGATGTACGAGATAGCCCAATCTACCCACCAGCACATCGGTGTAACCACTTTAAAGCGTCTCTTCGGTTTCATTGGCGGCACCTCGACACCGCGCATGTCCACATTGGACATCCTGGCCGGTTTCCTCGGTTACCGGAACTACAACGACCTGATACGTTCGCTTGACCCTGACAACGAACTGGAACAGAAGCCCATCCTGCAGCTGAACGCCAAGGATATCGGGCCAGACAAACGCATCCGCCTCTTCTTTAACGGACATTACCTTTGCGTGGAGCATGAGGAAGAGATGCGGTTCCGTGTGCTTCAAAGCACGGACGCCGCGTTGCGCAAAGGCGATTGTGTGCAGATTTGCTCGTTTCGCGTCGGCTATCCGGTATATGTGCGTCGGCTCCTGCGGGACGGCTTGCCGCTGAAAGCATGCGTCCTGGCCAAGGTGTCCGGTATTGAACGGATTGAGACGGATTAGGAAACCTTCCGTTTTTTCCGTATCTTTGCGCGGATTTTATCTTTATGAATATGCAAGAGATTATATTGGAAGAAGCTGTTTCGCGCTATTTAAGTCAACATAGACAGACGGGAATTCATTTGAAGGCGGTGCTGTTCGACATGGACGGTGTGCTGTTCGACTCCATGCCCTACCATGCCGACTCGTGGCACACGGTGATGGAACGCCACGGTCTTCACTTGAGCCGTGAGGAAGCCTTCCTTCACGAAGGACGTACTGGTGCCGCCACTATCAACATTGTCTATCATCGCCAGTACGGAAAGGATGCGGATCCGGAACTTATCCGGCAGATTTACGCCGAGAAGAGTGAAGAATTTGCCCGTCATCCCGAACCGGAACGGATGTCTGGGGCGTGGGAACTGGTGCAAAAGGTGAAAGCCTGCGGCCTGACACCTGTGCTCGTAACCGGTTCGGGCCAGGCAACTTTACTGGAACGTTTGGCGCACAGCTATCCGGATACATTCGACCGTGCGCACATGGTTACCGCCTTTGACGTAAAGTTCGGCAAACCTAATCCTGAACCTTATCTGATGGGGCTTGTAAAGGCCGGTGTGGCGGCTAATGAGGCTATTGTGGTTGAAAATGCTCCTATTGGTGTGCAGGCCGGTGTGGCGGCAGGCATTTTTACGGTAGCGGTCAATACCGGTCCTTTGGACAGTAAGGTGCTTCTGGATGCCGGAGCCAATCTGTTGTTTCCCTCTATGCAGGCTTTGTGTGACAACTGGGAACAGGTAAATGATAAATTGCTAAGTAACTAATCAGATTTACTTTATACAAAATGGGAATTTAGCAGTTAGGAGTAAATGGTAACTGAACTCCCCTCCTCCCCGGAGGAGGGGTGGCCTTCAGGCCGGGGTGGTAGGAGAAACATGCCGCGTAAGCGACTCCTATTCTTATATAATGTAAATAGGTCGAACCATTCTTGTCCTACCACCCCGCCCGGTGGGCACC
>CASENS010000076.1 GCA_949289345.1 uncultured Bacteroides sp.
ACCGAAAAAACACTTAACTATTTCCCCAAGAAACAGTTAAGTATTTCCCCCGAAACACTTAACTATTTCGGAAGGAACAGTTAAGTATTTTCGGGCAAATAGTTAAGTGTTTCTGTTTGAATATAAATAGCTGTAAATCAGTCGCATTTGAAAACGGTTCCGTTTTATGGCAAGGATTGGCCGCTCGTTTTATACGTTTATTTGCATTTATTCCATGAAAGGTTATCATACATTAATTATTTGTTGTCAAGACAAATCATAAGCAAGTGAACAAAATTAATTTGTACTATAAATGGGAATTTAGCCCCCGCCAAACCTCCCCCCGTGGGGGAGGCTTTGAATACTAAGTAGAATACAATAGCTCCCCCACGGGGGGAGTTGAGGGGGCTAAATTATCATTTCACCACTTGAAAGAAAATTTTGCCGAATACCCTTCACGCTTTTACTGGAATGTAACATGTTGAATATAAGAATAATCCGGTGAAACATACGGTTTCACTCATATCTTTCACAAGTGGAAAAATCGTTGTTTTCATCACTCACAGCTTTTAGTTAATAATTGCACATTCTGGAACATATTCAATCCTTCGTCTTCATTAAAGGTATCCGTCCCAAGCTGGTCGACATTCAATGTGAATATACCCGACTTCCAACTGTAACTGGAATTCATGTTATCCACAATCCGGTCGGGAAATCCGCCATGGTTAATGCACGCGTCAACGGAGTTTCCGGTTGGCAACAAGGCTCTTCTTGCTGGCACGACAAAACAAAAAACGCCAATAGGGCAAGTGGCAGAAGAAATGATAACAGAAGATTTCCAAGTGTTTTCACGCTATTTGCTTTTAAAGTCGTTGCAATATATAAAAAATAAGTAAGCGGACAAAATTCTGTGCCATTATATTCATTTTTAAGTCAGAAAATCCGGTTGCAACGCGTGAAACATCCGTGAAAGATGCATCTTTCACAGTATATGTTTATGTGTCAATCAGTTGGAATGAATGTGAAAGGGTGAAAGATGTTTTGGAAAAACTTTTCAGATTGTAGATTTCAGATTTTAAGTTTTATTCGTGGCACTCCTTGAAATCATAAATTATAAATCACAAATCTGAAGTCTAAAAAAGCATACACTGTTTTGACTCAAAACATACGACCTTTTGAAGCAAAACTAACTGTCTTTTGGCCCAAAACATACGGTGATTTCAGGCGGCTCATCCGATGAATTTGTTTTTTTAATCATGACCAAACAAAAATTTTTCCTACTTTTGTGGCGGGAAAAATGAGATTGTTTTTGAAGTTAGGTTTATGCGCATATCCGTCAGCATATTGTTGCTTTGGTTTTGTCTCGCTTGGGCAGGCGCTCAAGAAGGGAGAAAGCTGAGTCCGTTTGTCGAATACGGCGCAACGGTGCATGCTGGCGATAACACCCCTTTGTGGCAAGTGAGCAATCTTCAGGGGCTTGGCTCAATAAAAAACAGCACGTATGTTCGGGGCGGAGCTTTTTATAAAGACAAGTGGGGAAAATGGGCGGTGGATGCCGGGCTCGACATGGTAGTGGCCGCCGGTTTCACTTCGAGTGTCCACCAGGTATATGCTGATTTCCGTTACAAATGGTTGGGCATTTTTGTCGGGAGCAAGGAAATGACGGCACCTTTGATAAATCCGTTGTTAAGCAGTGGAGAGCTTACTTGGTCGGGAAATTCATCCCCCATTCCGCAAATCATGGTAGGAATACCTGACTACGTGTATCTGTTGCCCCGTCTGGCCATTAAGGGTGAAATAGCTTATGGCTGGTTTACTGACGGTCATTATCTGGAAAAACACACGGCCATAGATAAAGGCTATTGGTATACAAAAGGTATTAAATATCACCATAAGGAAGGTTTTGTCCGCATTGGAGTACCGGGAGGAAAGTGGCAATTGGATTTTGGCATGACATTGGACACTCAGTTTGGCGGGAAGTTAGTCAATGCGAACGGAGTGACCGACTTGGGAAACGGCTTGAAAGATTATTTCCGTATATTTATTCCCGGTTCGGCGGGAGCCGATGCGCCTGATAATGACGCCAACTTTTATCAAGGAAATTTCGTAGGCTCGGAGCAGATACGCGGCACTTATCGTGGAAAGAATTTTTCCGTCAGCGCTTATCTGGATAATTATTTCGAAGACTTTTCGGGCATGGGGAAGCAGAACGGATGGGATGGCTTATGGGGTGTTGAACTGACGTTCGGCAATTTCAATCCCGTCAATAACGTTGTGCTGGAGTTTTTGCAAACGACCAACCAGAGCGGGCCGTTGCATGGCTTGCATGAACCTGAGGATGGCCCTGTGCATAAGACGGGAGGAATGGACAACTATTACAACAACGGACTGTATCACGGGTGGGCTCATTGGGGAATGGCAAACGGCAATCCCTTGTTGCGTTCACCTGTGTATAACAAAAACGGGAACATGGCCTTCAGGTATAACCGTGTAAAAGCGTTGCATGTGGGATGGAGTGGGGGCATATCCCACGAATGGAGTTATGTAGGCAAGTTGTCCTATAGCCGTACGTGGGGAACCTACTTGGCACCGACGCTGGACATCATGGAGAATTTTTCGGCTTATGCCTCGTTTGCGTATGTTCCCCATTGGACGCAAGGATGGGCGCTGAACGTGTCTTTAGGTCTGGATATGGGAGAAATTTATGGTGACAATCTGGGTTTTCAAATGAAATTGCATAAATCATTTTAAAGGTTATGAATTACATACAGACAGAAATTGATGGTGTATGGGTTATTGAACCGAAGGTGTTCAATGACGCCCGTGGTTATTTTATGGAATCTTTTAAGGAAGAAGAATTTTGTAAGAATGTGGGAAACGTGCATTTTGTGCAAGACAATGAGTCGAAATCTTCGTTCGGCGTTTTGCGTGGACTGCATTATCAGAAAGGTGAGTTCAGCCAGGCCAAACTGGTGCGGGTAATCAAAGGCCGTGTACTTGATGTGGCGGTGGATTTACGCCGTTCATCTCCTACATTCGGCCGCTACATCAGCGTGGAATTGAGCGAGGACAACAAGCGACAGTTCTTCATCCCGCGAGGCTTTGCCCATGGTTTCTTGGTGTTGAGTGAAGAAGCTATTTTTACTTATAAGGTGGATAATGTATATGCGCCCCAAGCAGAGGCTTCCATCCGTTATAATGACGAGACTATTGGCATAGACTGGCCCGTTGCCGAAGAACAACTGTTGCTTTCCGCGAAGGATACGGACGGCGTGTCGTTCAAGGATGCGGAATACTTTGACTGACTTCCTTATCCGGACATTTGTTCGGAAATCCGGTGAGGGAATAAAGTGTTGGTCCAGTCCTTTCCTCGCGGTGCTGTAGCCTTTGCGATGCGATGACTCCGCTTCTTCGAGGAAAGGACTGTGCTTATGCCATGCCTTTTTCATGCGTTCCTTTGTTTTTTCGTGGCAAATATTATGTAGTCTACAGGAAAAAAACGAAATTTGCACGACGGGAAGTGGTGGATGGATGTGGAGATTTTGTTTGTCCAGCCCTGTGCCGTTGACGTATTTTTCCCGATATGTATTATTAAATATGAATGAAATGAAGAAAGATAAAACCAAAGATACGGTGCGGCGTCCTGTGGCAATGGTAACCCGTTTGAAGTCGGTGCTTTATAATGAAACCGCTTTCTTTGTCGCAGGACTTGTATTGGTGCTGTTCTCGGTGTACTTGTTATTGGCTTTCGTGTCGTTCTTTTTTACGGGAGCGGCCGACCAAAGCATTATTGATTCTGGAGATGCGGCCGCTCTTGCGTCTGTAGACAACGGTGTGCGCAACTATGCCGGGTCACGTGGGGCACAGTTGGCCGAATATCTGATGAACGATTGTTTCGGGCTGGCGGCCTTCTTCATCCCTGTTTTTCTTACTGTGTTCGGATTGAGTCTGATGCGGGTACGTCGCATGCGGATAGGACGTTGGTTTATAGGTTGCACGCTGTTGCTGGTGTGGTTCAGTGTGTTTCTGGGTTTTGCTTTTGGTGGATTATATGCCGATTCGTTTGTTTATCCGGGTGGCATGCATGGCTATAATGTCAGCCGATGGCTGATTTCGCAGATAGGCGTTCCGGGCGTATGGTTATTGTTGCTGGCTACAGCCGTATGTATGTTGGCAGGATACAGTGCGCAAGCAGTGGGCAGGTTGCGGAGAATGTGTTCTCTGGGAGGCTTGAACAAGCGTAGTGCTCACAATGGAACGGGAAATGCGGAGGGTGAAGTGCCCCAGGAATTCACTGACTCATGGCAAGCTAACGGCACGAAGCAGAAAGGTAAGTCCGTTGTTCAGGAACCAGTCGGGACTCAAACGGATTTAGAGGATGCCGGATCTGATGGCGACAGTCACGAACCCGAAGAAGAACCCGCTGGCGGAATTACGTTGGATTTAGGAGATGTTCAATCCCCGGCTACGTCGTCTCGTCGGTCGGAAGACGTGACTATGACCGTAGAAGCTGCCAATCCTGAAGATGAAGAGGATGAACCGGTTTCCGCCGCAGAACCGGGTTTTACCATAGAGACGCACGAGGAGGAAGAGTATCATGGAGTCGAACTTGAGCCTTATAATCCACGGTTGGATTTGGAGAACTATCATTTTCCCACACTTGACCTGATGAAGCATTACGATGACAACGGCCCCACGATAGACATGGACGAGCAGAATGCCAACAAGGAGAAGATTGTGAGTACGTTGCGTAGTTTCAATATTGAAATAAGTTCCATCAAAGCGACTGTAGGTCCTACGGTAACCTTGTATGAGATTACACCCGAACAAGGAGTGCGTATCTCTAAAATCCGTGGTTTGGAGGATGACATCGCTTTGAGTCTGGCGGCATTGGGCATCCGCATTATTGCCCCTATCCCCGGCAAGGGAACCATAGGCATTGAAGTGCCGAACAAAAATCCGAAGATTGTATCCGGACAAAGCATCATAGGCAGCAAGAAATTTCAAGAGTCCACTTACGAATTGCCCATCGCATTGGGTAAGACGATTACCAACGAAGTGTTTATGGTGGATTTGGCCAAGATGCCGCATATTCTGGTTGCCGGTGCCACGGGTCAAGGTAAATCCGTCGGTTTGAATGCTATCATCACCTCCTTGCTGTATAAGAAGCATCCGGCTGAGTTAAAGTTCGTGTTAGTCGACCCTAAAAAAGTGGAGTTTAGCATTTATTCTGTAATAGAACACCATTTTTTGGCTAAATTGCCCGATGAGGCGGAGCCTATCATCACAGATGTGACCAAAGTGGTACAGACACTCAATTCATTGTGCGTGGAGATGGATACTCGTTACGATTTGCTGAAAACGGCTCATGTGCGTAATGTTAAGGAGTATAACGAGAAATTCATCAACCGCCGTCTTAATCCTGAAAAAGGACATCGCTACATGCCTTATATCGTTGTGGTTATCGATGAGTTTGGCGACCTTATCATGACCGCCGGTAAGGATGTGGAGTTGCCTATTGCCCGTATCGCTCAGTTGGCGCGTGCCGTAGGTATCCACATGATTATTGCCACGCAGCGTCCTACGACCAATATCATTACCGGTACGATTAAAGCCAATTTCCCTGCGCGTATAGCTTTCCGTGTATCCGCTATGGTAGACTCGCGCACCATCCTCGACCGTCCGGGGGCTAATCAGTTAATTGGCCGTGGTGATATGTTGTTCTTGCAAGGCGCCGATCCCGTGCGTGTGCAATGTGCCTTTATTGATACGCCGGAAGTGGCTGAAATAACAAAATATATCGCTCGTCAGCAAAGTTATCCCACTGCATATTATTTACCTGAATACGTGGACGAAAGCGGAGGAAGTGACTTGGCGGATGTTGACTTGGGGCGGAAAGACCCGCTCTTTGAAGATGCGGCAAGGCTTATCGTGACTCACCAACAGGGTTCAACTTCGCTCATTCAACGCAAGTTTTCTATCGGATATAACCGTGCGGGACGTCTCATGGACCAATTGGAGAAAGCGGGTATCGTAGGTCCGGCACAAGGAAGCAAGCCGCGTGATGTTTACTTTGCGGACATTGTGTCGTTGGAGGATTTTCTAAAAACATTATAAATATCCCGAAGTATGAGAAGAGTAGATGCTTGTCTGTTTAGTTTCCTAATGTTTGTCATGGGGACATTACCCGTCATGGCTCAAGAAAACGAAGCTGAAGCGTTATTAGACAGGATGGCTGAAAGAATCCATTGTTCGAATGGGATATGGATTCAATATTCGGCGCAGTCGGATGAAGGTTCTTCCGAGGGAATCATTCGATTGAAGGGCGGGAAGTTTCTCCTCAAGTCGCCGGGTATGACCACTTGGTTTGACGGACGTACTCAATGGACTTATTTGGAAGCGAATGACGAAGTGAACATTTCCGAACCTACTTCGGAAGAATTGCAGTCGTTTAGCCCTTTCGTCTGGATAGGGCTTTATAAGCAGGGATATACATTGCAATTGGAACCGAGCGGGAAGCGGGCTTCCGTTATCGTAATGAAAGCTGTTGACCCCGATACTGATTTGCAACAAGTCCGACTCTACGTAGAGCATATAGAGCTATTTCCTATAGAAATACGAATGCGCAGGAAGGACAGTAGTGAAGATATTCTAATCAAAGTAAAGGGATGCAAGATGGACGAGAACTATCCGGACAGCATATTTGTCTTTAACAAAAAGGACTATCCCACTGCAGAAGTCATTGATTTAAGATAACGAAAACATTAATACGAAGGATTTATGGAAAAAGAACAAGTGAAATGTCTGATAATAGGTTCCGGCCCAGCCGGATATACCGCTGCCATTTATGCCGGACGCGCCAATCTGTCACCGGTTATTTATGCCGGCCTGCAACCAGGTGGCCAGTTGACCACCACGACTGAAGTGGAAAACTTCCCCGGTTATCCGCAAGGCATAGGCGGTCCCGAACTGATGGAAGACTTACGTAAACAGGCCGAACGCTTTGGAGCGGATATCCGCTATGGCGTGGCCACTAAAGCCGATTTTAGCCATCAGCCTTACACCATAACTATTGATGATGAAAAAGAAATTGAGGCGCAGACTATTATCATAGCTACAGGCGCCACGGCCAAATATCTGGGATTGGATGATGAAAAGAAATATGCCGGCATGGGAGTCAGCGCATGTGCCACGTGCGACGGTTTCTTCTATCGCAAGAAAGTTGTAGCCGTAGTAGGCGGGGGCGATACGGCATGTGAGGAAGCCATATACCTGGCCGGGCTTGCCAGCAAGGTATATCTCATCGTGCGCAAGCCCTATCTGCGCGCTTCGAAAGTCATGCAGGAAAGAGTGATGAATCATGAGAAGATAGAAGTACTGTTCGAGCATAATGCCGTTGGCTTGTTTGGCGAGGACGGTGTAGAGGGGGTACACTTGGTGAAACGAATGGGTGAAGCCGATGAGCAACGCTATGATTTGCCTATTGACGGCTTTTTCCTGGCCATTGGCCATAAACCGAATTCGGACATATTCAAGCCCTACCTCGATACGGATGAGACAGGTTACATCCTTACTGAAGCGGGTACACCGCGCACGAAACTTCCGGGTGTATTTGCCGCAGGTGATGTGGCCGATCCTCATTACCGTCAGGCTATAACGGCTGCGGCAAGCGGATGTATGGCGGCCATAGAAGTGGAACGTTACTTGCAGCAGTAATTCTTCAGGTATCATTGGTTGCTTGCCCAAGTATGATTGGATACTTTGCCGTTTATCCAATCATACTTGGGCAAGTTATTAATATTACTTATCGCAACCTATTTCTCGTCTTTATCCTATTTTACTAATTTTCTTTAGTTTTTCCTCGTCTATCAGTTTGATTTTACGACCGTCAATGGTAATCAGTTTTTCTGTCGCGAATTGGGAGAGTGTACGTATGGCGTTGGAAGTTGTCATGTTGGAGAGGTTGGCAAGGTCTTCACGTGATAGGTAGATACTTAGTGTGGACCCGTCTTCTTCTAATCCGTAATTTTCTTTTAGGAAAAGCAATGATTCCGCCAAGCGTCCACGGATATGCTTTTGTGTCAGATTGACGGTACGTTCGTCGGCTACGCCCAAATCTTTGGACAACTGTCGGATAAAGAACATGGCCAATCCATTGTTTTGCGAAATCAAGTTAGTGATAACTTCCAGTGGAATTTGACAGATGATGGAAGGTTCGAAAGCGGCAGCAGCGGTTATGTAGTCATCACCGGAGAAGTAGGCCCGGTAGCCAAAGTATTCCACGGGTTTTATCATACGGATAATCTGGCTTCTGCCTCCCACACCGTCCTTGTAAATCTTGACTTTGCCATAGAGCAGACACATCAAGTGGGTCGGAGTTTCGCCTTCGCAATGTATCACCTCGTTTTTCTTATAGTTTTGTAAAGTGAAATGTTGTGACAGATACTCCCGCTGCTCATCGTTCAGTGGCGACCACATGTCGGCTATTAGTTCCGGAACTTTGATTTCTGACAAGTTTATTTTTACCATGGCTGCTGCAAAACTGTGTTATATAGCACAAAAGTAGCAAAAAAAAATAAGATATTACGCTTTTGTGACAAAAATGTGCAGTCTTTTTTCGCTATTAATGGTCAGCAGGTAACGGCTGGTGGAGTGTATGTGACCATTTCCCATTACTTACTGACCACTAAATCTGTATCTTATTATTTGGTGAACAACAGTTCGCGATATTTGGGTAAAGGCCATATTTCGTCGTCCACTTCCATTTCCAGATGGTCTATGTGGTCGCGGATACTTGCCAGGTAGGGACGTACAGTCTCTTCATAGGCAAAGGCACGGTCCTTGTAATTGGCCATATGATTAGCCACTTTGCGGGCTTCGGTCATCTGGCGTACTTGTGTCTTGATGGCGGTGACCCGATGGGATATTTCGCGGATCAGTTCCTTACGGTCGGCGCTGAGTTCTTCATATTCTTCGGATGTGAACGTTTCCCTCAATCCGCGCAGATTTTCCAACAGCCTGTTTTGGTAGCTGACGGCTGTGGGCACAATATGGTTGATGGCCAAGTCGCCCAGCACACGGCTTTCAATTTGTACTTTCATGGTGAACTTTTCCAGTTCCACTTCGAGGCGGCTGTTCAGTTCGGTTTCGTTAAAAATGTGTTCGCCTATGAGCACAGCTTTCGATTGGTTGTCCACGTAGTGCATCAAAGCTTCGGGCACGTGGCAAATGTTTGTCAATCCGCGGCGTGCGGCTTCCTGCTTCCAGGCTTCCGAATATCCGTCACCTTCGAAACGTATAGGGGCGGAAGCGATGATGTCTTTTTTTAAGATACGGAAGATGGCTTCTTCCTTGGCTATGCCTTCTTCCATCAGTTTGTCCACCGATGCCTTGAATTCATTCAGTTGGTTGGCCATGGCGGCATTGATAGCTATCATAGCGCCTGCGCAATTGGCCGATGAGCCTGCCGCACGGAATTCAAAGCGGTTGCCGGTGAAAGCAAAAGGCGATGTACGGTTGCGGTCGGTCGTGTCCAACAGGATTTCAGGAATACGTCCGATGCCTAATTTCAGTGTCGTTTTCTCTTTCTCGTTCAGTTGGGCGCTGTTGGCTTGCTGCACAATGTCGTCGAGAATAGCCGAAAGTTGCCGTCCAAGGAAGATGGATAAGATAGCGGGAGGGGCTTCGTTAGCTCCCAATCGGTAACTGTTTCCTGCACTGGCTATGGAAGCGCGCAGCAAATCCTGGTTTTTATATACCATCATTAATACGTTGACCAGGAAAGTAAGGAACAGCATATTGGTCTTTGGGTTCTTTCCCGGACCAAAGAGGTTGATGCCTGTATCCGTGCAAAGTGACCAGTTGTTGTGTTTGCCGCTTCCGTTGACGCCGTTATAGGGCTTTTCGTGCAGCAATACGGCAAAATTGTGTTTTCGTGCGATGCGTTTCATCAAGTCCATTACCAACTGATTGTGGTCGTTGGCCAAGTTGACGTTCTCAAAGATAGGAGCCAGTTCAAACTGGTTGGGAGCCACTTCGTTGTGACGGGTTTTCACGGGGATGCCCAGTTTGTGGCACTCTATTTCGAGCTCTTTCATGAAAGCGGTCACGCGGGGAGGAATGGAGCCGAAGTAGTGGTCTTCAAGCTGCTGGTCTTTGGCGGAAGAATGTCCCATCAGCGTACGTCCGGTCAGACAGAGGTCCGGACGGGCGTTATAGAGAGCCAAGTCTACCAGGAAATATTCTTGTTCCCAGCCCAGATTGGCATAGACCCGTTTGATGTTCTTGTCGAACAACTGGCATACTTCCGTGGCTGCTTTATCCACAGCGTTCAAAGCTTTGAGCAACGGAGTCTTGTAATCCAGCGCTTCACCGGTGTAGGCTATAAATATGGTAGGGATACAGAGCGTAGTGTCTACAACGAATGCCGGCGAACTGACATCCCATGCCGTATATCCGCGGGCTTCAAACGTATTGCGGATACCTCCGTTTGGAAAACTGGACGCATCGGGTTCTTGTTGGATGAGCAGTTTGCCGGAAAAACGCTCAATGACGTCTCCGTCTTCTCCGAATTCGATAAACCCGTCATGCTTTTCGGCCGTGCCGTCCGTCAATGGTTGAAACCAGTGTGTGTAGTGTGTGACACCTAATGACTTTGCCCAGTTTTTCATACCGGCGGCTATCAAGTCGGCCATTTCACGGTTGATGGGAGTGCCTTTCTCTATGGCATCTGTCACGGCACGATAGGCTTCGCGAGGCAGATACTCTTGCATTTTTTTACGGTCGAACACATGGCTGCCATAGTAATCGGACAGCTTGTCGGAGGGTGGATTGACTTCCAGAGGTTTGCGGCCCGCAAGTTCCTGCAAGGCAAAAAAACGCATCTTTGACATACTATTTGGTTTATGTTATCGGTTACTTATATAAATTTGCCTGCAAAAGTACGTGTTTTCATCGAAGTAGGGAAATAAGAGGCATAGAAAAGATTGCCATATTGGTGATTTCCGGGAAAAAAAGTATATTTGTCGCCAATAATGGGGAATGAAATGATAATTTGGCAGCCTCCTCAACTTCCCCCGAAGGAGGCTGTTAAATTCCTCTTTTGTAATATAAGATGTATGTGATGTATAGATTATTAATAGGTGTTCTGCTTTGCTTCCTGTGGCTTGTTCCGCGTCAGGCTCGTGCCGGAGATGCTCCGTATGTATATCAAGGGCATTCCATTTCGGCGGATTCCATCATGGACAAAGTCATTTTCTTTGCTCCACTTTACGAGAGCATTGTGGATGCCTACAAAGCCGAACTTTACATCAAGGGGCGCATCAACATCCGTAAGCAAAACAAACTGTTGAAGTTTATCCCCACCATGTTCCGCATCCGCAAGGGGGTAAAGGAATATATGATGGAGACTCATAACGAACTGAGCTTTACAGCCCCGAATATTTACGACCAAAAGGTGACGGCCAGTGCGGGAACGGCCAACGAACTATGGGATTTGGACGGCCAGCTGCCCGAATACTTCCACATCAATATTTATTCGTCCACAATCTTGTATGACAAACTTTTGTCACCGCTCGCCGCTAACGCCCAAAAGTACTATGACTACCGTATTGACAGTGTTTGGGGGCCTTCGCACAACCGTCAGTACAAGATACGCTTTTTGCCCCGCAGCAAAAGTTTCCAGTTAGTTGGAGGGTACATGGTGGTGAGTGACAACGTGTGGAGCATTCGTGAAATCCGTTTTTCAGGCCGTTCGGAAATCCTGTTTTTCAGTAACCATGTACGGATGGGCGAGGTGGGGGCTCCGGATGAATTCCTGCCCTTGCGCTCCGATTTCGATGTAAAGTTTAAGCTGGTGGGTAATGTCATAGACGGTACTTACACCGCTATGTTGACGTATAAGGATATCAAGCAGAACGACGCGTCACACGGTGTCCATCCTTCGGGCAAGAGCAAATACGATTTAAGTGATTCGTTCACTCTACGTTGTGACACCAACGCTTATACGCATGATATTGAATATTTTGACAGCTTTCGCCCGTTGCCCTTGACTGCTCATGAAGATTCGCTTTACTGGCAATATTTCCTGCAGAATGATACCGTGAAGAGACGGCGCAAGGCCAAGAACAAACGTTTGGAATTTTGGGGTGGGGTAGGCGATGCGCTTGTCAGCCGCTATACGGTAAACTTGGCGAAAGTGGGCAGTGTGCGATGCTCTCCCCTGATTAATCCTTTGGCGTTAAGTTACAGTCACTCCAACGGCATTTCTTACCGTCAGGATTTTCGCTACAACCGTCTTTTTCCGGGCGACCGTCTGCTTTACATTGCGCCCCGTATCGGATACAACTTTACCAGGAAAGAATTTTACTGGTCGGTCAATGCAGATTTCGATTACTGGCCCCGTAAACGTGCGGCGCTTCACGTCGAGTTAGGTAACGGTAACCGCATTTACAGCAGTGACATGCTGGACGAACTGAAAGCCATGCCCGACAGCATTTTTGACTTCGACCAAATTCATCTGGATTATTTCAAGGACTTGTATTTCCGTTTGTGGCATACGTGGGAAATTGTGAACGGCCTAACCTTGGATTTGGGACTTTCCATTCACCGGCGTACGGAAGTAGAACGTTCCAACTTTGTGCCTGTCAATCCGGGAGAAATAAACGGTGGGACAGACATTGACATGAGCCGTTACCGTCACACTTACAGCAGTTTCGCTCCCCGCGTCCGTATCAGCTGGACTCCCGGTCAGTATTACTATATGAATGGAGACCGTAAGATAAATCTTTATTCCAAATACCCGACGCTTTCAGTGGATTGGGAACGCGGCATCAAAGGTATCCTGCCCGGTTCGGGAAAGTATGAACGTGTGGAAGTTGATTTCCAGCACAACATTCCGTTAGGACTGATGCGCGATTTCTATTATCGTGTCGGGTGGGGGAAGTTTACCAACCAGGAAGAACTTTTTTTTGTGGACTTTGCCAACTTCACCCGTTCCAATCTGCCGGTGGGTTGGAACGATGAAATCGGCGGCGTCTTTCAGTTGCTCGACGGACGTTGGTATAACTCCTCCCGTGAGTATTTTCGGGCACATGCCACGTATGAAGCTCCGTTCCTTTTGATGCGCCATTTGAATAAGTACACGCAATACGTGCTCAACGAACGGCTTTACTTCAACGCTTTGCTGGTACCTCATTTGAAACCTTACATTGAATTGGGTTATGGTATCGGCACTCACATTTTCGACTTCGGTGTCTTTGTCAGCTTCGCCAATTGGCAATATCAGGAGGTAGGCTGTAAGTTTACGTTTGAACTGTTCAATTGATCAAGGCACTTTCAGCTCCGCCATTTTGCTGCTCCTCATTTTCTGTAAAATGGGTACAAACGCAGGGAATCTGTCTAATCCTTGTTTTTCGGATTGCCGTATCTTTGCGGAAAAATAGAATAAACAAAGCGTATGAGAAAGACACTGTTTTTATTAGTAGTAGTAACAATGACTAACATTCAAGGATTTATGGCACAGGAAAAAAGTACACATGCGGCCAGTGCAGAAGGCAAGGCCGCTTTCCAACGGGAAATGATATTCCCTATCGGTGAGCCGAACACAGCCTACGCCAAGTATTTCATAGGTAACAGCTATCTGGCTCCCATATCCAAAGAGCAGATACCGTTCAACAATGTCACCTTCGAACCGCGTTGCCGCAACAACTGGCATATCCATCACGCCACCAAAGGCGGCGGACAAATGTTGGTTTGCGTTGCCGGCAAAGGTTGGTATCAAGAGGATGGTAAGCCGGCCGTGCAGATGTTGCCGGGCGATGTTGTTCACATTCCAGCCAACGTGAAACACTGGCACGGGGCAGCGGCCGACAGCTGGTTTGCACACCTCGCCTTTGAAATCCCCGGAGAAAACACATCCAACGAATGGCTGGAACCTGTGACCGACGAAGAATATGACAAATTAGGGAAATGACTATGACGCTGGAGGAATTTAAGGATTTCGTGAAGACAGGCCGGCCGCTTGACACGGAAGAGATACATCAGTTCATGGACAGGATGGGTGGAGAGGCACGGAAAGTCACATTCCGGTTGAACTCCGTTTATCACACTCCGGATGAAATCAGGGACATCCTTTCCGGGCTTTTCGGGAAGGATGTCCCCTCCACGCTCCGTGTGTTCCCTCCGTTTTATACTGATTTCGGAAAGAACATCGAGGTGGGCGAAAATGTGTTCATCAATGCCTGCTGCCATTTTCAAGACCATGGCGGCGTACACATCGGAGACGAGTGCCAGATAGGGCACAATGTAGTGTTTGCCACACTCAACCATTTCCTGGAGCCTGAGAAACGCAAGATGACCTATTCCGCACCTATCGTTTTGGGAAAGAATGTCTGGGTGGGTTCCAACACTACCATCCTACAGGGTGTGACCATTGGTGACAATGCCGTGATAGGTGCCGGGGCAGTAGTCACAAGTGACATACCGGCCAATACAGTGGCAGTCGGTGTCCCGGCAAAGGTGGTTAAGAGTATCCTTACATGAGTTATAAAGTAAAGAAAAGACCTTTCCGGTGGCATGGTTTCTCCGGAGTAGTCCGGTTATGACCAGCTTCAGCGTCATCTTCGATACGATGAAGACAGCAGCGAAAATGAATGCGAAGAGGTGGCTTTCGCCCGAAACACGCCTCGTGCACCGCATTATTGGCAGGAAAATTGCCCCAACAAGTTTGTAACGGTAAAGTCTACTTTCAGTGAAACTGGTACATACCTCCGGGTTATCGTTACGGACATTCTGACCGTTTCCTACTACCTTTGCATAGAGATAAAAACAAGAGGTTATGAACCGAAGGAACTTTATAAAACAAGCGTCCGGATATGCTTTAGCGGCAGCTGGAACAATGACGGGCATCGGGCAAGTCTTTGCTGGAGCGATGCCTGCGAGAAAGAGCGAGACGAATGAATCTAACGACAATCAGAAACAGAACAAAGAGATGGAACATCGCAATCTCGGTGGAATGGAAGTTTCTGCCATAGGGCTGGGTTGTCTGCCGATGGTTGGCTATTACGGCGGGAAGTATGAGAAAAAGGATATGATAGCCCTTATACGCCGTGCATACGACCAAGGCGTTACTTTGTTCGACACGGCAGAGGTGTACGGTCCTTATACCAGTGAGGAATGGGTAGGCGAAGCCGTTGCCCCTTTCCGTGACAAAGTGAAGATAGAAACGAAGTTCGGTTTTGGTGTGGAAGAAGGACAACCGACCGCGTTGAACAGCCGTCCAGACCACATTCGCCATGCAGTGGAAGGCTCCTTGCGTCGTCTTCGCACCGACCACATCGACCTGCTCTACCAGCATCGTGTAGATCCCAACGTACCGATGGAAGATGTGGCTGGTGTGGTAAAAGATCTGATGCAGGAAGGAAAAGTGTTGCATTGGGGACTTTCTGAAGCCAGTGCACGTTCTATCCGCCGGGCACATGCTGTCTGTCCGCTTTCGGCGATACAGAGCGAATACGCCATTTGGTGGCGTGAACCAGAGACAAAGATATTCCCTACGCTTCAGGAACTGGGCATCGGTTTCGTGCCTTATTGCCCGTTAGGACGCGCATTCCTTACAGGAACCATCAATGAGAATAGTCGTTTCCAGAAAGGCGACCGCCGTTGGAACTTGCCTCAATTCCAACCCGAAGCGTTGAAGCACAATATGCCTCTGGTCTACCTTGTTGAGGAATGGGCTAAACGCAAGGGCGTGACCCCGGCACAATTTGCCTTGATATGGATGCTCTCGCGCAAGCCGTGGATAGCTCCCATTCCCGGCACAACGAATCCTGACCACTTGGACGATTTCCTTGGTGCAGCCTCTGTACGGCTTACTCCTTACGAAATGGAGGAATTCGATGCCGCCTATGCAAAGATAGATTTGATGGGACACCGTGCTGACCCGTTCACGGAAAGTCAGATAGACAAATGATAATACAATAACATTAAACAATCATGAATATGGAAACAAATCTTACTTACGACATGTATGTTCCTACCCGTGTGATGTTCGGGGCAGGAATGTTGAACAAACTAAGTGAACAACCAATGCCGGGCAAACGTGCACTCATCATTATCTCCAACGGGAAATCAACCCGTGCCAACGGTTATCTGTCACGCACGGAAGAGCAGTTGCACAAGGCTGGTGTAGAAACTTTTCTGTTCGATGGTGTGATGCCTAACCCTACCGTGGGCAATGTGGATGCCGGTGCAAAGGTTGCCCGTGAAAACGGATGCGACTTCCTCGTGGCATTGGGTGGCGGAAGTGTGATGGATTGCACGAAAGCCATTGCGGTAATGGCGACCAACGAAGGCGAACTATGGGACTACGTGCCCATTGGCTCCGGTAAAGGCAATCCGGTTGCTGTAAGACCGTTGCCTATCATTGCCATCACCACTACGGCAGGCACAGGCTCGGAAACGGACAATTCTGGTGTCATCATCAAGGAAGACACCTTTGAAAAGGCATTCGTAGGCGACGCTTCCCTGTTCCCCGTTCTTTCTATCGTGGATCCGGAACTGATGGCGAGCGTGCCGCCGACATTTACGGCATATCAAGGTTTTGATGCCCTGTTCCACAGCACGGAAGGCTACATCGCTAAGGGTGCGAATCTGATGAGCGACATGTACGCCCTCACCGCCATTGAGAATTTGGCAAAGTACCTGCCCCGCGCCGTGAAGGACGGCAAGGACATGGAAGCCCGCACACATGTGGCATTGGGCAATACCTTGTCAGGTGTCGTTATGTGCCTCACACTCATCACCAGCGAACACGCTTTGGAACACGCCCTTTCCGCCTACCACCCGGCATTGCCCCACGGCGCAGGTCTGATTATGGTCAGCAAGGCATACTATAAATACTTCATCGAGCATCATGCTTGCGACGACCGTTTCGTGCGCATGGCGCAGGCAATGGGTATGCCCGAAGCCACGAAGCCCGAAGACTTCCTGACTGCCCTGACCCACCTGCAGGAAGCCTGTGGCGTGGCAGACCTGAAGATGTCCGACTACGGTATCACGCCCGACGAGTTCGTGACACTGATGCGTAACACTCGCGAGGTGATGGGCGTAATGTTCACCAGCGACCGTGTACAGATGGCGGACGAGGACATCGTGAACGTTTATCGGGAGTCGTATAAATAACAGATGCTCTTACACCGATTTATTGGCGGGAAAACGCATCGCCCTCTTTGCTGGCAGCGGGAGCAGCAGCATAGGCACTTCCGAAAGGGATGCAGCAATGTTTGTTCCTAATGTTACGTTCGAAGAATCGCTGTTGCTTAGATCCGGCACACTAGGCAATATGGGGACACGCATACCTGCCTGGCTGGAAAAAATGGTCGCAAACCGTGAAGAAGGACAGAAGGAAGATGTGGCTGAGATTTGAAAGGCAATGAATTAGGTAATTTGAAGAAAAATAATATGATACGAAATTTGGTAACAACACTGCTTTTGTGCGGGTTACTGTCATGCGGCACAACAGAGCGGAAAACGCATCAACCCAATATCGGGGAAACAGAAAAGCAGAATATAGGAAGTGTGATTGCTCTCTACCCGAAACCGATGACAGTCATCGGCGCGGAAGTGGACGGGAAAGTGAATTGGCTCGTCGTTGGACATACAGGTATTATCGGTCATGACCGGATACTTGTCAGCATGAGCAAAAGTCACCATACCAATCAAGGTATAAAGAAATCCAAGAAGTTGTCTGTCAATCTTGTAAGCCGAGAGATGTTGCCGAAAGCCGATTACGTGGGCAGTGTGAGCGGTGCTTCGGTTGATAAGTCGGAAGTGTTTGAATACCATTGGGGCGAAAACGGTACACCTGTGATTGATGCCTCTCCTTTGACGATGGAGTGCGACGTGGTGGACATTTATGCGACTGAGGGCTTTGACAACTTCGTCTGCTCCATTGCCAACACGTATGCCGCTCCTGATGTCCTTGACAATAACGGCAAACTTGACTATACACGTTTGAAGCCTGTATTGTTCGAGTTCCCGACCTATTCCTATATCGCAACCGGAGAGATAATTGGCAAATGCCTTAATCTGGACAAACAACCGGGTATGTGCGCCAAGGAGAAGATGGCTGACGACGGCATTGTGCGTCTGTCGAAAATCGAAGTCTATCCTCAGTTCCTTGATGAATACATGAAATATGTGACTGAAGTTGGAGAAATATCCTTGCGTACCGAACCGGGTGTGCTGGCCATGTATGCTGTCGGTGAAAAGGACAATCCTAGTAAAATAACGATTCTTGAAACTTATGCAAGCAAAGAGGCTTACGACAAGCATATCGCATCAGCGCATTTTCAGAAATACAAGCAGGGGACGCTGCACATGGTCAAATCATTGGTATTGTCAGACCAGACACCGCTGAACCCTGCAAACCGAATCAATAACTTTATGGAGTAACGTATTGAATTTTACATTATCGGTCTTTGTATAGCAATATGAACCGATTGATATGGATTGACGACACGTATGTATAGACTGATTATAACTACATGTTTGATGCTGTCTGTTTTTGCAATGACAGCCCGGACACAACAAAATATATCTGACAATCAAAATAAGACGAATATGGAAAGTAACACTATCAAACTGACCATTGAGGGCGGCAGGACATTTACCGCCACATTGGTGGACAACTCATCAACGCAGGCATTGAAAGAACAGCTTGCAAAAGGAAACATCACCGTGGAAATGGAAGACTATGCCAATATGGAGAAAGTCGGTTCACTTGGCATTCGCCTGCCGCGCAACGACAAGCAGACCACGACCGGACCGGGTGACATTATCCTTTATCAAGGGCATAACCTTGTCATCTATTATGATACTAATTCATGGAGTTTCACCCGTTTGGGAAAAATAAACAACGCTTCGCAAGCAGACTTGAAAGCTGCATTAGGCAAAGGCGGCGTGACTGTGACACTTTCGTTGGAATGACAAACCTTTACACATAAAGCGCATGAAAAAGATACTGTTTTTATTATTGATAGCAACAACGATTAATATTCAAGGAATTATGGCACAAGAAAAAATTACACAAACTGCCGGACACGTGCAGTTGGGAGAATTTGCCCCGAAATTTGCCGAACTTAACGATGACGTGCTTTTCGGAGAAGTATGGAACCGTCCGGGACTCAGCCCCCACGACCGGAGCATGATAACCGTAGCGACACTTGTCGGTAAAGGCATCATCGACTCATCGCTGACACATCATCTTCAGTTTGCCAAACAAAATGGCATTACTCGTACTGAAATATCGGAAATGCTGACGCATATCGCTTTTTATGCGGGATGGCCCAACGCATGGGGAGCATTCCGGTTGGCAAAAGATGTTTGGGCTGATGACACAGCCGGAACAGATAGCAAAGCCGCTTTCCAGCGCGAGATGATATTCCCTATCGGAGAACCAAACACCGCATACGCCAGGTATTTTGTCGGTAACAGTTATCTTGCTCCTGTTTCTAAGGAACAGATACCGTTTGCCAATGTGACTTTCGAACCAGGCTGCCGTAACAACTGGCATATCCATCGTGCCACTAAAGGCGGTGGGCAGATGCTTGTCTGTGTGGCAGGCAAGGGATGGTATCAGGAAGAAAGCAAGCCTGCCGTGCAGATGCTTCCTGGTGATGTTATCCACATTCCTGCTAATGTGAAACATTGGCACGGTGCGGCAGCAGACAGCTGGTTTGCACACCTCGCCTTTGAAATTCCGGGAGAAAACGCGTCAAATGAATGGCTGGAGCCTGTGACTGACGAAGAGTATGAAAAATTAGGCAAATGATTGACGGGCGTGTCCGCCTGAACTGAGAGAAAAGGTATAGGAGCTTGTCACACCAGCACGCTTCTATACCTTTTATGCTATTAATCTGCTCGGTTATTGGTAGAAAAACTTATGGTTACTTTGTTGATAAATGCGACGATGGCATAAATTCATAAATGGAGTGAGGTGCTGACCTGTCATTTTACCAATTAAAAGCAAATTTGTCCATACAGCCTTCACGCTTTTATTGGACTGTAACTTATTGGAAATGATGGAAATATAGTGAAACATGCACTTTCACGCATATCTTTCACAAAGTGGAAAAATGTTCCGAAAAGGTAGAAAAATGTTCCAACACTCATCACACATACCAGCGTGTGAAAAATGAGTGAAACATCCGTGAAAGATATATCTTTCACAACATGTGGCTAATTATCAGATATTTAAATAATCTGTGAAGGCGTGAAAGCAGATTCGGAAAAACTTATTTCAAGAAGAGTAAAGAGAGAATTCTCCAATGATGGAACACAGAAGCACAAAGATGCAGAAAGAATTTCGAACATCAAACCAGAAATAAAAATTCTGCGTATTTGCACTTCTCTGTCCAACATTTTGTAAACAAAAATACATACTGCCTTTTGAGGCAAATCATACTATGTTTTGAGGCAAAACTAACTAACCTTTGCCCCAAAACATACGGTGGTTTCAGACTGCTCATTTCTCTGATTTAGCGTATTCTTGCTTGATAATTTGCAATGCTTTGATGGCGGCAGGGAAGCCGATGTAAGGAAGGCACTGAATGACGGCGGCGGCCAACGTTTTGGGCGAATTGCCTGCATGGATGTTTCCTTGATAGTGCGAATGAAGCTGGTTCTCTGCCTCCAGCGTGGCCAGTGCGCAATATCCCAGCAGCTCGCGGGTCTTCAGGTCGAGTGCGCCACGGCTATATATCTCACCAAAGAAATAATCCGTAAGAAACTGCTCCACATCCTTGCCCATATCTCCGGGTATGCCTTCCATCACCGAAGCGATGCCGCCGGGATAGAGCTTATCCTGAATGGTTTTGCCTGTCTTGTGACGGGTTTCTTCCGTCACCGTACCTTGTTTTTCCAAAGGCAAGGAGATACCCCGTTCCTTGAACACTTCATTTACCGTTGCTACGGCATTCAACATCTTGGGAAAACCGATAAACGGAGCGGTGAGATACATGACCTCACGCAATTCTTCGGGAGTGACACCCACATTAAGCGCCGCTCCGGCATGGGCTTTCAGTTGTGGAAGGGTCTGCATCGTGGCAAGGGTGATGCAGGTAATCATTTCACGCTGTTTCAAGCTCAGGTCTCCCGTCCGAAACACTTCGCCGAAGATAAACTTTTGGAGGATGTCCATCATTTCCGGATCCGTTCCCTGTCCGGTAAGGGCTTCACCGCCAAATAAGGCGTGATAATTCTGTTTGCATACTTCGATTCTGTCCATATCGTCTGTAGTTTGTGCCATCGTGGACAGACTGCCTGCCAGCACGAGTGCGATTGTTGCTATTACTTTTCGCATATTGTTTAAAATAAATGGTTATAAACTCTTGCCCAATTGATAGGCTTGTCGGGGATAATCAGTGTTCCGTACACTTCCTGCCGTCCATACGCCTGATGCCACCACTTCGCCCATGTTTGTCCAGCCGAGGTAGTCCATCAGCGTATGGTAATGTAGGAGCATCGGTTCCGCCTCTTTGCGGGAAGTGTCGGCGTAGGTCATCAGGAAGGCGGCTTTCTTCGGCGCACCCTTTATTTGCCCGTTGATGGCATAGAAACGATCTGTCACTCGTTTCATTTGTGCCGAGATGCTGAAATAATACATTGGTGTGGCAAACACGACCATGTCCGCTTCAATCAGTTTCGGGCGGAGTTCTTGAAAGTCATCGTTGAAAATGCAAGGCCCGTTCATGCCGCAACGGTTACAGGCACGGCATGGTTCCACCTGCTTGAAGGCACAGTCGAAACGGAACACCTCGTGCCCTTTCTCTTCCGCACCTTTGATAAACTGCTCCGCTAAATAAGCGGAATTTCCGTTCTTACGGGGACTGCCCGTCAATACTGTAATCTTCATCTTATTGTCGTTTTTAGATTTATGAATGTCTGCAATTTGCCAAAAAAGGATGAAAAAAGCAAGCAAGCTTCTACAGCCATTTAACCTTGCTTATATGGTTATTTAACCTTGCTTCCATAATGGTTGAAGCAAAGTATTATTTAGGAAGGTATATTTGGCAGAATTCGGACATTCACATTTCGATTTATTATTTATGTGATTGAATGCCTGCACCAATCCTGTACCGGTCTATGGCTGTATCCAGTGTGGCCAGCACGGACTTCCGTAGAAAATCGCGTCGTTCCATACGGCCGGAGGTTAAAGTCCTGTCATTTTCTCCTGGTCTTCGGGATAGCGGCCACCCAATATCTCGATGCTGTCCAAATGTCGGCGGATGTCCGCCAGTTCTTCGGGCGTGAACTGTATTTCCGCCCCGCCTATGTTTTCTTCAATACGGCTGATACGCTTCGTGCCGGGAATAGGAACAATCCACGGTTTCTGTGCCAGTAGCCATCCGATGGCGATGCGGGTGGGAGTCGTCTCTTTCTTTTTTGCCAAAGTTTCCACATATTCCACCAGTTCCATGTTGTGTTCCAGGTTCTCGCCTTGGAAACGGGGAATGGCGGAACGAAAGTCGGTCTTGTCGAATTTCGTGTCTTTGTTGAAGCGTCCGGTCAGCATTGCCTTGCCCAGCGGACTGAACGGTACGAAACCTATACCGAGTTCTTCCAATACCGGTAGCAATTCAGCTTCCGGTTTCCTGTACCATAAGGAGTACTCGCTCTGCACAGCGGTCAGCGGACAGATTGCATGGGCATGGCGTACCGTAGAGGGAGCTGCTTCCGACAATCCCCAATGCAGCACTTTGCCCTCCTTAATCAGTTCACTTACCGTTTCGGCCACAGTCTCGATAGGTACATTCGGATCCACACGGTGTTGATAGTAAAGGTCAATATAATCAGTACGCAGACGGTGCAGCGAGCCTTCCACTGCCTTACGGACGGTTTCCGGACGGCTGGAAAGGGAAATAGGACGTGCCGATGTGGTGAGGTCGGGTGTCTCGGACAAGTCGTAGCCGAACTTGGTGGCGATGGTCACTTTGTCACGCACGGGCTGCAACGCTTCGCCCACCAAGTCCTCGTTTTTGCCGTAGCTGTAAACCTCAGCGGTATCGAAGAACGTAACGCCCAAGTCCACCGCCTTGCGGATGGTCTCTATCGCATTCTTGCGGTCGGGATACGGCGGATAACTCTGCGTGAATCCCATACAGCCTAATCCGACAGTTGATACTTCCAATCCGTCTTTTCCTAATGTTCTTGTTTTCATTGCTGATTCTCCTTCTTATAATTTTTCCCGAAACTGGTGCATTTGCCGATGGTCTCTCCTGTGCGCAGGTAGGTGTAGTTTGGCATTTCGAAAAGCACGGGCTTCAGTTTGTCATAGTCGGGCTTGCTTTTTTCGTTCAGGCAATCTTCGTCCACGTAGGTGTTTACTATTTTACAGATGAAGTTGTCGAACGTCTCCGTCTCGTAGTTGTCCGTCACTTCGCACTCCATCACCAGCGGACTTTCGTCGATGACGGGCGTTCCGGCTTCGCCCAAGTGATACACAAAAACATCCGACTTGTCTGTCTTCAATCCGCTGGCGCATCCCACATAATCTGCGCGTTCTAAGATAGCCTCATTTACCATATTGACGGACACCTTGCCTGTTTGCTTCACTCCGGTATTGGTGTAATGCTTCTTGAACATGCTCAACATGATTTGGTCATGTCCGATGATGCCCACGTGGGCTACAAGCAGCCAGTTCACTTTTCCGTCCACTTCCGTACCTACGACCACTACGGGAGTGGGATACAGTGCCAATACATTTCCGATTTTCTTTTTCATTGTTATCTCTTTTTATGTTAGTTTTTATCCTATCAAATTTTTACCATACTTGAAAGTCCTTTCAGTATTTCTATTTCGTTTGGTTCCAAAGGTATGGCCGCCTTCGCTGAAGCCATGCCTCCAATGGAAGCTTCTCCGAAAAGGAAATAGTGCAAGAGCTGACTTGGTGTGACATGGTGGCGGTCGGCGATGAAGCAAACCGCTTCGTCCGTACATAATTCTTCCGGTAATTCTGTATCCTGTTTCATTGTTTTTTCATTTTTTCAAATGCAAAATTATACCGAAACTGGGCAACTTAGTGTAACCATAAGTGGGCAAACCGTACCATTTTCACTGAATTTATATGTCGGCATAAAGCATTGTCCGTGAAATACTTTATCTTTGCGTTGACTTTGTATCGGTTTAACAGGAAGAACAATGAGCAAAATATTGAAAGTAAAGAATGTAAACGACTACAGCCGTTATGTGGGGCAGGAAGAAAAACATCCGTTAGTCTGTGTCATCAACTATGCCGAGGTGTCTCCTATACGTCACAGCTTGAATGATTACAGCGTGTACGGAATCTTTTTCCATGACGAAGCGGAGATAGATTTGGCATACGGTTGCGGCAAATATGATTATAAGAAAGGTACGGTCATCTGCGTAGCTCCCGGACAAATAGGCGGCAAGGAAGACGACGGAGAAGAAGTGATGTTGACGGGATGGGCGCTCCTGTTCCATCCCGACTTGCTCCACGGTTTCCCGCTCGAAAGGCGCATCCGGAATTATTCTTTCTTCGATTACCGTGTCAACGAAGCCCTCCACATGACCGATGAGGAGCACGACATCTTGGCTTTACTGATGTGCCAGATACGCGAAGAGCTGGACAAAAAGCCGGACGAGCTTCAGAACGCCATCCTTATAGGCTACATCGAACTGGCCCTCAACTTCTGCCAGCGTTTTTACAACCGTCAGTTCGTCACCCGAAAGATAGAAAACACCGATATCCTCGTCCGTTTCGACCGCTTGCTCCGTGACTATTTCGAGGATAAACTCCAACTGACACTCGGTCTGCCTACTGTGCAATATTGCGCCGACAAGCTTTGCATGTCGTCCAATTATTTCGGCGATGTCATCAAGAGGACTACCGGAGATACGGCAAGCAGCCACATCCGTCGCTTCGTCATTCAGCTTGCCAAGAACGGACTTGCTGCCGGAGAAAGTGTATCGCAAGTATCAGACCGCCTCGGCTTCGAGTACTCCCAACACTTCAGCCGGATGTTCAAGAAACAGGAAGGCATTACTCCGTCGGAATATTGCCAGAAGCTGCGGACTTGATGAATGGGTGTTGACCGGCTTGCCAACGGTGATGGATTGCGGACAACCCGTTTGTCTTCTGCTGACGTTTCTTGTAAAAAGCCATTTTTCATATATTTTAGCCTCCTGGAAAAGTCACGCGACTTTGACCCTTTTGGCCAAACAGGATTTGCCCACCTTTGGCTACAATATGATTGACCCTTTAAAGTCCTGGTGTTGGGGGTCAATTTTATTTTACCCTTTTAAAATTTCCCGTTTTTCTTAGACC